>NZ_CP114065.1:3957821-4262269 GCF_027627575.1 Kribbella sp. CA-293567
CCCCCTGGCGTGAGGTGATCGAGGAACTGGCGGCCGGACTGGCGGCTCAGACCAGCGCGGGCTGAGCTCCGACGTACCGGCGGAGATGGTCGGCGGTCAGCGAGGCGCTGCTCTCGACCAGGTCGGCCGGGACACCGGTGAAGACGATCTGACCGCCGTCGTGCCCGGCACCGGGACCGAGGTCGATCAACCAGTCGGCATGCGCCATCACCGCTTGGTGGTGCTCGATCACGATCACCGTGTTGCCGTCGTCGACCAGCCTGTCCAGCAAGGTGAGCAACTGGTCGACGTCCGCGAGGTGCAGCCCGGTCGTCGGCTCGTCCAGGATGTACGTCGTCCCACCCTTGCCCATATGGATCGCAAGCTTCAACCGCTGCCGCTCCCCGCCCGACAGGGTCGTCAACGGTTGCCCCAGGCCCAGATAGCCGAGGCCGACGGCAACCAGCCGGTCGAGGATCGCCCGCGCTGACCCGCGCTCGAAGAAGCTCCGCGCCTCGACCGCCGACATACTCAGTACTTCGCTGATGTTCTTGCCACGCAGCTGATAGGCCAGTACCTCGGCGGTGAACCGCTCGCCGTTGCAGTCCTCACAGACCGACGCGACCTCGGCCATCATCGCCAGATCCGTGTAGACCACGCCCAGCCCTTTGCAGCCGGGGCAGGCACCTACCGAGTTCGCGCTGAACAATCCGGCCTTCACCTGGTTGGCCTTGGCGAACTCCGCCCGGATCGGATCCAGCAACCCCGTGTACGTCGCCGGGTTGCTCCGCCGCGACCCCCGGATCGGCTCCTGCCCGGCCACGATCACCCCTTCGCGTCCGGTCAGTGAGCCGTGGATCAGTGAACTCTTTCCCGACCCCGCTACTCCCGTGACGACCGTCAGCACCCCGAGCGGGATCTCGACACTGACCTCTCGCAGGTTGTTCAGCGACGCTCCCACGATCGGCAACCAGCCGGTCGGCCGGCGGACCTGGTCGCGCAGCGCGACCCGGTGATCGAGGTACCGCCCGGTCAGCGTCCCGGACTTCTTCAGCCCCGGCAGGTCGCCCGCGTAGCACAGCCGCCCACCGGCCTGCCCGGCCCCAGGGCCGAGATCCACCACGTAGTCGGCGATCCCGATCGTCTCCGGCTTGTGCTCGACGACCAGGACGGTGTTGCCCTTGTCCCGCAGCTGGAGCAGCAGCTCGTTCATCCGCTGGATGTCGTGCGGGTGCAGCCCGACCGTCGGCTCGTCGAAGACGTAGGTGACATCGGTCAGCGGGGACCCGAGATGCCGGACCAGCTTCACCCGCTGTGCCTCGCCCCCGGACAACGTCGACGACTCCCGGTCCAGGCTGAGGTATCCCAGCCCGATGTCGACCATCGACTCCAGTGTTCCGCGCAGTCCCTCCAGCATCGGCCCGACCGCGGCGCTCTGGATACCGCGGACGAACCCGGCCAGCTCGCTGATCTGCATCCGCGAGCACTCCGCGATGCCGACCCCGTCGATCCGCACCGCCAGGGCCGCCGCGTTGAGCCGCGCGCCGTCGCAGTCCGGGCAGCGGGTGAGCTTCACCGCGCGGTCCGCGAACGCCCGGACGTGGCTCTGCAGCGACTCGCGGTCCTTGGTGAGCAGTTGCCGCTTCACCCGGGTGACCAGCCCCTCGAAGGTGAGGTTGCTCGTGCCGACCTTCACCTTCGTGGCCGGCTGGTAGAGGAACCGCTCCCACACGTCAGCGGGATAGTCCTTCAGCGCCAGGCTGGGATCGAACAGGCCCGAGCCGGCCATCAACTGCCAGTACCACGTGCCGACGCCGTACCCCGGCACCTTCACCGCGCCGTCGTCGAGGCTCAGTGACCGGTCGACGAACTCGTCCAGGTCGATCTCGGACGCCTTCCCCAGCCCCTCGCAGGCCAGGCACATCCCTTCGGCCCGGTTGAAACTGAAGGCCGACGGCGACCCGGCGTGCGGCGTACCGAGCCGGCTGAACAGCACCCGCAGCATCGTGTGCGCGTCGGTCGCGGTACCGACCGTGGACCGGGCGTTGGCGCCGATCCGCTCCTGGTCGACGATGATGGCGGCACTCAGGTTGCGCAACGCGTCGACGTCCGGACGGGCCAGGCTCGGCATGAAGTTCTGGACGAACGCGGTGTAGGTCTCGTTGATCAGCCGGGACGACTCCGCGGCGATGGTGTCGAAGACCAGCGAGGACTTGCCGGATCCGGAGACCCCGGTGAAGACGGTCAGGCGGCGTTTGGGGATGTCGACGGAGACGCCGGCGAGGTTGTTCTCGCGAGCTCCCCGGACCTGGATGACGTCGTGGCTGTCGGCGGTTTCGAGAGCAGATAACGAAGCAGGCATACGTTCCAGCTTCTCATTGAGCCAGTCGTAGCAACTTTTACCCGGCTACGCCTGGTGATTGAGCCTGCATCCTCGACTCAACCTTATATCGGCAGGTGAAACCGCCGGTGCAATCCGCGCCGGTGACAACGAAGGCGTCGCACGGTCGTGAGGGGCGTCGGTGACAATGAGCCCATGCGTGCCACCGTCAAGGACGTCGCCAAGCTGGCCGGGGTGTCACCGAAGACGGTGTCGAACGTGATCAACGGCGTCGTGTTCGTCCGGCCGGAGACCCGGGAGCGGGTCGAGCAGGCGCTGGCCGAGCTCGACTACGTGCCGAACATGAGCGCCCGCGGGCTGCGCAACGGACGGTCCGGGATGATCGGGCTCGCGTTGCCCGACCTGCTCCGGCCGTACTCCGCGGAGATCACCCACCTCGTCGTGGAGCTGGCCCACCAGCGCGGGTGGGGAGTGCAGATCGAGCAGACCGCGGCCGAGCCGAAGCGTGAGTTCGAACTGCTCTCCAAGGCTCGCGCGCACCTGGTCGACGGACTGATCCTCAACCCGGTCAACCTCGACGACAGCGCGGTGACGACGGCCGGACCGCTGCCGCCGGTCGTGCTGATCGGCGATGTCGACCAGGACATGGTGAGCCAGGTGGCGATCGACAACGTCTCGGCCGCGCGGGACATGACCAAGCATCTGCTGGACCAGGGCTACCGGCGGATCGCCGCGGTCGGTACGCCGGAGCTGCAAGGCGGCTCCAGCGGCTCCAGCGGCATCGGCCGGGTCGGCGGCGCCACCGATTCAGCCGGTACTGCGGCCGCCCGCCTCCGCACCCGCGGTTATCGCGAGGCCCTCACCACGGCCGGTGTCGGTCCTGACCCCGAGTTGGAGATCGCGCTCGACCGCTGGAGCCCGGAAGGCGCCGCGACGGTTGTGAGCCGCTACCTGGAGAGCCACGAACCACCGGATGCACTCTTCTGTTTCACCGACACGATCGCCGTCGGCGCGCTGTCGGCGCTCTGGACGGCAGGAGTCGCCGTACCGGCGGACTGCGCGGTCGCCGGCTTCGACAACCTCCTCGAGAGCCGGTACGCCGTGCCGCCGCTCACCACGGTGGATTTCGACCGGCGGCTTTTCGTGGAGTCGGCGCTGGATCTGCTCGCCGAGCAACTGGCCGACCCGGGCGCGAAACCGCGCCGGGTGATGATCCCGCACCGCATCGTGTCCCGCGCCAGTACCGCTCGCTGACGCAAACTCGCACAAAAATCAAGATCCTCGAACCCTTGTCACCATATTTCAACGATGTAATGATCGTTGCGGCCTGCGAAGGAGCAACTCATGACATTGTTCGATCGCCCGTTGTCCCGGCGCCGGCTGCTCACCGGAGCAGCTGCCGCGGCCGGTGGCGGCCTCCTGCTCGGTTGCTCGCCCGGCGGTGGCAAGTCCGCCGACGACCTGAGCTACTGGCACCTGATGAGCGGCGGCGACGGCATCGTGATGGCCGGGCTGGTCGATGCGGTGAACGGTCTCGGCGCCGGCTTCCAGGCGACCCAGACAGTGCTGGCCTGGGGCCCGCCGTACTACACGAAACTCGCAATGGCATCGGCCGGCGGCCGGGCGCCCGACGTCGCGGTCATGCACGCCTCCCGGATCGCGGGGTACGCGCCGGGCGGCCTGCTCGAACCCTGGGACACCGATCTGCTGGCCGAGTTCGGGATCCACGAGCGCGACTTCCCGCCACTGGTCTGGCAGAAGGGCCGCTACGACGGCAAGCTCTACTCGATCGCGCTCGACACCCACCCGTTCGTCCTCTACTACAACACCGAGCTTGCCGAGAAGGCCGGTGTCACGGACGCGTTGCGGTCGGTCAGGTCGCCCGAGGCGTTCACCGAGGTGGCAGCGAAGCTGCAGCGGGTGACCGGCAAGCACGGCCTGTCCTACGGCTATCTCGGCGACGGCTCCCAGATGTGGCGCCTGTTCTACACGCTCTACCGCCAGCAGAACGCCGAGATGAAGCTCGTTCCCGGCCGGCAGGCGGAGGTCGACGAGGCGGCCGCGGTGAAGGCACTGACCTTCGTCCGGTCGCTGCTCGACGACACCGTCGCCTCGCGCAGCGGCGACGGCGGAACGGCGACGAGCGAGTTCCTCCATGGTGAGAGCGGACTGTTCTTCGGCGGCGTCTGGGAGCTGCCGGTCCTCAAGGACGCGAAACTGCCGTTCGACGCGATGCCGATCCCGACCCTGTTCGGCACCGAGGCCGCGTACGCCGACTCGCACACGTTCGTGCTGCCGCGGCAGTCGAAGGTGTCCCCGGAACGCCGCCGGCACGTCTACCGGATGGTGGCGGAGATCCTGAAGCGCTCGGCGAAGTGGGCCGAGGGCGGCGGCCACATCCCGGCGTACCAGCCGGTGATCCGGAGCCCGGAGTACCAGGCGCTGAAACCGCAGTCGAACTACGCCGGCATCCCGCAGTACGTGAACTACGACCCGGACGCCTGGTTCGGCGGTGCCGGCAGCGACTTCCACCGGTACTTCGCGGAGAACGTGCAGAACGTCTACCTGGGCAGCGGCGATCCCGCGGCCGGGTTCGGCGGATTCGTCCAGCGGCTGAACGTGCTGCTCGACCGGCCGCAGCCGGTCTGAGCCCGGAACGGAGATCGACGATGCCGACTGCCATCGACAGTCCCGCGGCCGCCACCGCGGTAGTTGCTGAAGGCAAGCTCCGGGCCCGGCGCAGTGAGACGCTGACCGGCTGGGCCTTCGCCGCGCCGTTCGCGGTGCTGTTCGTGCTGTTCCTGGTGGTGCCCGCGATCTACGGGCTGTACCTGAGCTTCACCGGGGAGACGCTGACCGGCGCGAACAGCGATCTGGTCGGCTTCGCGAACTACACCGAGGCGCTGACCGACCCGGACATGTGGCGGTCGCTGGGCAACACGCTGTGGTTCACGTTCCTCAGTACGGTGCCGCTGGTCGTGCTGTCGCTGGCCTTCGCGCTGCTGGTGAACCTGGGGCTGCCGGGCCGCTGGTTGTGGCGGTTGTCGTTCTTCCTGCCGTACCTGCTGGCCTCGACCGTCGTCGTGCTGTTCTGGTCCTGGATGTACAACCCGAAGATCGGCCTGATCAACGGCGTCCTGGCCGAGCTCGGGATCGCGCCGGTGGCCTGGCTGCAGGACCCGAAGGTGGCGATGTTCTCGGTGGTGATCACCACCTTGTGGTGGACCATCGGCTTCAACTTCCTGCTCTACCTGGCCGCGCTGCAGAACATCCCCGAGCAGCAGTTCGAGGCGGCCGCCATCGACGGCGCCGGCAAGTGGCGGCAGCTGTTCGCGATCGTGATCCCGCAACTGGCGCCGACCACCGCGCTGATCCTCACCCTGCAGGTGCTCGCGTCGCTGAAGGTCTTCGACCAGATCTACATGCTCACCAACGGCGGCCCGGCCGGATCCACCCGGTCGATCGTGCAGTACATCTACGAGTCCGGCTTCACCGGCTACCGGTTCGGGTTCTCCTCGGCGATCTCGTACCTGTTCTTCGCCATCATCGTGCTGGTGTCGCTGGCGCAGTACCGACTTCTCAACCGCCGGAGTGGCCGATGAGCACCCACACGTTGTCGCGGGGCCTCAACAGGAAGGCCTACAAGCCCGGGGAGAACCCCTGGAGCGTCTCGCGGATGATCGCGCTGCTGATCCTGGCGTTCCTGGCCGCGACCTGGCTGGTGCCCTTCGGCTGGGCGGTACTGACGTCGCTCAAGAGCGAGGCCGACGCCGGGGCCACCAACCTCAGCCTGTCGCCGCCCGACGGCTTCAGCTTCGACGCCTACCGCAAGGTGCTGACCGCCGGCGAGATCCCGGCCTGGGCGTGGAACAGCCTGATCACCTCGGTGGCGATCACCGTGATCACCGTCGCGACGTCGGCGCTGGCCGGCTACGCGTTCTCCCGGCTGGACTTCCGCGGCCGTCGCTGGCTGTACGCCGCGATCATCGCGGCGATCATCATCCCGCCGCAGTTGCTGATCGTGCCGTTGTTCCGCCAGATGCTCGCCTTCGACCTGGTGGACACCTATTGGGGAATCATTCTTCCGCAGGCGTTCGCACCCGCGATGGTGCTGATTCTGAAGCGCTTCTTCGACCAGATCCCCAGAGAACTCGAAGAGGCCGCCCGGGTGGACGGCGCGAATCGGTTGCGGGTGTTCTGGTCGATAGTGTTGCCATTGTCACGGCCGATCCTCGCGGCGGTGGCGATCTTCGTCTTCATCGGTGCCTGGAACAACTTTCTCTGGCCGTTCATCGTCACCACCGACGCCGGCCTGATGACGTTGCCGGTCGGCCTGCAGACGGTGAAAAGTGCCTACGGGCTGCAGTATGCGCAGAACATGGCCTCGGCGATCCTGGCCGCCCTGCCACTGGTCGTCGTTTTCCTCTTTTTCCAAAGGCAGATCATCAAGGGGATCGCGACCACCGGTTTCGGCGGGCAGTAGATCCTGGACAGAAGTTCCGGCAGGCGGGATTCCAGCGGTCATCCCTTGAAAACGCCGTCACTGTGAGCAAAGCTGCCGGGATCACTTGTGCGCCGTCCGATGCACAAGTGCGGCAACTGTGCGCGGCTGCGCAATGAGGACCGTTGCACAGTGGTAAACAGTTGTCCCGTCAGCAACTGTTCCTTGGGTAACCAAGAGAGGGGGATGTGTGTCAGCGATGAAAGCGCTCGCCGAGCAGTGCCGTGGTGTGAGGAGTCACGGCACGTCACGACTCGGCCGGGCTGCGATCCAACCAGCGGTCTGCACCGGGATCCACGAGGTCAACTCGTCGATCGCGTCCAGGCAGCCGCGCCGTGTGGCGGTACTGAGGCTCGGAAACGGCCTCACCACCACGCTGCGTCTGGGTGACGGCGTGCAGGCGCCCGAACCGGGGACGACAGTGTTCGTCCAGGGTGGCCTTGGGATGGGCGATCAGCCCGCCTCAGGTGGGGTCACCCTCGCGCCGAGCCGACCCAGCTGAATTCAGTGACTCGCCGGTCTCAGGTCAACGCCGAGCTGAGACCGGCAAGTCCCTGGAACACGGTTCACCCGTCGAGGGGCCGCGACAGTGCCCGCACCTCGACGGGGGAGTACCGGGCCTCCGGCAGCCTCGCCGCGAGCTCCGTCGCCCGCTCGAGGGTGCAGTCGAGAAGGTAGTAGCCCGCCAGTACTTCCTTCGCCTCGGTGAACGGCCCGTCCGTCACGGCCGGCAGGCCGTCCCTGACCTGCACCACCCGCGCGTTCTCGGTGGTCAGCCCGTCCGCCGCCAGCAGCTCGCCACTGGCGCGCGTCTCGGCCACGATCTCGCGATGGACGTCGAGCACGCCCTCGATCCCGTCGGCCGCCATCGCGTCCCACATCTGCGGGTTGCCGTAGATCAGCACCATGTACTTCACATCTGACTCCTTTGCCGAAGCGGACACCGGGGACGTCGGAACCCCCGGCGCCACTTCGACATGATCCCGCTCAGACCAGCGATCGGGCAGTAGCCAGGTCCGAGACCAGCCGGTCCTCGACCGGGACCGACGGATCGGAGTACTGGCCGGTGAGGCAGATCGGGCCGGTGTAGTCCTTCAGGTTCGCGAAGACGGCCGCCCAGTCGGACAGGCCCTCGTCCGCCTGACCGAACCAGGTCTTCCAGCCACCGTCGGCCTCGACGTACTTGGCGTTCTTCAGATTGACGATGCCGAGCCGGTGCCGGACCAGCTCCAGAGTGATCGCGGGGTCGTCACCGGCGAGCGCGTCGTGCGCGGCGTCCCAGACGACCCTGAACTCGTCGGGCAGCCCGTCCAGGAGCTGCAGGACACCGAGCGACGACGTGACGAACTTGCCGTGGTGCGGCTGCACCCCGACCTGTACGCCGTACTGCCCGACCAGCGGCGCCGCGGCCTCGAGCTCCAGGCGGATCCGGCGGACCGAGGCGGCGTACCCGTCCGGACCGATCGGCGCCATGATGCGGATCATCGGGACACCCGCCTTGGCGCAGGCCGAGAACGCGCTCTCCGACAGGTCGCTCGCGATGCTGATCGGCTCGACCCCCTCGGCACGGAGCTGCTCGGTGAAGGCCGGCAGCTCAGCCTCGGCTGTGGCCGGCGTGACGTAGGCGGTGTCGCGGACCGGGATCTCGGCACCGGTGAAGCCGAGACCGGCGACGAGCTTGCCCAGCTCGTCACCGGGCAGTGGCGACCAGGGCTTGGTGAAGACGGACCAGTGATAGCTCATGGGTCAGCGGCCTCCCAGCCCGCTCATGGTGATACCTCGGACGAACCAGCGCTGGGTCAGGAAGAACAGCACGATCAACGGAACGGTCGTGATGGTGGCGGCCATCAGCAGCAGGTTCCACTGGGTGCCGTTGGTGTCCTGGAACACCTGCAGCCCGACGGCCGCCGTACGGGTCGAATCGCTGTTGGAGATCACCAGCGGCCACAACAGGTTGTTCCACTGACCGATGAACTTGAACACCGCGAGCGTCGCGATCGCCGGTACCGCCAGCGGCACGATCACCCGGACGAACGCCTGCCACCGGTTCGCACCGTCCAGCCGCGCCGCCTCCTCGTAGTCGCGCGGGATGCCGAGGAAGAACTGCCGCAGCAAGAACACCCCGAGCGCGGTGAACGCGTGCGGCAGGATCATCCCCGGCCAGGTGTCGATGCCCTGCAGCTTGGCCACCAGGACGAACTGCGGGATCAGCGTGACCTGCGAAGGAATCATCAGGGTCGCCAGATAGATCCCGAACAACCAGGTCCGGCCGGGGAAGTCCAGCCGTGCGAACGCGTACGCCGCCAGCGCGGCCGTCACCGTCTCCAGCAGCGTCGTACCGGCCGCGAAGATGATCGTGTTGAGCAGATAGCGGCCGAGCGGTACCAGCTCGAAGGCCCGCGTCAGGTTCTCCGGGTGCCAGCTGCCCGGCCAGAACGACGGCTGCGCGGCCATCGACTCCGCATCCGACTGGAACGCGACCAGCACCATCATCACCACCGGCACCAGGGTCACCGCGGTGACCACGAAACAGGCGAAGACGACCAGCTTGCGGGTCACCGCCGGGCTCTTCAGGACCGGACTTCTCAGGACCGGGCCAAGGGCGTTAGTTGTCATAGTGGACGAGCCTCCGCTGCAGCACGAACTGCGCTGCGGTGATGACGACGATGAACCCGAACAGCACCAGCGACTGCGCCGCGGCGTACCCCTGGTCGTAGTTCTCGAAGCCGGTCCGGTAGATGTACATGACGAGCGTCGTGGTCCGCGATCCCGGGCCACCGTTCGTCATGATCAGTGCCTGGTCGAAGACTTGGAACGAGCCGATGATCGACGTCACCACGACGAAGAACAGCGACGGCGACAGCATCGGCAGCGTGACGCTGCGAAAGGTCTGCCAGGCCGAGCTGCCGTCCACCTTCGCCGCCTCGTAGAGCTGCTGCGGGATCGCCTGCAACCCGGCCAGGAAGACCACCATGCCGAAGCCGAAGCTCTTCCAGACACTCATCGCGATCAGCGCCGGCATCGCCCAGTCGTCGCTGATCAGCCAGGCCGGCCCGCTGATCCCGAACCAGCCGAGCACGGCGTTCACCAGACCGTCCTGCGGGATGTAGAGCCAGATCCAGACGAACGCCACCGCCACCGTGATCGTTGCGTAGGGCAACAGCAGCAACGACCGGAAGACCGCGATCCGCCGCAGGCCCTGATTGAGCAGCAACGCCAGCGCGAGGCTGACCAGGATCGTCAGCGGCACGCTGACGAAGGTGAAGTACACCGTGTTGCCGAGCGCCGACCAGAACGTCGGGTCCGGCCCCAGCCGGGCGAAGTTCTTCAGCCCGGCGAAGGTCGGGGAGCTGAACAGGTTCCAGTTCAGCAGCGAGATGACCCCGGCCGCGACCACCGGGCCGGCGGTGAAGACGAGGAAGCCGATCAGGCTGGGCAGGATGAACAGCCAGGCGGCGAGCGTCTCCTTGCTGCGCCAGCGCGGGGTCGGACCGGACCTGGTGGGCGCCGGCCGGACCGGAGTACGGGCGGGAAGGGTTTCGACGGCCATCCGGATCACCCCTTCCTGGCTTCGGCCTGGCGGACGTTGTCCTGGTGCTGCTTCATCAGTACGTCGAGACGCGGCGTCAGCCCGTCGAGCGTCTCCGGTACCGCGACCTGCCCGAGGAACGTCCGCGGCAGGTCCTGACCGAGCAACTGCCTGACCTGGTTCCAGTTCGTCGTCACGTCGTACGGGTGCCCGCCCGCGACCTTCCCGGCGAGGATGTCCTGCACCACGCCGAGGTTGTCCGGCGGCGGCTTGAACGCGCTCCCCGCCGAACGACGAGCCGGGTTGTTGCGGCCCGCCTTCGCGTAGATGTCGAGCGCACCGGCACTGGTCAGCGTCTTGAGCAGCCGCCAGGCCAGGTCCAGCTTCTCGCCCTTGACCCCGGCCGGGATCGCGAACGACGAGCCGGACACCCGCGGCGTACTGCCGGCCGCACCGGCCGGGAACGGGATCACGTCCCAGTCGAACTTCGCCTTCCGGACGTTCACCACCTGCCACGGCCCGTTCTGCATGAACGCCACGTTGCCCTCCATGAAGTTGGACAACGAACTCTCGGTCACCAGGTTGCGGATCGGCGGCGTCACCTTGTCCCTGACGAACAGGTCGATCACGAACTGGATCGCGCTCTCCGCCTCCGGCGCGTTCAGGATGCTCCGGCTGCCGTCCTGGCTCATCACGTTGCCGCCGGCGCAGTAGATCCACGAGACAAGATCGTCGATCGCCGGCGCACAGGTGAACCCGTACTGGTCCGGCGGCCTGGTCAGCTCCTTCGCGAGATCGCGGAAGGTCTCCCAGGACATCGGCTCGGTCGGCGACGGCGCCGCGATCCCGGCCTTCGCCAGCAGGGTCTTGTTGTAGTAGAGGACGGTCGGCGCGACGTCGAAACCGATCGCGTAGGTGCGGCCGTTGAAGGTGGAGATCTTCTGGATCGCCGGATAGAAGTCGGCCGGGTCGAAGTCGGGGTCGGCGGCGATCAGGTCGTCCAGCGGCCGGTGCGCGCCGCGGGCGGCGTACGTCGGGATCAGGGTGCCGTTCAGCGCGGTCACCAGGCCGGCCGTTCCGCTCACCAGCTGGAGGTCGAGCTTGGTCGGGTAGCCGCCGGAGGGGGTGAGGGTCGGGATCGACTCGACCTGCAGTTGGCGTTCGACGTAGTTGCTGAAGTCGCTCCAGACCTTGCGTTCGGCGGGACTGCTCGACCACATCGCCCAGGTGGCGGCACCTGAGGGAGTCGACGAGCAGGCGGACAGGAGTCCGGTGGAGGCCGCGGCGGCACCGGCCAGGCCGGTGTACTTGAGGAAGCCGCGGCGGGACAGCTCAGGGGACATGGTCGACTCCTCAGGAGAAGAGCAAGGTGATCGACTCGGCGCGGATGCGCTCCTCGTCGACCTGGACGCCCAGACCGGGCGCGGTGGGGACCGTCGCGACGGCCTTGGTGATGGTCAGTCCCTCGACGTACAGGTCGGACAGCAGCTCGGGTCCGTTCAGCTCGGCCGGCAGCGCCAGCTCGAGCTGACTGAACAGGTGCAGCGAGGCCGCGAACCCGATCCCGCAGTCGGTCAGCCCGCTGGCCAGGAGCTCCACCCCGGACGCGAGGGCGACCTGAGCGGTCTTCAGCGCGTTGCGCAGACCACCGGACTTGCAGATCTTCACCACCACCAGATCGGCGGCGTCGAGCCGGATCGCCCGGGCCAGGTCCTGCGCGGTGAAACTGCCCTCGTCGATCGCGATCGGCAGGTCGATCAACTCGCGCAGCCGGTGCATCGCGAGCGTGTCGGTACTCGGTACCGGTTGCTCGACGCAATGGATCGTGCGGACCTCAGCGGTCCGGTCGAGCAGCTGCTTGAGCGCGCTCGGCCGGTACGACTGGTTCGCGTCCAGCCACAGCGGCTTGCTTCCGGCCACCTCCGCGACCGCCTCGATCGCGGCCGCGTCGGAGTCCGGATCACCCCCGATCTTCACCTTGTACGCCGCATAGTCCGACGACTGCCGCGCGTGCTCGCGGACCACCTCCGGAGCACCGACCCCGATCGCCGAACAGAGCGCGATCTCGTCGTGCACCTTGCCGCCGAGCAGCGCGTGCACCGGTACGCCGGCCAGCTTGCCCGCCGCGTCGTGCATCGCCAGATCGACCGCCGCGCGAGCGAACGGGAATCCGTTCGACACCGACGGGCTCAGCCGCTTCGTCACCCGCTGGTGGAACAGCTCGACCTCGAACGGAGTCAGCTCCAGCAGGATCGGCTCGAGATGCCGCTTGATCACGACGGCGATCGTCTCGGCGGTCTCGTAGCTCCAGCTGGGGAGCGCTCTCTGTTCACCCCAGCCGACCACGCCGTCCTCGGTGGTCAGCTTCACGAACACCACGGCCGCCGCCTGGTCCGGTGTCTGGTCGGGGGAGCCGACCGCGCCGCTGCCGAGCACGAACTGCCGCGCGAACGGCACCGCGACCGGGAAGACCTCGACCGACCTGATCCTGCTCATGCCGCGATCGCCCAGACGGCGGGATCCACGAAGCTCGGACCGCGTACGCCGTCGTCGAGCCACTTCAGGACGTCCTCCAGGACGTAGCCCGCGAGCGCGAGGTGACCCTCGACCGTGTCGCCCGCGATGTGCGGTGTCAGCAACAGGTTCGGCGCGGCCAGGACGTCCGGACCGAACTTCGGCGGCTCCGGGTCGTAGACGTCGAGCGCCGCGAACAAGCGGCCGTCCAGGCAGTGCTCCAGCAGCGCCGGCTGGTCGACGGCCGGACCGCGAGACGAGTTGACCAGGATCGTGTGGTCCGGCAGTTGCTCGATCAGCTTGCGGGTGACCAGTCCGCGGGTCTCCGGCACGTCAGGAACGTGGATCGACACGAACTTCGCCTGCAGCGCCTCTTCCAGCTCCACCGTCCGGACGCCGAGCTGCCCCGCCCGCTCGGCAGTCAGGTAGGGGTCGTAGACCACGATGTCGCAGCCGAACGGCTTGAGCAGCGTGATCAGCGCCCGGGCGGTCGAGCTGGCCCCGAGGATGCCGACCCGCTGACCGGCCAACTCGCCGCCGCGCAGCTGTGGTTGCTTCCAGCCGCCCGCGCGCAGCGCCTGATCGAACTGGGGGAGCCGGCGGGCCAAGGTGAGCATCGACGCCAGGCAGTACTCGCCGACCGACCAGGCGATCCGCGTTCCGGCGGAGAACACGGCGACGCCCTGGTCCAGGATGGTGGGATCGATCAGCTTCTTGACCGTGCCGGCCGCGTGCGCCACCACCTTCGGGCCGTTGCCGTCCGCCCACAGCGCCTTGTCCAGGGGCGGCGTACCCCAGCTGGTCAGCAGTACGTCGCTGCCGGACGCGAGGTCGGCGACCACCTCGGGGTTGAGGTCGGCGCCCGCCCAGGTCACCTCGAACCGCTCGGCCAGCAGCGCGCGCGTCTGCGGGCTGCAGACGTCGTCGGCTCGTTCCGGTGTCATCACCACGGCTAGTTTGGACAAGCTGACTCCTCAGGTCGGATCTTGGTATGCCCGACGGTAAGGGTTTTCCGTTATGCTCGTCCAAGCCCATTTCCGCATCGACCGATACCGTGAGGGCATCGAATGGATCTGTCGCTCCAGCAGTTGCGTGGCTTCGTCGCGGTCGCCGAAGAGCAGCACTTCGGCCGCGCCGCCCAGCGCCTGAACCTGACCCAGCCGCCGCTGACCCGGCAGATCCAGGGGCTGGAGCGCTCTCTGGGCGTCTCCCTGTTCGACCGGACCGGCAGGGGAGTGCGGCTCACCGCCGCCGGCGACGTCTTCCTCGAGCACACCCGGCGAGTGCTGGCGCTGCTCGACGTCGCGCCCGAAGCGACGCGGCGGGCGGCCGATGGGCAGACCGGCACCCTGCGGATCGCGTTCACCGCGATCGGGGCGTACGCCGTACTGGCGGACTTCCTGACGATGGTCGGCAAACGGACCCCGGCGGTCACCTCGGAGCTGACCGAACTGGTGAGTCCCGACCAGTTCGAGGCGCTGGCCAACCTGGAGATCGATCTCGGGCTGGTCCGGCCGCCGATCCCCGAGCAGTTCGACTCGGTGCTGGTGCACTCCGAGGACCTGGTGCTCGCCGTACCGGACGACCACAAGCTCGCCTCGGGTGAGGGAGCGGTCTCTCTGGCGGACGTGACCGACGACTACATCGGCTACAGCCCGGAGGGGTCGCAGTACCTGCACGACATCTGCGCGGCGATGATCGGCATGAACCGGTACGCCGTCAGCCAGCTCGCCTCCCAGGTCCCGACGATGCTCGCGCTGGTTCGGGCCGGGCTCGGCTGCGCTCTGGTGCCGCGCTCGATCATGGCGATGGGCGTGCAGGGAGTCCGCTACCGCGAACTCGACGCGGCAGACGCTCACTCGGTGACGCTGCACGCGGCTTGGAGCCCGGACAGCCCGAACCCCGCTCTCCAGCGGCTGGCCGAGTCGTTGAAGGCCGATCCGCACCTCGACGCTTGACCTAGAGTCGGCTCTAGCTCCTAGGGTCGAGTCATGAGCACCCCACAGCACAAGATCGGCTCGGGCTTCGGCCACGGCAGCACGGCGGACGAGGTCCTCGAAGGCCTCGACCTGACCGGCAAACTCGCGCTCGTGACAGGCGGCTACTCGGGACTCGGGCTGGAGACCACTCGCGCGCTGGTCAAGGCGGGCGCGCGGGTCGTCGTACCGGCACGGCGTCCGCAGGCAGCTCAGGAAGCGCTCTCCGGCCTGGCCGGTGTCGAGGTCGGTGAACTGGACCTCGCCGACCTGGCGAGCGTGCACGCTTTCGCGGACGAGTTCCTGGCCACCGGCCGATCGATCGACCTGCAGATCAACAACGCCGCCGTGATGGCCTGCCCGGAGACCCGGGTCGGCCCCGGGTGGGAGGCACAGTTCGCGACGAACCACCTCGGTCATTTCGCTCTGACCAACCGGTTGTGGCCGGCCCTCGCCGCTGACGGCGGCGCCCGAGTGGTGTCGGTCTCCTCGTCGGGACACCGCAACTCCGACATCCGCTGGGACGACCCGCAGTTCGAGCAGGGCTACGACAAGTGGGCGGCGTACGGGCAGGCCAAGACCGCCAACTCGCTGTTCGCGGTCCAGCTCGATGCTCTGGGCAAGGATTCCGGCGTGCGCGCGTTCGCGCTGCACCCGGGCGGCATCCTGACCCCGCTGCAGCGTCACCTCCCTCGCGAGGAGATGGTCGGCTTCGGCTGGATCGACGAAGACGGCAACCCACTGCAACCGGACGTGTTCAAGAGCCCCGAGGCCGGTGCCGCCACTCAGGTCTGGGCTGCCACCTCGCCGCAGCTCGACGGCCAGGGCGGTGTCTTCTGCGAGGACTGCGAGATCGCGGAACTGTCCACCGACGACGCCCCCGGCGTCCGCCCGTACGCCGTCGACCCCGCCTCGGCCGCCCGGCTGTGGACGCTGTCCGCAGAGCTCACCGGAGTGGACGCGTTCAGCAAGTAGCCTGATGGCATCACTACTTCAGACCTTCAGCACCCGACTGAGCCGCGTCGTCAACACCACCCGGCCGTTGGCGCGGCCAGTCCGAGCGCGGCCCCCTCGTGCCCGGCCGATGGCGCGGCCAGTCCGAGCGCGGCCCCCACGTATCCGGCCGTTGGCGCGGCCAGCCTGATCGCGGCCGCCTCGTACCCGGCCCCCTCCTGCCCGGCCGTCGGCGCTGTGGTCGGCGCCCTTCGCGCCGCCGGGTGCGTGTTCGCGGAGGACGAAGCGGCGCTGCTGATCTCCGCAGCCCGCGACGACGCGTCGCTCGACCTGGAGCGCCTGGTCGAGCAACGCGTCGCCGGGTTGCCTCTCGAGCAGGTGATCGGGTTCGCCGAGTTCTGCGGGTTGCGGATCCTGCTGGATGCCGGCGTGTTCGTGCCGCGGCGGCGTACGGAGCATCTGGTCACCGAGGCGAGAGCGCTCACTCGCCCGCACGCCGTGGTCGTCGACCTCTGTTGCGGCTCCGGCGCCCTCGGCGTCGCGGTCGCAGCCCCACAGCCGGTCGACCTGCACGCGGCCGACCTCGAACCAGCCGCGGTCCGCTGCGCCCGCCGTAACGTCGAACCGCTCGGCGGCCAGGTGCACGAGGGCGACCTGTACTCCGCCCTCCCAGACTCCCTGCGCGGCCAGATCTCCGTCCTGCTCGCCAACGTCCCCTACGTCCCGACCGACGAAGTCCGCTTCCTGCCGGCCGAAGCCCGCCTGCACGAACCACTCGTCACCCTCGACGGCGGCACCGACGGCCTGGACATCTTCCGACGCGTCAGCGCCGAAGCCACCCAATGGCTCGCTCCCGGCGGGAGCATGCTCGCCGAAACCAGCGAGGACCAAGCCTCCACGGCAGCCGCCATCCTCGCGGCAGACGGCCTGACCCCACGAATCAGCACCTCCGCCGACCTCTACGCCACCGTCATCATCGGCACAAAGGACTAGCCCCGTGGAGATCCGCCCAGCCACCACCGCCGACCTCCCCGGCATCGCGGCCACCAGCGCCGCCTTGTTCGCCGAAGACGCCGGCCAGCGCGACCCCTTTCGCAACCAGGCCTGGCCCGCGGCCCACGGCGAGCAGTGGATCGCAGACCTCCACAGCAACCCGGCCGCCCGGATCTTCGTCGCCGCTGATGGCGCTGAGGTGGTCGGCCACCTGATCGCGATCTACGAACCCCCGTCGGACATGTGGCTGGTTCCTCGGGCGGAACTGGTGAGCATGTTCGTCCGACCTCCTGTCCGCGGTCGCGGTCTCGGAGGTCAGTTGGTCGACGCGTTCACAATCTGGGCGCGAGCACGTGGCGCGGTCCGCCTCCAGGTCACGGCGTACGCGACGAACGAAGCCGCGCAGCGCCTGTATCAGAGCCGGGGCTTCAAACCCGCCTCAGTCGTTCTGGCCAACGACCTCTGACGCAGGGCAGCGCCGGCACCAGCACCTGGCACCGGCACTGCCATGGGGGTCAGCGCAAGCTGCTGCAGAGCTTGTTGGATGCGATGATGCTGTACGAGCTGATCTCGTTGTCGGCCCAGGGCGCGCCGGCGATGTCGAAGGACTTGGACGTGCCGTTCGGCGAGATCCTGAACGAGCGGCCGCCGAAGTTGTCGTGCTCGAAGACGCAGAAGTACGCCCCCGTGCGGTTCCAGTAGGCCGACGCCGCGTCGCCCATCCCGCGGTTCTCCAGGTCCCGGTCCGAGGTCGGGAAACCGCCGGCCGCGCGGAGCAGCCAGCCGTTTCCGTTGCTGTCCTCGAACATGCAGAAGTGGCCCGCGGGACAGTCCTTGGTCGCGGCGTTCGCGGGTACGGCGGCGGCAGTCAGCAGCGCGGCGGTGATACCGGTCGCGGTGAGCGCGGCGGCCAGAAAACGTCGTACGTGCAGGAAGGATCCCCTCGAATGAATCCGGATGCATTTGATCAGACCCTCCGCAGCACATGGAGGAGGTAGTCGCGGCGGTTGAGCGGGTCGTGATCGGTCCGAGGACGGCTGGGAACCGCGCCGGTGACCGGGTGATAGCGATCGAAGGCCGACTCGAGGACGCCTTCGCCGCGGGTGAGAGCCGGGAGTTGCCGTTCCAGTCGGTCCACGGCCGCGGCTGGGATCTCTCCTTCGAGAGTCGAGGTTTCGGCTGCCAGTGCGGGCACCCGAGGGACTGCCCGGAGGCGGGAGAGCGCGGCCAGAGCGGCGCGGACGGTGTCGGTCGGCAGGTCGAGCTGGAAGTGGTGCATCGGCTCGTGGACCGTGGTGCCGGCTTCCTGGAGAGCGGCCATCAGGACGAGTGGGGTGAGATTGCGGAAGTCGCCGGCGGTGCTCGACATGCTCTTGTCGAAGACCGCGTGGGCGTGGCTCTGGCGGGCGGAGTACCCCGAATGCGTCATCGTCACGATCGCGTCGGGGATCTGCCAGCCGTGGATGCCTTGGCGCAGGGTCTCGTGGACGGTCTCCTCGACCGCCTTGACGAACGCGTACGGCATCGAACCGAGCTCGACCTCCAGGCGGAACGTGACCCCGGACTTCACCGGTGCCGGCTCGACCCGCAGGCCGATCGTCGCGAGGAACGGATTCGGGTCCTGCTTGTTGAACTCGACCGCAGCCCCGCTGCCGTTCAGCCGCTCGATACAGATCGTCGTCGTCTCCCGGAAGGTGACTTCGATGCCGTACTCGACCGCCAGGGTGGTCTGGGTGACCTCCTTCTGGACTTCGCCGTACAGCGACACGAAGGTCTCCTGGCGGAGATCGTCCTGACGCAGGTTGATCAGCGGATCCTGCTCGGCCAGCTGAGAGAGCGCCACCTGCAGATTCCCCTTGTCCGACGGCCTGACCGGCGCGATCACCGTCTCCAGCGTCGGGGGAGCGAAGAACGCGCTCTCTGCCGGACTGGCGCCGGCGCCGATCGCGTCACCGATCCGGATCCCGCCGAGTCCCCACAGCTTGCCGATCTGCCCGGCCGAAACCTCCGGCCTGCTCAGCACCGCACCGTTGTCGAAGACGCTGATCGCAGTCACCTTCGCCTCCCGGTCACCCTGGAAACAGAGCCGGTCCCGGGTGCGGATCGACCCCGAGAACAGCCGCACGAACGCAACCTCCTCGCCTGCCGGTCCACGTTCGACCTTGAAGACCGAGCCGGACAGTGGCCCGCCGGCATCGCCCTGTGTCGCCGGCAGCAACTCGCGAATGCCCGCGATCAGCTCGTCGACACCCGCACCGGTGATCGCCGAGCCGAAGTACACCGGATGCACCAGCGCCTGCCGCGTCTGCTCGGCCAGCCGCGTCCGCAACGCGCCGTAAGAGAGCGCTTCCTCGTTCTCCACGTACGTCGTCAGCAGTTGCTCGTCGTGCTCGGCGAGCAACTCGATCATCGCGGACGCGAACTCGGCATCGTCTCGCCCGTACGGCGTGAACTGCGCGCCGCGTTCGCCGAGGTTGGACGCCGTACCCATCGCGATGACGTCGGCCGGCAACCGCTCCGCCATCCGCGCCAGCAGCTCCCGCGACTGCGCTCCCCGGCGATCGAGCTTGTTGACGAAGATCAGCGTGGGGATCCGCAGCCGGCGTAGCGTCCGCATCAGCACCCGCGTCTGCGCCTGGACGCCCTCGACCACCGACACCACCAGCACCGCGCCGTCGAGCACGCTGAGCGCCCGCTCCACCTCGGCGATGAAGTCCGGGTGGCCGGGAGTGTCGATCAGGTTGACCGTGACGTCGTCGATCGCGAACGAGACGACCGCGGACTTGATCGTGATCCCGCGCTGACGTTCCAGCGCGAGCGAGTCGGTCTGAGTACTGCCGTGATCGACGCTGCCAACCGCGTCGATCACCCCGGCGGCGTAGAGCAGCCGCTCGGTCAGGCTGGTCTTACCGGCGTCGACATGCGCCAGGATTCCTAGGTTGAGTGTTCGCACGCAGCAACATGTCCCTTGAAGAGGAGTTGTGACCTTCGCGGTTGGACATGAGCTGAGATCGCATCGAACGTGCTCCCTGACCTGTGGCTGTGCTGACCTTCGGCAGTACAGCAAACCTGCGGCCCCGCGGCAATCGGTTTTCCGCCGGGAGGCAGCCAGGACATCTATGCCTGAGGCAACCAACTGGGGTCGGTCGACGAGGTTGCCGACGACGGTGACTCGGGCTGAATCGCCTAGGCGAGACGACACAAGCGCCTATTCCCGGGATCCTTTCGGGTGGCGCCGGGCGAAGTCCCAGACGATCGCGCTGGCGTCCGGACCGGCGTGGTCGGTGAACAGTCCGTCGCCGAACGGGCCCGGCCACACGTGCCCCATGTCCTTGACCAGATAGGACTCCACCAGCGACGCGCCGCCCTGCCTGGTGACGGTGGTGTGCGCGTAGGCGTGTTTGCCCTCGTTTCCTGCAACGGTTTCGGTCTTCTCGACCACCCGCAGGCTGTCGTTGGGCAGACCGTCGTCCACGAGGTCACCCACGGCTGTCCACTGCTCGACCAGCCGGGTGGCGACGAGGGGTGGGACGACCTCGTCCTGCTCACCCTGGATGACGAGCAGGGGCACCTGCCGCGCCCGGTTCCCCATCTGGGACCACGCCTGGCGTGCGGTGTAGTCCGGGGGCGTCGACCCGGGATCGTCGGGGTCCACCTGGTTCAGCCCGTACTCACCACCCGCCACGGACGTCACCGTCGCGAACACGTCGGGGTAGGTCACGGCGAGGATGACCGCTGTGCCCGCACCGGAGGACGCGCCGGCGACGTGCACCTGGTCCGGGTCCGCGCCGTAGGTCTGGACCACCTCGCGGGCAACCCCGGCGAGGAGCGCGGGTTCGCCGGCGTAGCGGTGCTGCTCGCGTGGGTCGGCCGAGTTCCAGCAGTTGAGGGCGCTGCGGAACAGCCGCTGGGTCGGGTAGACGACGATGAAGCCCTCACGGTCGGCCAGGTCGTCGAACTGCGTCGTGGACTTCATCGAGTTCCATCCGAAACCGCTCATCCCGCAACCATGGATCGCCATGACGACCGGCAGCCGGGTCTTTCCGTCGTACTGCGGCGGGACGTGCACCTGGTACCGCTGGGTGCCGATGTCACTTTCGTAGACATGACGGTGATTGCCTTCGTCGGTCCACCAGGGCAGACTGAGATGGAAGACCGCCGTAGCCATCCCGGCGGTGCTCACGACCACCACAACGACGACGGTGACGACCCGGAACCATCGTCGGTGGCGCACCCGCTGAGTCGCGCGGATCTGAGTGTTCATCCGACTTGGCCGAGGAACGCGCGCAGGGCCGCGTTGACTTCGTCGGCGTGGGTCCAGAGCAGCCCGTGGGGAGCGTTCTCGATCTCGACGTAGGTCGCGTCGGGCAGGAGCTTGCGGAACCGTCGAGCCGTGGCGTCGATGGGGAGGATGTTGTCCGCCGTACCGTGCAGGATCAGCACGGGCTTCCTGCTCTCGCGGACCGCCTCGACGTCGGCACGGAAGTCCTCGATCCACGACGGCACCACGGCGTAGGCGGCAATCGGGGCGCTGGAGATGGCGACGTTCCAGCCGGCGGTGACGGCTTCCTGGCTGATCCGCTGACCGAGGTTCTCGTCCAGGTTGTAGAAGTTGGCGAAGAACTCCGAGTACCAGGCGTACCGGTCGCCCCGCGCCGCTGCCTCGATCCCGTCGAAGACCTCCTGCGGCACTCCGTCGGGGTTGTCGTCCCGGACCGGGAGGAAGGGCTCCAGCGAGGCAAGGAACGCGAGCTTCGCGACACGCTCGTGGCCGTGTCGCGAGACGTAGCGGGCGAGCTCGCCGGTGCCCATCGAGAAGCCGACTAGGACGACGTCGCGGAGATCGAGCGTCTCCAGGAGGATATGGAGGTCGGCGGCGAACGTGTCGTAGTCGTAGCCGGACCCGACCTTCGACGATTTCCCGAACCCGCGACGGTCGTAGGTGACGACCCGGTAGCCCTCGGCAAGCAGTTCGCGCGTCTGGCGCTCCCAGCTGTGGCCGTTCAGCGGATAGCCGTGGACGAGGACGACAGGCTGTCCCTCGCCCTGGTCCTCGTAGTAGAGCTCGATCGCGGTGCTGTTCTCTTCTCCGACGGTGATGAACCCCATGGTGTGACTCCTTTCGTGGTTGTGCGGTGCGGTCATCGACGGGGTTCCCAGCGGAACAGGCGAACGGCCATGACGACGGCGACGACGACCCATCCCAGCGTTCTGGCCAGCAGGGGCAGCGACTCGGTCAGTGGAACCCCGCCGTTCCAGGCGTTGACGACCATCTCGGTGGCAGCGCCACCGGGAAGCGCTCTCTTCAGCAGGCCCAGGTCCTCCGTGCCGGTGATTCCCACCCAGGTGGCCACGGCGATCACCAACAGGCTCACGGGAAGCGTTGTCACCTGCGCGTGCTCGGGAGAGTTCGTCAGCCCGACGGTGGCCAGAGCCAACGCGACCATCATGGCGGTGGTGGCCAGGATTGCCACCGCGAGGAGCAGGAGCTGGGCCGGCTCGGTGGTGACAACACTCAGCACCACCAGGATCGCGACCACCTGGACGAGTGCGATGACCGTGACTGGAAGCACCAGCCCGGTGAGGATGCCGACGTCGCCCGCGGCGGTGGAACGCAACCGCTTCAGGAACAGAGTCTGCCGGCGTGAGGCGAGGGTGGTGACCGCGGTGGTGTAGAGCCCGAAGGCCAGCACGGTGAACATCACGATCGCCGCGATGTAGCCGAGGCTGCCCAGGTCCGCGAACCTGTCGTGCTGGTGGACGAAGTAGCCGCTGATGGCGACCGGGATGACGAGACCGGTGACCAGGACGAACCGGTTCCGGAAGATCTGGATCAGCTCACTGCGAGCGATCGCCAACATGGTCGTGGTTCCTTTCGTTCGCGGGCGCCGTGGTCGGCTCGGCTCGTGGTTCAGGTGGCGTCGAGGGCGCGGAAGACGTCGTCGAGGCGGGTCGGTCCGGCCTGCAGGTCCCGCAGCTCCACGCCGCGGTCGTGGGCCCACGCCAGCAGCCGGTGGAGGTCTTCCTGAAGATGGAAGGTCTCGACGTGGAAGGCGCCGTTCAGCGCTCCCACGGTCGGCGGCTCAGGCGCGCCGGGCGGCAACGCGAAGGTGATCACCGACGGCAGGGTCCGGGTGAGTTCCGCGACAGTGCCTTCGCGGTGGAGCGTCCCTCCGTGCATGAGTCCGATGCGGTCGGCGCGTTGCTGCGCCTCCTCGAGGTAGTGGGTCGTGAGCACGACGGTGGACCCCTCCTCGCGCAGTCTGTCCACAGCGGCCCACAGTGCGTCGCGCGACTGGATGTCCAGCCCTGTGGTGGGCTCGTCGAGGATCACCAGCTCGGGACTGCCGTAGACGGCGGTGGCGAAGTCCAGCCGGCGCTTCTCGCCACCGGACAGCTGGGAGACCAGCGTGTCGACCTTGCGGGAGAGTCCGGCGATACCGAGCACGCGGTCGACGTCATCGCGCCGGCCGCTCAGCGAGCCGATCAGACCCACCGACTCCCGGACCGTCAGGTCCGGGGAGAAGCCGCTCTCCTGCAGCATGATCCCCATCCGTGCGCGCACAGCGCGCCCGTCGCGCGGGCTCTCCCCGAAGATCCGCACCGTGCCTGAGGTGGCCCGGCGGTGCCCTTCGACGACCTCGAGCGTGGACGTCTTTCCGGCACCGTTCGTACCGAGCAGCGCGTAGAGCTCACCGGGCTGGACCTGGAAGGACACGTCCCGGACGGCCGTGAACTCACCGTAGGTGACGAAGAGCCCTTCGACGTCGATGATGGGCGACGTAGACATGGACAAGTTCCTTTCGCGCTCACGAGCGCAGGTGTCTCGCGGGTGGTCCGCTCCTCGGCCGAAGGGCCGGCAGACCGGTCGGCGGATCGTGCCGTGTCCTCAGGTTCGCGCAGGACGCGGCGCCCTCGCGTCGGTGAAATGCACTGATCTCCAGCCCTCGCGGCACGCTTCGGTACTGTGTCCAGGCCAGCCGGAGGTGGTCTGCATCGGTGACTGTCACCTGGTCCGGTTGAAGTGGGATCGGAGGAGCAGTGGCGGAGCTGGTGGGCCGGCGCGGCGAGCGCGAGACGATCGAACAGCTGCTCGCCGAAGCGCGCGCCGGTCGAAGCGGGGCGCTCGCGATCGTCGGCGAGGCCGGAATCGGGAAGACGGCGCTGCTCGAGCATGCCCGCACGACGGCGGAGCTGTTGGGGTTCCGGGTGGAGAGCTCGGTCGGGCTGGAGGCCGAGACGCAGTTCGCACTCGGCGCTCTCCACCAGTTGTGTACGCCGCTCCTGAGCCGGCTGGACGCATTGCCCGAGCCCCAGCAGAGCGCTCTCCGGGTGGCGTTCGGGCAGCAGGCCGGCGCCTCGCCGGACCGCTTCCTGATCGGGCTGGCCGTCCTGAGCTTGCTGGCCGAGGCCGCCGAGGAGAAGCCACTGCTGTGCATCGTCGACGACGCCCAGTGGCTGGACGAGGCGTCCGCACAGGTGCTGGCTTTCGTGGCGCGTCGCCTGTCGGCGGAGGAAGCAGCGCTGGTGTTCTCCTTGCGCGACCCCGACGGCGGCGATCTCCGCACGTTCGCAGGACTGCCCGAGGTCCGGCTGAGCGGGCTGACCGAGAGCGATGCCCGGGCGCTGCTGGGCGCAGCAGTACCCATGCCGCTCGACGACGACGTACGCGATCGGATCGTCGCCGAGGCGCGGGGCAACCCGCTCGCGCTGTTGGAGCTGCCTCGGAGTACGCCGCCCGCGCGTCTTGCCGGCGGCTTCGAGTCGCCCGACGCGCTGAGCGTGCCGCGCCGCGTCGAGGACAGCTTTCGACAGCGCTCCAAGGATCTGCCCACTGAGACGCAGTTGCTGATGCTGCTCGCGGCCGCTGAGCCGACCGGCGACGCGGCTATGTTGTGGCGCGCGGCGGCCATACTGGGAATCGATCCTGAGTCAGCCGGCCCCGCGGAGACGGCCGGGTTGCTGCAGATCGGCAACCGAGTGCGGTTCCGGCACCCGCTGGTGCGCTCGGCGGTCTACCGGGCCTGCACGGAGCCGGACCGGCGGCGCGTTCACGGCGCGCTCGCCGCCGCGACCGATCCACAGTCGGACCCTGACCGGCGCGCCTGGCACCGCGCGCGGGCAGTGCTGGGCACCGACGAGGAAGTTGCCGCCGAGCTCGAACGCTCGGCCGACCGGGCGCGCTGTCGTGGTGGCCAAGCCGCCGCGGCGGCGTTCATGCAGCAGGCAGCCGAACTGACTCCCGACCCTGCCCACCGCGCGAGCCGGGCACTCAGCGCCGCGCAAGCCAAACACGCCGCCGGTGCGTCCGAGACGGCCCTGGAGCTGCTGACGACCGCTGACTCCGGACCACTGGACGCCCTGCGGAACGCCCGCACCGAGCTGCTGCGCGCCCAGATCAGTTTCCACCTTTCACGCGGCGGCCAGGTGCCGCGGATGCTGCTCGATGCGGCCGAGGCACTGGCCCCGCTGGATCCTGCGTTGGCCCGCGATACCTACCTGGACGCCTTCGATGCCGCGCTCATCACCGGCGGGCAGGCGGTCATTGTTGCCCGCACTGCACAGGCGGCTCCCGACGCGGCCTCACCACCGCGGCCCTCGGACCTCCTCCTTGACGGCCTGGTGAAGACGTTCACGGCGGGCTACGAGGCGGGGGTACCGATGCTCCGAGTCGCTCTCGGGGCGTTCCGCGACGAGCCGGACAGCGGCCGGTTGGCTGATGGCCAGAGCAACCGGTGGCTGTGGCTGGCGGGTCGTAACGCCGTCGGGCTTCTCGACGACGAGCTCGTGTACGTCCTGGCGAGCCGTCACGTCCGGCTGGCTCGCGAGACCGGCGCGCTGGCGACGCTACCCGCGGCCCTGAGCTTCATGACCTCCGTCCTGACCCTTACCGGCGAGCTCGCCCGCGCCGGCGAGCTGGCCGCGGAGTCGACGGCGATCAGCGAGGCCATCGGCGCGGTTCAGCTACGACACGGCGCCGTCATGCTCGCTGCCTGGTGCGGTGACCGGACCGTCGCCGCCCACCTGAAGGACCTCACGCTCCAGGACGTCGCGAACCCCGACGGCGGCGGAGAGGTCGCCGTGGCGCAGTACGCGATGGCGGTGCTGCACAACGGGCTCGGTAACTATGCACAGGCTCAGGCAGCGGCTGCACGCGCTTGTCACAGCGATGAGCTCGGGCTTCCCAGCGTC
Organism: Kribbella sp. CA-293567; assembly: GCF_027627575.1. Taxonomy (NCBI): domain Bacteria; kingdom Bacillati; phylum Actinomycetota; class Actinomycetes; order Propionibacteriales; family Kribbellaceae; genus Kribbella; species Kribbella sp. CA-293567. The sequence goes on from NZ_CP114065.1 coordinate 3,983,801, forward strand.
GCCCTGCCGGAGTTCATCGAGGCGGCGGTCCGTGCCGACGACCCGGACGTCGCGATGAGTGCGCTCGAACAGTTCAACGCGCTTGCGCTCGCCTGCGACACCCCTTGGGCGCTAGGTCTCGCTGCTCGATCCCGCGCGCTGACAAGCGCGGAGGCCGTCGCCGAGAAGAACTACCGCGAGGCGATCGAGCAGCTCGGCCAGTCCCGGATGAGGGGCGAGACCGCTCGGGCGCACCTCGTCTACGGCGAGTGGCTGCGCCGCGAGGGCCGCCGCCAGGACGCCCGCGAACAGCTCCGCACCGCCCACGTACTGCTGACCGACATAGGTGCGCACGCGTTCGCCGCACGCGCCGCCCGTGAACTGGGCGCCACTGGCGAACACCCCCGCAAGCGCTCCGCGCAGCCCACCGACGCCCTCACCCCTCACGAACTGCAGATCGCCCGTCTCGTCGCCACCGGTGCCACCACACGGGAAGTGGCCGCGCAACTGTTCCTCAGTCCCCGCACGATCGAGACCCACTTGCGCAACATCTTCCGCAAGCTCGGTATCACGTCGCGTCGCCAGCTGAAGGATCTACGGCTCGCCTGAAGGCCATCGGCGCGCAGTACCACCACCGACTCCACCCCGGTTCGTCGGCACTCAGTGATGTTCACCGACGCGAAGGCACTGCCTGCCACCGCAGTATTGGGTCGTTCGCAACGTGTTGTAGGCCGTCGTTCCGCTCGAGGACCGGCGATGCTGTACGCACCTACACAGAGGAGTTTCCATGTCGACCGACGTCACCGTCACCAAGAACCCGGACCGGCAGCGCTACGAGGCGGTCGTCGACGAGGCGACAGTCGCCGGCTACGTCGAGTACCAGGAGACCAGCGAGCTGGTCGTGCTGACCCACACCGAGGTCGGCGCGACCTACGAGGGCCGGGGGATCGGCAGCGCACTCGCCCGCGCTGCCCTGGACGACATCCGCGAGCGTCGGCAGAAGGCGCTGGTGCTCTGCCCCTTCATCTTCGGCTGGCTGCGCAAGCACCCCGAGTACCAGGATCTGCTCTTCAACGCGCCCCCGTCCAAGGTCAGCGACTAGGGGCAGACATGCCGAAGGCAACGATGGACGGCGCGGCTCCGCCCCGGTTCGACGGACTGAAGGCCGTCTTCGTCAATGCGACGCTGAAGCGCTCGCCGGAGCCCAGCAACACCGACGGGCTGATGCGTGTCAGCACTCGCATCATGGCGGAGCACGGGGTCGAGGTCGAGATCATCCGGGCGGTCGACCACGCGATCGCCACCGGGGTGTGGCCGGACATGACCCAGCACGGCGCCGAGGTCGACGACTGGCCCCCGGTCCTGGCGAAGGTCCTGGCCGCGGACATCCTGGTTCTTGCCGGGCCGATCTGGCTGGGAGACAACAGCTCGGTGATGAGGCGGGTCGTCGAACGGCTCTACGGCTGCTCCGGCACGCTCGACGAAGAGGGTCAGTACGCCTACTACGGCCGCGTCGCCGGCTGTGTGGTCACTGGCAACGAGGACGGCATCAAGCACTGCGCCATGAACCTGCTCTACAGCCTGCAGCACCTCGGTTTCACCATCCCGCCGCAGGCCGACGCGGGCTGGATCGGGCCGGTCGGGCCAGGACCGTCCTACCTCGATCCCGGCTCGGGCGGCCCCGAAAGCGACTTCACCAACCGGAACATCACGTTCATGACCTACAACCTGATGCACCTCGCGCAGATGCTGCGCGCCGCCGGCGGCGTACCGGCGTACGGCAACAGGCGCAGCGAGTGGGACGCCGGCTGCGCCCCTGACCAGACCAACCCCGAGTACCGGTAGCTCTCTGCCGAGATGGAGAACGCGTGACGAAGCACCTCAGTGCACAGAACCCGTGGCCGCGGCTGCGAGTGGACGACTGGACCGAGACCCGCGACACCGTGCACATGTGGACCCAGATCGTCGGCAAGATCCGGCTCTCACAGGCGCCGCTGCTCAACCACTGGTGGCAGGTCACGCTCTACGTCGGCCCACGCGGCCTGACCACCGGCGCCGTCCCGCACCGCGGCGGCCTCTTCGATCTCGAACTCGACTTCGTCGAGCACCGTCTCAGGGTACGCAGCAGCGACGGCGGCGAGCGCCTCGTGCCCTTGTCGTCGCGGCCCGTCGCCGACTTCTACGGCGAGACGATGAGGGCGCTGCAGGAGCTGGGCATCGAGGTGACGATCGACCCTCGGCCCAACGAGGTGGAGCCGGCGATCCCGTTCGCCGAGGACCACCAGCACGGCAGCTACGATTCCGAGGCGGCGCAGCTCTTCTGGCGCCAGCTCGTGCAGGCGGAGCGGGTGATGGGTGAGTTCCGCTCTCACTTCGTCGGGAAGGTCAGTCCCGTGCACTTCTTCTGGGGTGCGATGGACCTGGCGTGCACTCGCTTCTCCGGGCGCGCGGCCCCAGCACACCCCGGCGGTGCGCCCAACTGTGGGGACTGGGTGATGGTCGAGGGGTACTCCCGCGAGCTGAGCAGTGCCGGGTTCTGGCCCGGCGGAGGTGAAGAGGGCGCCTTCTACGCCTACGCCTACCCGGAGCCCCCCAGCTTCGCCGAGTACCCGATCGGACCGGACGCGGCGTACTACAGCGTCGAGAACGGCCAGTTCCTGCTGCCGTACGAGGCGGTGGCCGAGGCCGAGAACCCCGACCAGGACCTGGCGGCGTTCCTGCACAGCACCTACCGCGCGGCCGCCGACCTCGGTGGCTGGGACCGGCACAGCCTGGAGGACGACCCACACCGCTGGCCGCAACATCGCGTCGGGTCTCGATGACCACAGGTCGCACGAGCCGCACGTGGAGCAGCACCCGAGGTCGAGAAGTTCCACATGAGCACAGAAGAGGGAAGCACGCATGCGAGAGCTGGATGGCAAGACCTCGGTCGTCACAGGAGGAAACGGCGGGATCGGTCTGGCGACGGCCGTAAAACTGGCGGAGAAGGGCTCGCACGTCTTCGTGACCGGCCGTCGCGAGGCCGAGGTGAAGGCCGCCGTCGAGACCATCGGGGCGGATCAGGCGACCGGCATCGTCGGGGACGTCTCCGACCCTGAGGACCTGGACCAGCTCTACGACTCGGTCCGCGCTCATGGGAAGGGTCTGGACATCCTGGTGGCGAACGCGGGGATCGGTGAGTTCGCGACCCTCGAGCAGACCACCGAGGCGCACTTCGACCGCACCTTCGCCATCAATGTCCGTGGCACGCTGCTGACCGTGCAGAAGGCGTTGCCGCTGCTCAACGACGACGCCTCGATCGTGCTGGTCGGGTCGACCGCCGCTGAACGCGGAATGGAGGGGTTCGGCGCGTACGCCGCATCCAAGGCAGCGGTGCGCTCGTTCGCACGGACGTGGTCCGCCGAGCTGAAGGGCCGCGGCATTCGGGTCAACGTCGTCTCACCGGCCTGGATCGAAACGCCGGGAGGCACTGCGGCGTTCGGCGACGAGGAGTCCGCTCGGGCCATCAAGGCGCACGTCGCCGCGACAGTGCCCAAGGGACGCATGGGCCGGCCCGAAGAGGCCGCCGCCGTCGCGACCTTCCTCGCCACCGAGCAGAGCAGCTATGTCGTCGGCGCGAACTTCTCCGTCGACGGAGGCGAGAACCAGACCTGAGCGGGCAGCCGTGGCCTCGTCGGGTGGGGGCAAGAACGACGAGATCTTCGGTACCGCCGACGCGGACCAGCTTGTCAACGCCGGGCCCGTCGAGGCTGAGTCCGCTTGAGTGCGGTTGAAAGCACGGGCTCGGGGGGCCGCGGCATCGGGGGAGTGTGGATGTGGGGGAGTGCCCAGGAGATCTATGCCTGGGGCAACTAAATCGGGTCAGTTGATGAGGGTGCCGATGTGGGTGCCGGAGCTGATGGCGGCGGCGGCGCCCTGGCGCTCGATGTCGAAGACGTGCAGGGGGAGGGCGTGGTCGCGGGCGAGGATGAAGGCGCTCTGGTCCATCACGCCGAGGCCCTTGTCGATCACTTCCTGGTAGCTGAGGTGGTCGAACCGCCGGGCGTCGGTGACCTTGTTCGGGTCGGCGTCGTACACGCCGTCGGCGCCGTTCTTCGCGACCAGCAACGCGTCCGCGCCGAGTTCGACCGCGCGCTGCACCGACGGGTAGTCGGTGGTGTGGAACGGCTGACCGTTGCCGCAGGCCAGCAGTACGATGCCGCCCTTCTCCAGGTGCCGCATCGCTCGCAGCCGGATGTACGGCTCGGCGAGGTTGTTGATCGGGATCGCGGTCATCAGCCGGACGTCGTCCGCGCCGAGCGCCGCGAGCCGGCCGCGGAGCAGCACCGCGTTGATCACCGTGCCGAGCATGCCGATGTTGTCGGCCTCGACCCGGTCGATACCCCAGTCCTCGGACCGGTTTCCCCGGAACACGTTGCCGCCGCCGACCACCACGGCGACCTGTACTCCGGTGTCGTGCACGGCCAGCACCTCACGGGCCAGATGCGTCAGGCTGTCGCTGTTGAATCCGAACTCGGCCGATCCCGCGATCGCCTGACCGGACAACTTCATGACAAGCCTTCGGTACATCGGGTCTCCTCACAGCACTGGTCCGCAGGCGGCGACCATCTGGTGATCGCACTGAGCCCCCAGCGCCCGCCGGGCCAGCGTACGCAGTACGGCGGTCAGTCGGTCCGGCTGCTCGGAGAGTCGGGACCGATTGATCAGTCCACTGGCAGCTGATTGTCAGAAGGTGGACCGATCACCTGGTCGAGTGAGCGGTAGGTGCGGTTGCTGGCGGCGGCGGCACGTTGCTCCCGGCCGGTGGCTTCGATGTAGTTCTGGCTGGTGGCGAGGCTGGCGTGACCGAGCAGCCTCATGATCTCCGACGCGGTGGCGCCGTCCTCGGCCAGCCTGGTGGCGAACGTATGCCGCAAGGCGTGCAGGTTGGCGCCCACCGGCACCCGGTCGTGCAGGCCGGCCCAGCGGTAGCAGGACTTCACCAGATACTCGAGGCCGCCACGGCCGATCGGCTCACCGTTGCGGTCCACCAGCAGTTTGGTGGACCGGCCGAATCGCTTCCGGGGAAAGCGTTGCGCGCAGGATTCGACGTACGTGTCGATGATGCGCTCCATGATCGGCTCGACCGGGATCGAGCGATCACGGCTGCCCTTGCCGTGGATGTGCAGACGCATCTCGCCCGGGCGGCCGGCCAGCGAATCGGCTGTCAGGGTGCGCATCTCGGCCGATCTGAGCCCGGCGACGAGGCCGAGCGCAATGACCAGGACGTCGCGCTCCGGCCAGGGATCGCGGGCTTGCCGGGCGCCGTCGGCCACCGAGCGCAGCAGGACCTCCGGGGTGTCGTCGCCGCGCAGGGGCTTGGGGGAGAGGGGAGGGGTCTTGGGTCTGGCCACTGCTCCCATCGGGTTGCCGGCCAGAAGGTTGTCGGACACGCAGAAGGTGAGGAACTGGTTCCAGGTGGACCAGGCGCGCAGTACGGAACTCTTGGCGTGGTCGTCGGCGAACGCACCGAAAGCAGCGCGGAGGGCATGGGCGGTGAGATCGTCGACGGTCAGCTCTTCGAGGTCGACGGCGAGGTTGGCGCAGAGCAGGGTGGTGATGCCGGCCAGGTCGCGGCGGTAGGCGTCGGTGGTGTGGGGGGAGTCCTTGCGGGGACGCCGGGCAGCGAAGAACGCCGACTGAGCTGCGAGAACCTTCATAGGGGAGTTGTATCGAGAGCCACCGACAGTTTCCGGCAGGGTGGTCGACTCCCCCGATGCGTTTAGTTGCCTCTAGCAACTGCCGTATTTCACGACTGCTGCATAATGGTGATTATGCATGACCGGGCTGGGCTGGGAGGAGGGGCGGAGACCTTGGGGGATGCCTGGAGCAATCGGTTCTGTCAGCGGCGATCTAAGGGGCTTCGCGGCATCCCGTCGGGAGCTGATTGCCCGTACGGCTAGCCCATCGTCGCCTCGGCAGGGTGACGCCAGCGAGTCGTCGGGACGCTGACGCGCACGTCGTCACTTAGTGTTACCTGGCAGGCGGCATCGCCGGAGTCTCGCGCGAGTTTCGTTCAATGGGCCGGCGGAGCCGATCTTGACCCTCATCAGGAGCCCGGCGAGCAGATTCTCGCCGGGCCGCTGATTCTCCAGCTCGCTTAGGATGCCGCTGACAGAACCGTTGTTCGTTGACAGATCTGATCTGCAGACGCCCGGTATCCGCGCTTGCGACCCCTCTTCTGAGTCTTACAGCGAATGTCCGATAACTGACATTATGTCAACTACTGCGGATTCAACCCCGCTCGGAGAGGTTGAACTCGTTGCCGTCAGGGTCGACGAGTTCGATCCACTCCCCGTCTTGTGACCCGTTGTCCAGCCGCTTGGCTCCCAGCGAGATCAACCTGTCGAGCTCGGCGTCCCGGTCACCGTCGGCGGCGAGATCAAGGCGCAGGCGGTTCTTTCCGGTTTTCGGGTTCACCGGCGGACCGCCCCAGCTGATCTTCGAGCCGCCCGCCGGTGACTGGATCGCCGTCTCCTCGTCCTGGTCCCAGACCAGCGGCCAGCCGAGCGCCTTGCTCCAGAAATAGCCGACCGCCTGGGTGCCGTCCGACGACAGCGCGCCGATCGCCGCGGTGCCGGCCAGAAAGTTGTTGCCCGCAGCAATGACGCAGAGCTCGTTGCCTTCCGGGTCAGCCATCACCACGTGCGTCTCGTCCGGGCCTTGCCCGATGTCGAGGTGGCGGCCGCCGAGCTCGAGGGCCCGGGCCACCGTCGCGTCCTGCTCCTCCGGCGACTGGCTGGTCAGGTCGAAGTGCATCTGGTTCGGCCCGGTCTTCTCCGCCGTGCTGGAGAGGAACCGGATCGGGAAGCCGGTGCCCTCGGCCGGCAGGATCGTGGTGCCGTCGGCGGCGACCTCGCGACGCAGTACGCCGGCCCAGAACCTGGCCAGGTTGACGGGATCTTTCGCATCGAAGGACAGCGAAACCAGGTGAGAACTCATCCAGCGACGCTAGAGGCCCGCTCCCCCTGGACGCAAACGATTAGATCCTGGGGGTGTCCTCCGCCAGAACCTCGGCGATCATCCGATGGCCTTGTTGCTCGAAATCTTCGGCGCCCACCTGGTACGACCACGCCGCCGTGCCGATGGCTTCGCGGAGGCGTTGACGTTTCCAGGACGCGGGATCGCGAGGGTCGGCGCCGTACCCGGCCAGGAACGCCGCTTCCAGAGCTGGATCGGTGCGGAACTGCTGGGCCGCGAGGCGCCCGAGATCCGTGTACGCCGGTCGCAGGGCGGCTCGCCCGAAGTCGATCACTCTGACCATGCCCTCATGGCAGAGCCAGTTGCGTGGCTGCCAGTCGCCGTGCGTCGGTACCAGCAGGACGGGATCGGTGGGCCAGACCTCGACCATCGCCCGGAGTTGCTCGGTGAGTTCTGGGGCGATCCGGTGTGGTTTCGCCAGCCAGCCGAGTGTCTTCGCCTTCTCGTTCGCCTCGTAGTCGGCGTCCTCGATCGACAACTGGCGATGAAACCGCGCGAGTAGCTCGCCGGCCTGACGGTAGGTGTCCGGACGGTGCTCGTGATCGGTCCCTTCCACCAACTCCCCCGGCAGGTAGCGAGTCGCGATCAGCTTGGCGTTGTCGTCACCGTTCACCAGTTCGGGCGCGGAACCTGTCCGCGTCCATGGACCCAACCACGCGCGGTGCGCCTGCAACTCGCGCGCGATGTGCGTGTCGGCGGCGTCGCCCGCCTTGACGATGTAGCGGACGCCGTCGTCCAGCATCTCGAGAACGGTGGTGCCGACCAGCCCCCAACTGTGGTCCTTGACGACCTCCGCCCGCGGGAGCCAGCTCGTCAGTAGCTCTTGTTGCCGTTGATCCAGCGTCACTTAGCCAGCTCCACGGAGGTCTACCTCGGCTGTGGTGGCGGTGCCGGCCTGGCGGCCGGGTGCTGTGTGGTAGGTCCAGTAAAGGTTGGTGTGGGCGACCTTGTCGGGTGTCGGCGCTCCCCACTCGGACTGGTCCTCGGTGGTGTGGGCGTCGCTGACCAGAAGTGCGTCGTACCCGCGGACGAGGGCGCCGTGCAGGGTCGAGCGGATGCACTCGTCGGTTTGCGCGCCGGTGACGATCAGCCGGCCGATGCCACGCTCGGCGAGGACCGACTCGAAGTCGGTCTCCTCGAAGGAGTCCGCGTAGCGCTTGTGGACGACCGGCTCCGACTCCCCCAGCTTGAGCTCGGGCACGAACTGCCAGCCGTCGCTGTCGATCGGCATCCCCTCGCTGGAGTGCTGCACCCAGATCACCGGCACCTCTTCGGCCCTGGCCCGGTCGACCAGCGCGGTGATGTTCGCGACCACGGCATCCCGCTCGTGCGCGCCGCTCACCACGTCGTTCTGCACGTCGATCACCACCAGCGCCGACCCAGGCCGCCCGTCCAGCGTCGTCATCACGGTCTCCCTCGCCACTCGATTGCCAACGACCCCAACCCTAGGAACCCGCACCGACAATAAGTCCGAAAGTAGTCAGGGGGTGAGCGGTTTGTTTGGGAGGATGGCGGGATGCGGGCTGATCGGTTGGTGGCGACCTTGCTGCTGATGCAGGCGCGGGGGCGGGTGACCGCGGCGGAGTTGGCGGCGGAGCTGGAGATCTCGGTGGCGACCGCACGGCGTGATCTGGAGGCGTTGTCGACAGCGGGGATTCCGGTGTATCCGCAGCCGGGGCGCAATGGTGGGTGGTCGTTGCTCGGTGGGGCGCGGACCGATCTCAGCGGGTTGAACGCGACCGAGGCTCAGGCGTTGTTCTTGCTGGTCGGGCCGGCGGCCTCGGTGGCGCCGGAGGCCAAGGCGGCGTTGCGGAAGTTAGTGCGGGCGCTGCCGGACACGTTCAGGGCCGATGCGGAGGCCGCTGCCGAGGCGGTGGTGATCGATCCGGCGCGCTGGGGTGAGCACGTGAAGGAGCGGCCCGAGATGGTTCGGCGGCTGCAGGACGCCGTCGTGCGCCGGGTGAAGGTCAGACTCCGGTACGCCGGTCGCGGGCGGGTCGAGTCGGAGCGGCTGGTCGATCCGCTGGGCCTGGTCGACAAGGACGACATCTGGTATCTGATCGCCGGGACCGAGAAGGGGCAGCGGACGTTCCGGGTCGAGCGGGTCACGGCGGCCGAGATCACCGACGTAGCGGCTGTGCGACCCGCGGACTTCGATCTGTCGCGGGCGTGGAGTCGTGTGGTGGAGGAGATGGAGCAGCAGCGGTCGTTGCTGGCGGCGACGCTGTTGATCGAGGAGCGGTTCGTCTGGGTGATGCAGGACCGGCACGGCCGCCATGTCGAGGTGGTCGGGCCGATCGCCGACGGCCGGATCGAGCTGCGGCTGACCGCGCCCACTCCCCTGATGATCGCGCAGCACCTGGCCGGCTGGGGCGGCATGATCGAGGTACTGGATCCGCCGTCGGTGCAGGCCGAGCTCGCGCGCCTCGGGACCGAGCTGGCGACCCGTTACAGCGGCGCGGTGTAGATGATGAATCCCCGGTTCTCGGCGACCTGGTCGTAGAGCCGGCGCGCGGTGGTGTTGGACTCGTGTGTCGCCCAGTACACGCGCCCGCAGTCCTGCGCTCGGGCCCAGTCGGTGACTGCGGCGATCAAGGCGCGGCCGACGCCTCGGCCGCGGGCTTCGGGGTCGGTGAAGAGGTCTTGGAGGTAGCAGGAGTCGGCCGAGGTGGTGCTGGGGTGGGTGAGGAAGTGGGCGATGCCGACCACCTTGCCGTCGATCCTGGCGGCCAGTGCGTGCATTCGGGTGGCGGCGGTGAACTCTGCCCAGGATCGGTCGAAGAACTCGTCCGGCATCGTGCGTCCGTAGAACTCGTTGTAGCCCGCGAAGAGGTGCTGCCAGGTACTGCGGTCGCCGCGCTGGAGCGAGCCGATGGTGAGACTGGTGGGGCCGGACAAAGATGCTCCCGCTGGAATCGGTGACGCATGCGGACTGGTCGATGACGGTTGGTGGGCGACCCTGGTGGTTTGGTCACCGTTTCATACCGGCGGGGCGGTGAAGCCTTTTCGGATGAGTAGGGTGCGGTGTTCGGTTCTGCCCAAAATCGAGTAACGGGATCCTTCGTGACCACTACGCCCCCGCAGCCGCCGCAGCCGCCTCCGTTCCAGCCGGGCGGTGGCGGCTTCACTCCCCCGCCTGGCCAGCCGCAGTACCAGCAGCCTCAGTACCCGCAGCAGGGTCAGCCGCAGCCTGGGCAGCCGCAACCGGGTCAGCCGCAGCAGTTCCCGCAGTACGGGCCGGGTGGGCAGTACGGGCAACCGCAACAGCCGCCGCAGTACGCGCCGCCGCCGTACAACCAGCAGCAGTACAACCAGCAGCAGTACGCGCCGCCGCAGCCGCAGCCGCAGTATGCGCAGGGGCCGTTGCAGTGCCGGTTCTGTGGTGGCGTGCCGGCTGTGCAGGCGACCGTGCGAGGCCACCAGGGCATCATCATCTTGATGCGGCTGCTGAAGCTGCAGGGACCGTTCTGCAAGACCTGCGGTACGGCGGCCACCCGCGACATGACCGCGAAGAGTCTGTGGCAGGGCTGGTGGAGCATCGGTTCGATGATCATCAACCCGGTCACGCTGATCATGAACCTGGTCACCAGCTCGAAGTTCAGGAACCTGCCGGAGCCGGCACCGGGCGCTCCGGGGCGGCCGATGAACCCGGGCAAGCCGTTGATCCAGCGGCCGGCCGTGCTCGGTCTGCTGATCCCGGTCGCGCTGATCGCGTTCATCGTGGTCGCCAATCTGACCAAGAGCCCGGACGCGACGGTCGGCTCGTGCGTCACCAACAAGGGCAGCGCGGCGAAACCGGACGTCGAGGTCGTCGAGTGCACGTCGACCGAGGCGGATTACAAGGTGGTCGGCAAGATCGACAACACCGTGGACGGCGATCAGTGCGCCAAGTTCGAGACCTCCACTGTGTCCTACACCGACAGCCGGAAGAAGTTCACGCTCTGCCTGGCACCGCGCTGAGCGGAGTCAGTGGTTGGCGGTGATCCGGTTGTAGTAGGCGCGGGCCTCTTGGGTGCGGCCCGCGCCGAGCACTCGGAGGGCCTCGGCCAGGTCGGGGTAGGTGTCCTGCAGCAGTTCGGCGGCGCCTTGGAGCTCGGCGGCTGAGGCTACGTCTCTCAGTAGCGATTGGATGGCGAGCACCGGGTCTGCCGGGCTGGACGGTTCGGAGGTGCCCGCGTGGTCGACGGTGAGGGTGGATCGCTGAGCGGCGCGGACATCGTCGAGCCGACGGGCTCGCTCTGCGGCGGGCAGTGCATCCCAGCCCTGCTCCCCCGCCATCGCTTCGAGTTGGAGCAGCCGCGACAGGACGGCGGGGTTGCTGATCTTCGCGCGCTGGCCCGACATCAGCTGCGACAGCATCGGCGCCGACAGCCCGAGCACGCCGGCGAGCTGGGCCTGGGAGAGGCCGAGGCGGCTGAGCAGGCGACGGAAGCGGTCCCCCAGCGGTTCGCCGTACCACTGCTGCTGCAGTTCGAGGTTCCGTCCGTGCAGGTCGTTCACGACACCTCCGGATTCCTGTTTGCAAATTGCATATGCAAACGCTAGCGTAGCCGACATCAACCCCAACGTACCGCTGAAGTCCCCTGGAGAGCCGATGATACGACGCTTAGCCGCAGTGACCGCGGCCGCCGCCCTGGCTGCGGCATTTTCGTTCGCGAACGTTTCGCCGGCAGTGGCGGAGGGCGAGCTCTCGCCGGTCATGGTGGTCCTGGACTCCTCCGGTTCGATGACGGCTCGTGACGCGGGCGGCAGTGGCACCAGGATGGACGCCGCCAAACGTGCCGTCACCTCGATGGTCGCGGGTCTGCCTGCTCAGGCTCAGGTCGGTCTGACGATCTACGGCGCCGGTACTGGTTCGAGTGGTTCGGAGAAGGCCGCGGGCTGTCGCGACGTCCGGGTCGTCCGGCCGGTCGCCGCGGTGAACAAGCCGCTGCTGACCGCGGCGGTCAACTCGGCCAAGGCCAGCGGCTACACGCCTATCGGCCAGTCGCTGCGGGTCGCGGCGGCTCAGCTGCCGAAGGAGGGACAGCGGTCGATCGTGCTGGTGTCGGACGGCGAGGACACCTGCGCTCCCCCGCAGCCCTGCGAGGTGGCTAAGGAGCTGCACCGGCAAGGCGTCGACCTGCACGTGCACGCGATCGGCTTCCGCGTCGACGCGAAGGCGCGCGCCCAGCTCGCCTGTATCGCGCAGAACACCGGCGGCACGTACCACGACGCGACCGACTCGAGTTCGCTGCTCGGCGTACTCGGGCGAGTCACCGAGCGGGCGCTGCGCCACTACGAGCCGACGGGCAAGCCGGTGACCGGTACTGCGGACCCGTTCACCGCTCCGACGATCACGCCCGGGCAGTACCTCGACACCCTGGATCCCGTCGAGGAGCGGTTCTACGCGACCGAGCTGAAGAGCGGCGACACCGCGTACTTCGCCGCTACGGCCGTCTTCCCCCGCGGCAACCCGCGCGACCTGGAGCTCCTCGACATCAAGATCACCGGACCTGGCGGCGCCGACTGCTTCCGGTCCCGGCGGGAGCTGCACACCCGGGCGAAGGTGGACGGCGGTTCGCTGACGACGGTCCTGAGCTGGGACGGCACGGTGGCCGGCTCGTCGAGGCCCAAGGCCTGCAGCGTCCCGGGGAAGTACGTCTTCAGGGTCACCCGGGACGCGAGGCAGGGCGGGACCGACCGGGTGCCGGTCGAGCTTCAGCTCCGAGTCGAGCCGCCGGTGACGGGAAGCCTCGGCGAGCAGGCACAGACCAGCAAGGTCGAGTTCGCCCAGGACCCGGCCGGTGCGGTTCGTCCGGTGCGGGCGGGCGGCTCGTTCAACGAAGCCACCACTCTGGCCGGCTCCGGCCGCTACGGCGAGACGATCTACTACGGCGAAGAGCTGTTCTACCGGGTGAAGCTCGACTGGGGCCAGGGGCTGGCCTACCGGGTCACCTTCGCTGGTACGCCGGACGGGAAGACCACCAACATCCGCACGGCGCTGCACAGCCCGGTTCGCGACGAGATCAAGTCGCACACCACCGCGTACACCGGGACCACCGACATCCTGCCGTCCGCCGGCAAGCCGATCGCGACGCCGCGGGTCGTCTATCTGAACCGGAACTCGAACGTCGCGGAGCTGCGCAAGACCGGCGTGGACGGCTGGTACTACATCGTCGCGAAGCTGGGCGTGCCTTTCGGCGCCGACGGCGCGACCGGCGGAGTGCCGATGACGATCGATGTCGCGGTCGTCGGTGACAAGGTCGCCGGACCCGAGTACGGCGCGTCGACGGGTGAGGCGGCGGCCACGCCGACACCGACCCCCACGACGAGTACCACCTCCGAGCCGACGCCCTCGGGTGGAAACACCGAAGGGTCGAACAGCGGTGGTGACACCGAGCGGCCGGTGGCGGACGAGTCGTCCTCGCTGCTGCCGTGGCTCATCGGAGGTGGCGTGCTGGTCCTGGCTCTCGCGATCGTCGCCGCCGCCGTGATCCTCCGCAATCGCAACCGCAACTCATCGGGCCCGGCTGCGGCGCAATACCCGCCGTACGGCGGGCAGGGTCAGCAATACCCGCCGTACGGCGGACCAGGGCAGCCCGGACACGGGCAGCCCGGGCAGGGCGGGTCTAACCGGCCTTGACCCAGCGGTAGGACGACCCAGACTGGCGGCACTCCACCCGGGTGCCGTCAGTCGTCGTTTCGATCCCACCGACTTCCTGCCACCCGCATGCGGCGCCGACGGTGACCTGCGGGTTCGGCACCGGCGTCACCGGCCCGGTGGGAACCGTTGGGGGTGGCGACAGTGTGCCGCTCGTGGAGGGAGGTTTCGGCGAGTTGCTGGGTGGTGTGGAGCTGTCGCCGTCCGGTGGCCGGTTCAGCGCCAAAGCGCCCGCAGTACCGGCCGCGAGCAGGCCAACCACCCCAGCGACGGCCAGTACGAGACGCCGTCGGCGAGGCCACGGCGCATGCACGTCACGTGAAGGTGGCCTGACCACTGGCTGAGCCGGAGGTGCAGGCGGCTCGGCACGAGTGTGGTACGCCGCAGGAAGCTCAGGGAGCTGGTCGAAGACCTCGATCAGCTCTCCGTCGGCTGTGTGCACCGGTACTCGCAGTTCGGTAGCGAGTACCGGCTCCAACCCAGCTAGTGCGGCCCGCGCCGAGGGTGGTCGCTCGTCTGGCGCTGTACGCGTCAGAGCCTCGACGACGTCCCACACAACGCCCCTCGAACCGGCCGGCCGCTCTGGCAGAGGCCCGGCGGCAGGTGGCTCCTCCCCAGTCAGTAGCTGCCAACCGGTGACACCGGCGGCGTACAGGTCCTGCTTGATCGACGGCGGCTTTCCGGCCAGCGCCTCGGGTGCGACGTAGCCAGGTGTGCCGACCACGGCGCCGTGCTGGGTGAGACGTGGTTCGGTCAGCGACAGGGCGATGCCGAAGTCGCTGAGGCGTAGTACGGGCAGGCCGGTGCCGGTGGTCTCCAGCAGGAGGTTGGACGGCTTCACGTCACGGTGGACCAGTCCTGCGGCGTGAACCTGCTCCAGGGCACTGAGCAGTTGAGCGAGCAGTTCGGCGGTGTAGCGCTCGGGCAAGGCGCCGAAGTCGGCGACGAGGCTACTGACGTCGCCGCCCCCGAGCAGGTCCATGGCGAGCAGTGCCTGGTCGTCCTCGGCCACCCAGCCGTACGGGCTCAATACGTTGGGGTGGTCGAGCCGCAGGCCTTGTTCGCGGACGAACCGCAGCATGGCGCCGGCATGGCGTTGCCGCAGGACCTTGGCCGCGCAGATCCGGCCCAGGCGGCGATCCCACGCACGCCAGACCGTTCCGGTGCCACCTGAGCCGATCGGGTCGATGAGCTCGAACCGGCCGGCGAAGACGTCTGGCACCAGCAGTTCTCCTCTCACCCGGTGACCGCGGCCTACCTTGCCAGGCCGCGGGTGCCGGAGGAGAGGTGACCCTGGCTAGACGTAGTACCCGTCGACGGGAACCCGTGCCTCGTCGTACAGGGCAGGGCCTTCCTGCGGTACCGCGGGGAAGCCGCCGCCAGGCTTGAGGCCGTTGAGCTGGTCGCCCGAGAGCGCGTAGACGACGCGGCCGAGGCCGGAGCGTTCGATCGCGCCGGCGCACATGCCGCAGGGCTGGCAACTGGTGTACATCGTCGTACCGGCTGCCGTGTCGGCGTCGAGTTCGCGGGCGGCCCACTTGGCGAGTTTCAGCTCGGGGTGCGCGCTGATGTCCGCGTCGGTGATGGTGGTGTTGTGGTCCTCGGCGACCACCCTGCCGTCGGGACCGACGAGCAGCGAGCCGAAGGGCGGGTTGCCGGACTCCCGGGCCTTGGCGGCCAGGGCGATCGCGCGGCGCAGGAACTCTTCTGCTTCAGGCGTCACAACGAGTCTCCTCTGTACTTCCAGGACGCCGCGACGGTCGCGAGGTCCTTCCAGGCGTACTCCGGCCGTTCGGTCTCCGCCGGATCGCCGGCGAACGGATCCAGTACGACGCTGGTCGCGCCGAGCAGCCGCAGCTCCTCCAGATCAGCCACCACCTGGTCGATCGTTCCCTCACCGGCGACCCGCTCGTCCTCCGGCAGCGGCGCGGCGGTGAGCCGCAGCAGGATCCGCGGCGCGAATCCCGGTACCGGCCGGCCCTCCTCGTCCGCGATGGCTTTCAGCCGGTCCAGCTTGCCGCGCATCCAGTCGACGCGCTGGCGCAGCGGATGCCAGGCGTCGCCGAGCAGTACCGCGCGGCGCAGTCCGGCTTCGCTGCCACCGCCGACCCAGATCGGGAGGTCGCCGCTGCGGTAGTCGGCCTCGTTCGCCCAGGCTTCCCGGACAGCGATGATCAGCTCGTCGGTCAGCTTCCCGCGCCGGTTGAAGTCGACGCCGAGCGCCTCGAACTCCTGCCGCGCCCAGCCGACGCCGAGGCCGAGCACGAACCGGCCGCCGCTCAGAGCGTTGAGGTTGGCCGCCATCCGCGCGACCAGCAGCGGATGCCGGTACGGCGCGATCAGTACCGTCGTACCGAGTCCGATCGTGGTGACGCCGGCCAGCCAACTCAGGGTGGTGAAGGGCTCGTAGAAGGGTGCCGGGTACTGCGCCGCGACGTCGGGCGTGATCGCGACGTGGTCGGAGACCAGCAGCCGGTCGTAGCCGAGGCCTTCGACGATGCCGGCCCAGTCGCGCAGGCGGGCGGGGTCGGCACCGGGGCCGAAGTTGGGGACGTTCACACCGATTTCCACCTCGTCAGGCTATCCAGCCGAAAGGGCCGTCCTGAAGAGGTTCCGCGGCGAAAATCCGCTGCCTGGCCGGGGATTCCCCGGTATCGTTACCCGGTGACCGAGAGTCTTGATCCGACCGACTGGGCCATCCTGGTCGAGCTGCAGCGCAACGGCCGGATCCCGCTGACCGAACTCGGCCGCCGGGTGAACCTGAGCGCCTCGGCGACCACCGAGCGGTTGAAGCGGCTGGAGGCGACCGGGGTGATCAGCGGCTACCGGGCCGACGTCGATCTGGCGAAGGTGGGTTTCGCGGTACTGGCCGTCGTCCGGCTGAAGTATCCGGGCAACCGGCACGAGCCCCTCCGCCTGCTGATGGAGCGACGACTCGAGATCCTCGAGTGTCTCCGGACCACCGGCGACGACTGCTACACGCTCAAGGTGGCGGCCGGCTCGATGGCGCATCTGGAGGAGCTGGTGAACGAGCTGACCGAGTTCGGCAGCACCACCACGAACCTCGTCTACAGCCAGACCCAGCCCTACCGCGGCCCACAGGCCCCGCCCCCAGAGGCGTGATGCCGGTTGGGCTGGATGAGCAGGAGTGACGCCGCGGGAGGTGCGGGACGGTTGCTGACGTGCGGTCGGTCGGTCGCAGGAGGTCAGTCGAAGAGCGTGGTGGTGACCGGGGTGCCGAGCTCCACGGTGCGGCTGACCGTGCAGAGGCGGTCGTCCGACATCTTCACCGCGCGGGGCAGTGCTTCGCGGGCCTTGTCGCCGTCCTCGCCCTCGGGGAAGGCGATGGTGAACTCGACCTCGAGGTTCTCCAGCCGATTGCCTTCCTCCGGGTCGCGGACCTTGTCGCCGCGGACCACCGCGCGGAACTCGGTCGGCTCGGCCCGGCGGCTCGTCACCACGTCGACGTCGATCGCCGAGCAGGTGCCGATGGCGGCCAGGAACAGCTCCACCGGGGTGAAGTCGGTGTCACCGCCGGAGCCGACCGACAGGCTGCCGCCGCGCACGTTGCGGACCTCGTACTTGCTGTTGGCGGTGCGCTCGAACTGCACCTGCCGGAGGGTGTCGTCGCCCATTTCCGTCACAATCTGTTGCCTGAGGCAACGTCAGAGGGTGGCCAGTGCCTCGGCGGCCGGGGTGTCGCCGGCGATCAGCTCGAGGGTGCGGCCGATCGCCGCCGGGGTGTCGCAGAGGCCGGCCAGCACGAGGGCGACGTCGTCGCGGGTGATGCTGCCGTTCCCGGTCTTGTCGGCGAGCAGTACCAGGCCCGTGCCGGGGTCGTTGGTCAGTGCTCCCGGGCGCAGGATCGTCCAGTCGAGCCCGTCGCGGGCACGCAGGTCGTCCTCGGCGGCCTTCTTGGCCTTGAGATAGATCGTGAAGGTGTCGTCGGGGTCCAGCTCGTCGGCCCGGTCGGCGCCCATCGAGCCGACCTGCAGGTAGCGCCTGACGCCGGCCTGCTCCGCCGCGTCGGCCAGCAGTGCTGCCGCGCCGCGATCGACGGTGTCCTTGCGATCGTTCCCGCTGCCCGGTCCGGCCCCGGCGGCGAAGATCGCGACATCGGCGCCGGTGAGGATCTTGGCCACCTCCTCGGCACCGGCCGACTCCAGATCCAGTACTGCGGCCTCACCGCCGGCCGCGGCGATGTCGGCCTCGTGCGCGGGGTTGCGGACCAGCCCGACCACCGTGTGTCCGTCGGCAGTGAGCAGCCTCGTCAGCCGCAGCGCGATCTGTCCATGTCCACCAGCTATCACGACTCGCATGTCACCGAGCCTAGGTCACCGGCTCCCGGCCCGCCGATCCCAGGGGGCCGGGACCCGCGTCAGGCCTCGTGCCGCAGGATCGGCCGGAGCGCTTCGAGCACCGCCGCGTCCTCGATCGTCGACGGCACGGGTTCGTCACGCCCGTCGGCGATCCCCCGCATCGTCTTGCGCAGGATCTTGCCCGACCGGGTCTTGGGCAGCGCGTCGACCATGGCCACCTCCCGGAATGCAGCGACCGGCCCGATGTCACGCCGTACGGCGGCCACCAGTTCCTCCTGCAGCAGCTCCGGCGAGATCGTCGCGCCGGCCTTCAGCACGACCAGCCCCCGTGGCAACTGCCCTTTGAGCGGGTCGTGCACGCCGATCACCGCGCACTCGGCCACCGCGGGATGTGCCGCGAGGACGGCCTCTATGCTGCCGGTCGAGAGCCGGTGCCCGGCCACGTTGATCACGTCGTCGGTCCGGCCCATCACGAACACGTAGCCGTCGGCATCGAGGTAGCCCGAGTCGCCGGTCAGGTAGTACCCGTCGAAGCGGCTCAGGTAGTTGTCGATGTAGCGCTGGTCGTCACCCCACAGCGTCGGCAGCGCACCCGGTGGCAGGGGTAGCTTGATCGCGATCGATCCTTCCTCCCCGGTGGGCAGTGGGCTTCCGGTGGAGTCGAGCACCTGGACGTCCCAGCCGGGCAGCGGCACCGTCGCCGAGCCGGGTTTGACCGGCAGCGGCTCCAGACCGCGGGGGTTCGCGACGATCGGCCAGCCTGTCTCGGTCTGCCACCAGTGATCGATCACCGGTACGCCGAGCTTGCCGTGCGCCCAGCGGTACGTCTCGGGGTCGAGTCGCTCACCGGCCAGGAACAGCGTCCTGAACGCATCGAGGGGGTACTTCGCCAGCTGCCCCGCCTCGGGGTCGACCTTCTTGATCGCCCGCAGCGCGGTCGGCGCGGTGAAGAGCGCTTTCACGCGATGCTCGGAGATCACCCGCCAGAAGGCGCCCGCGTCCGGCGTACCGACCGGTTTGCCTTCGTAGAGGACGGTGGTGGCGCCGATCAGCAGCGGCGCGTAGACGATGTAGGAGTGGCCGACGACCCAGCCCACGTCGGAGGCGGTCCACCAGACGTCGCCGGGGTGGATGTCGTAGACGGCGCCCATGGTCCAGGCCAGCGCGACGGCGTGACCGCCGTTGTCACGGACGACGCCCTTCGGCTTGCCGGTGGTTCCCGAGGTGTAGAGCACGTAGAGCGGGTCGGTCGCGGCGACCGGAACGGGTTCGGCCGGAGTGGCACCGCCGACCGCGTCGGACCAGTCGAGATCGCGCTCTCCGAGTTCGGCCGTGGCCTGCGGGCGCTGCAGTACGACGGTCGACGAGGGCTGATGGGTGGCCAGCTCGAGGGCTGCGTCGATGATCGGTTTGTACTCCACCACCCGGGCCGGCTCGATCCCGCAAGACGCCGCGACGATCACCTTCGGGGTCGCGTCGTCGATCCGGGCGGCGAGCTCCTTCGGCGCGAACCCACCGAAGACGACCGAGTGGATCGCGCCGAGCCGCGCGCAGGCCAGCATCGTGATCACCGCCTCGGGGATCATCGGCAGGTACACGATCACCCGGTCGCCGTGGCCGACGCCGAGCCGTCTCAGCGCGCCCGCGAAGAGCGCGACCTCGTCGCGCAGTTCGGCGTAGGTGTAGGTGCGGGCCGAGCCGGTGACGGGTGAGTCATAGATCAGCGCGGTCCGGTCCCCGAGCCCCGCCTCGACGTGCCGGTCGAGCGCGTTGTACGACGTGTTCAGTTCCCCGTCGGGGAACCAGCGGTGGATCGGTGCCGCCGAGGTGTCCAGCGCTCGCGTCGGTGGCCGCGTCCAGCTGATCGCGCCGGCCGCTTCGAGCCAGAAGCCCTCCGGATCCGCCAGGCTGCGGCGGTGAACGTCCTCGTACACACCCATCTGGTCGCCTCCATCTCTTCGTGAAGCTCGCACCACGGTAGTCCTGCCCCGCGTGGCAGGGTGGGACACATGACTGTGACCCGTGATGACGTCGAGGCCGCTGCCCACCGGATCGCCGGCCGAGTTCGCCGTACGCCGGTGCTGCGGGTCTCGCCGACGCTCAGCCTCAAGCTGGAACTGCTGCAGCACGCCGGGTCGTTCAAGCCGCGTGGAGCCTTCAACCGGCTGCTGGTCGCCAAGGAGCAGGGAGCGCTCTCCGGGCAGGGCATCGTGACCGCGTCGGGTGGCAACGCCGGGCTGGCCGGGGCGTACGCCGCCCGCGAGCTCGGCGTACCGGCGCGGATCTTCGTTCCGATGACGGCACCCGCAACGAAGGTCGCCCGGTTGCGCACTCTCGATGCCGACGTGGTCCAGATCGGCAGCGAGTACGCCGAGGCGTACGAGGCCGCTGTCGCCGAGGCCGAGCGGACGGGCGCGTTGCTGCTGCACGCCTATGACCAGCCCGAGGTGGTGGCCGGTCAGGGGACGATCGGGTTGGAACTGCTGGCGGAGGCCGAGTTCGACACCGTCCTGGTCGCGGTCGGCGGCGGTGGTCTGGTCGGAGGGATCGCGACGGCGCTCGGCGATCGGGCGCAGGTCGTCGGGATCGAGCCGGAGTCGGCACCCACTTTGGCCAGGACGCTCGACGCGGGTGAGCTGGTCGACGTACAGGTCGGTGGGGTGGCGGCTGACTCGCTCGGGGCGCGGCGGTTCGGGGCGCTGGCTTTCGAGGCCGTCCGGGCCAACGGCGTGCGGTCGGTGCTAGTTTCCGACGACTCGATTGTCGCGGCCCGCGACGAGCTGTGGCGTGAATACCAGCTCGCTGTCGAGCACGGCGCCGCGGTCGCCTACGCGGCTCTGCAGAGCGGCGCCTACCGGCCGGCCGCCGGCGAGCGCGTCGTCGCGATCATCTGCGGCGCGAACACCGACCTCTCGACGATCGGCTGATGCGCGGAACCGGACCGACGATCGGCTCACGTGCGGAACCGGACCGACGATCGGCTGACGCGCGGAACCGGACCGACGATCGGCGGGCTCAGATCACCGGCTTCGGCTGCGCCGTCTTGGAGCGGTCGTCGGACAGCACCCAGGCGGCGAAGACCCCCGCGATGCCGCCGAACAGGTGGCCCTGCCAGGAGATCCCGTCCTGCGGGAGCAGACCGCCGAGCAGGGCGCTGCCCCAGACCAGCACGACGATCACGCCGATCGCGACCTGACCGAGGCGGCGGTTGAACAGGCCGCGCGCGATCAGGTAGGCGGCGAAGCCGAAGACCAGGCCGCTGGCGCCGATCGTGATCGTGTTCGGCGGTGAGATCAGCCAGGTGCCGAAACCGCCGATCGTGGTCACGATCGCGGTCACCGAGAACAGCCGCAGCGCGCCGCTGACCGCGATCAGCGCGCCGAGCGTGACCAGTGGCAGCGTGTTGGAGATCAGGTGCCCGAACCCGAGATGCAGGAACGGCGAGGTCAGGATGCCGAACAGGCCGTCGGGATCGCGGGCGATGATCCCGTACTGGTCGAGCTCGCCGTTCAGCGCGGTGTCCACGGTCTCGCTCAGCCACATCAGCCCGATCAGCGCGACCAGCAGCTTCAGTCCGCTGCTGATCCTGGCGCCGTCGACGACGCCGCGGGTACGCCGCGCTGGGGTCGGGTAGCTCATGCACCAACTCTGCCCGATCCGGCCAAACCGGGGCGCCTCCGGCGCGCGAGCCGTCGCGCGACACGCCGGAAAGTTGGAGTTGCAGGAACCTGCAACTCCGGTCCGGGGTGTGGGCGTGGCGCTGCGTGATCGGATCGGCTCGGTCACACTGGATGACACGATCGCGATACCCGCGGTAACCGGCGGGCGCGATCGCTTCTGGACCGCCTCACACGACCCAGAATCCGGAGGGGATCTCTCGCGATGCCGATCGCTGTCTACGTCCTGGGCCTGGCCATCTTCGCCCAGGGCACGTCGGAGCTGATGCTGGCCGGTCTGCTGCCGGAGCTCTCGGCCGACCTCGGCGTCTCCATCCCGGCGGCGGGGCTGCTGATCTCGGCGTTCGCGGTCGGCATGCTGGTCGGGGCCCCGGTGCTGGCGGTCGTGACCCTGCGGTGGCCGCGGCGAACAGCCCTGCTGGTCTTCCTGGCCCTGTTCGCGCTGAGCCACGTCGCCGGTGCCCTCACCCCGAACTACGAGGTGCTGCTGGTCACCCGGGTGGTCGGCGCGTTCGTGTACGCCGGGTTCTGGGCGGTCGCCGCCGTCACGGCGGTCGGGCTGGTCCCGGTGACGTCGCGCGCCCGGGCGATGAGCGTGGTCACCGGCGGCCTCACGATCGCGACCATCGTCGGGCTGCCGGCCGGCACGGTGATCGGTCAGCACCTGGGCTGGCGGGCGGCGTTCTGGGCGGTCGGCATCCTGTCGGTCTGCGCGATGGCCGGCGTCCTGGCGACCATCCCGCTCGGCCGGCCCGACCCCGCCCGGACTCCCCGCCTCGGCGCGGAGCTGCGCGCGATGGTCAACCCGCGGCTGTGGCTGTCCTACGCCACCACCGCGTTCGTCACCGCCGCGATCCTGGTCGTCTTCAGCTACCTCGCTCCGCTGCTCACCGAAACGACCGGCCTGCACTCCAGCGCGGTGCCGGCCGTCCTCGCCCTGTACGGCGTGGGCTCGCTGATCGGCATCACCATCGGCGGCCGGTACGCCGACGCGATGCCGTTCCACACCCTGGCGATCGGGATCACCGGACTGTGCGCCCTGTCGGTCGTCCTCGCCGTCTGGGCGACCGTGCCGGTGGTGGCGATCGCGACGATCTTCCTGCTCGGCGGCTTCGGCTTCGCGGTCAACCCGGCGCTCAACGCGCGGGTCTTCAGCCTCGCCGGTGACGCGCCGACCCTGGCCACGGCGGTCAACTTCTCCTCGTTCAACGTCGGGATCACGATCGGTCCGTGGCTGGGCGGCCTGGCCATCACCGGCGGCGCCGGCTACCAGACGCTCGGCTGGATCGCAGTCGCGCTCGGACTCGTCGCCCTCGGCACGGTCGTGCTCGCCGTGCTGCTGCCGCTGCCCACGACGACCGGCCGGCCGTCGCCGGTGGACACCACAGTGATGCCCACCGGCCGCCGGACCGAAG
The DNA here is from genome assembly GCF_027627575.1 of Kribbella sp. CA-293567. Taxonomy (NCBI): domain Bacteria; kingdom Bacillati; phylum Actinomycetota; class Actinomycetes; order Propionibacteriales; family Kribbellaceae; genus Kribbella; species Kribbella sp. CA-293567. The sequence goes on from NZ_CP114065.1 coordinate 4,006,854, forward strand.
CCACCGGGATCTAGAACCCGGCGGTCAGTTCACCGGCCCTCTCGGGTCGAGGTGGCTCGGGTCGAAGTCGGACTTACGGTTGAACACGTACTTGTTCAGCACCCACGTCAGCGCCCACAGACCGACGCCGATGATCATCAGGTAACCGGCGATCTTGTAGTCCTGCTTGGCCCGGCCCGACAGCGGGCTGGCCAGGTAGACGCACAGCACCACACCGAGCACCGGCAGCACCGTGGGGGCGTGGAAGTGCTTGTGCCCGACCTGGTCCCGGCGCAGTACCAGCACGGCGACGTTGACGATCGCGAACACGCACAGCAGCAGGAACGCGGTCGTGCCGCCGAGCGCGGTCAGATCGGCGTACCCGATCAGCAGGAACGCCAGCAGGGTGGTGAACAGGATCGCCACCCACGGCGTCCGGCGGCGGTGCAGGACGCGGCCGAGCGGGCCGGGCAGCACCTTCTCGTGGGACATGCCGTAGAGCAGCCGGCTGGCCATCAGCATGTTGATCAGCGCCGAGTTGGCCACCGCGAACATCGTGATCCAGGCGAAGATCTCGATCGGGAAGTCCGGGGCGCCGGCCTGGATCACCTTCAGCAGCGGCGTGGCGCCCTTGTTCAGCTCCTCCGGAGAGACCAGCGAGACCGCCGAGATCGCGACCAGGACGTAGATGACGCCGGTGACGCTGAGACCGATCAGCATCACCTTGGGGAAGATCCTGACCGGGTCCTTGGTCTCCTCGGCCATGTTCACCGAGTCCTCGAAGCCGACCATCGCGAAGAAGGCCAGCGCGGTGGCCGCGGTCACCGCGCTGAACGGTGACTCGCCGTCGGGGGTGTTGAACTGGGTCAGCCGCGAGGTGTCGCCGTCGCCGTGGGCCAGCGCCCAGGCGCCGACCCCGATCACGATCAGCAGACCGCTCAGCTCGATACAGGTCAGCACCACGTTCGCCTTCACGCTCTCACCGACACCGCGAAGGTTGACCAGGGCAATCAGTGCCATGAAGGCGAGCGCGGTGATCATCAGCACCGTGCCGCGCTCGGGGTCGATCTTGGTGGCCTTGAAGAAGTTCTCCGCGAACGCCTTCGACGCGCTGGAGGCCGAGGTCAGCCCCGAGCACATCACCGCGAAGGTGAGCAGGAAGGTGAGGAAGTGGATCCCGAACGCCTTGTGCGTGTAGACCGCCGCACCACCGGCCTTCGGGTACTTCGTCACCAGCTCGAGGTAACTCGTTGCCGTCAGCATCGCCACGATGAACGCGCACAGGAACGGCAGCCAGACCGCGCCACCGACCTCGCCGGCCACCTTGCCGGTCAGGGCGTAGACCCCGGTGCCGAGGATGTCGCCGACCACGAACAGCAGCAACAGGCCGGGGCCCATCACCCGCTTCAGTTCAGGACGGTCCTTCGTCTCAGCGGGTGCGCTCGCACTCTCGCTCATCCTGCCTCCCAGGTCTCTCGAAGTCGTCACATCGTCCCACCGGATCGGGCTCGGCGCGTGCCGAGGCAGGTCACGGTGTGGTCGCAACGGGTCGACGCCGGGTAACAGTCTTGCCGGGCCGTGCGTGGTGGCGGCTAGAGTCGCGGCGCTGTGGCAACGCGACGAAGGAGGCACGTCTTGGAACCGACCGGCCGGTGGAGGTCCGTCGTTCGTGCTGTCCTGCTGGGCGGTGCGGCAGTGGCGGCCGTACTGCGCCTGACGCGCGCGGGGCTGCTCTTCGTCACGGTCGTCGGCAACAGCATGGAGCCGACCCTCGATCCCGGCGACCGGGTGATCGCTCTCCGCCGGCGGGTGGCGCGGCCCCTGCGGGTCGGCGACATCGTGGTGCTGAAGGCGGACGGCCGCAACCTGATCAAGCGCCTCGCCGCGACCGGCGGGATGGAAGTCCCCGCGGAGCCCGGGCGGACCGTGCCGCCCGGGTCGTTGTGGCTGCTCGGCGACGGGCAGGAGAGCTTCGACTCACGGCACTTCGGTGCGGTCGCTGACGACGAGGTGATCGGCCTGGTGGTCCGCCGGCTGTGGGGAGACCCCCGGCGCGGGTGACGGATCGGCGTACCCGGTGCTCTGCAGGCGGAACAGTTCGGCGTACAGGCCGTCGGCGGCGATCAGGGCGTGATGGTTGCCCTGCTCCACGATCTCGCCCTGATCGACGACCACGATCAGGTCCGCGTCCCGGACGGCGTTGAGCCGGTGCGACACCAGCAGCCGGGTCCGGCCCTGGGTCACCTCCGACACCACCCGATGCAGCTCGTACTCCGCGCGGGCGTCGAGCCCGGAGCTCGGTTCGTCCAGCAGCAGCAGGTCGCGATCGGCGCGCATCAGCATCCTGGCGATCGCCAGCCGCTGCCACTGCCCGCCGGACAGATAGCTGCCGCCGGGCGCTTGGTCTGCTTCGCCGTCCGGTAGCTCGTCGTCCGGCGCCTCGTCGAGGAACATCCGGGTCAGGGCCGTGTCGAAACCTCTCGGCAACGCGTCCAGCGTCGCGCCGAGCCCGACCTGGTCGGCCGCGGTCCGGATCCGTTCGAGGTCGTCCATGGCCGGCAGATCACCGAGGCCGATGTTCGCGCGGGCGCTGAGGTCGTAGCTGACGAAGTCCTGGAAGACCGACCCGATCCGGTTCCGCAACGAAGCCGGATCGAGGTCCCGCAGATCTTCGCCGTCCCACCGGATCTCGCCGCGCTCCGGGTCGTACAGGCGGCAGAGCAGCTTCACCAGGGTGCTCTTGCCCGCGCCGTTCGGCCCGACAACAGCCACCGACGAACCAGCCGGGATGCGGAGACTGACGCCACGCAGGGTCCAGGGCAGGTCCTCGCGGTAGCGGAACCAGACATCTTGCAGTTCGACACCGCTGCGCAGCGCCGGCGCTGTCTTGCCTTCCCGGACCGGCAGGTCCGGTTCGAGGGCGAGCAGTTCGTCGAACCGGCCCAGGGTCAGCGCCAGTTCGTCGAAGCGGGCGACCAGGACAGCGAGTTCCGCCGTACCGGCAGTCACGGCGGCCAGGGCCGCCAGGAACAGTACGACGTCGCCGGCGCCGAGCTGGCCGGACGCGACCGAACGGGCGACCCAGACCAGCGCGATCGCGAACGGCACCACCGAGACCAGATCGAGCCCGATCCGGGCCACCGCCATCCGGCGGTCCATCCGGCGCTGACCCCGGTGGGTGGTCGCCAGTTCGGCCATCATCAGGTCACGGAAGTAGCGGCCGAGACCGAACAGCCGGATCTCCTTGGCCGCCGCGGCCTGGGTCTGCAGCATCGAGTAGAACAACTGCTTACGCTCGGCCGGACTCAGCTCGGCCTGCAACGAGAAGCGTTCCCGGCTCAGCCGCAGCTCGACGAGCAACTGCGGCACGGCGGCGAGCACGGCCAGCAGCGTGATGAGCGGATGGATCAACCACAGCGCCACCAGGAACCCGGCCAGCGTGATCACGCGCTGCACGGTCCCGGTCAGCGTCCGCAGGATCTGGGTCGGGGCGTACTCCCCCGCCTCCAGCGCGAGCCGCAGCTTGTCGTGGAAGGCCGGTTGCTCGAAGTAGCCGAGGCCGGCGAACCCGTTGACCTTCGTGAACAGTTTCTCCTTGGTGGCAGCCGCGACTCGCCGGCTCAGCTCCGACTCCGCCAGGTTGAGCAGAGTGGGCACGAGCTGTGACACCGCGGTCGCCGCGATCAGGCCGACGGCGATACCCACCAGGACGCCGAGCCGGGCCGAGTCGGTGATGGCGTCGATCAGCGCCTTGGTGAGCCAGCCGATCGCCACCGGCACGGCGCCGAGCAGCACCGCGCCGGACAGCACCAGCCCCGACCGGATCGGATCGATCGCGAAGACGAGCCGGACGGCCGCCGCCGCCCGGACGACGAGGGTCGCGGCCCGCCGGACGATCGCCGTCAGCACGCTGGTCAAGACCGGATCGGTACCGCGGCCGCGATCTCGTCGAGATCCCCACCGACCCTGGTGACCCGGCCGTCGGCGCCGACCAGCACGTAGTTCGGGTACATCGCGATCCCGAGTGCCTGATGGATCGCGCCGTCGGCGGGGTGCTCGACGATCACCCGGGCGTGCGCGCTGAACTCCCCGACCAGCGTGCCGCCGTCGCCCTCGTCGTCCGCGATCACCACGATGCCCGCCTCGCCGCGCCGGCGGCGGGCCTCGAGCATCTCGATCAGCCGCGGCCGCGCGGCCTCGCAGCCACCGCAGCCGGGCGCGGCGAACGCGATCAACGTCTCGGTGGACCGCAGATCGGCTTCGGTCAGCTGACCGTCGGTCGCTTCGGTGGTGAAGTCCGGTACGGGCGCGCCGACCCTGATCTGCGGCAGCACCGACAACGGCGCCGAACCGTCGAAGTCGCGGAGCAACTCGTCGTGGCGGCGGAGCTTGCGGATCACCGCGGTGGTCAGCAGCAGGTTGAGCACCAGGAGGAGACCGAGCAGAACGAGAGCGGCCACGAGAACAGGCGACATGGGGGAATCTCCTCAGCGCGGAAAGACAGGGTCAGGAAAATAGCGTCAGGAAGCGAACAGGGCGATCAGGTGGTCGAGCGAGATCGCCACCGCGGCCAGGACCACGGCGATGGCGGCGACCAGGAGCATGACGGCCGGCTGGGACCAGGCACTGCCCAGGTCGCCAAGGAGAACAATGGCAAGAGCCGTGCCGGCCAGCGCCGTGAGGACCACGTTGCGGACGACGTGCGGCCAGCCGAGATCGGCTTTCACCGCTCCGAAACAGGCGCAGGGCAACGGCGCGGGCGCTCTGGCCGAACGCAGCGCGACCAGGGCGAACGCCGCGAACAGCACGACCGCGAGCGCGAGGCCGGCCGGGAGCGTGGCGGGAACGAGGCTCGCCACCGCCGCCAGCAGCTCGGCGCCGATCACCGTCCAGGCGACGGTTCTGCTGACACCGCGGGGTACCAGGGTGCCGACCGCGGTGACGAAAGGTCCGGGATCCCGGACCTTCGCCACCGCGGCGGTGCCCAGCACGACCGCGATCAGCAGTCCGACACCAGTGGAGAACAGTGTCATCGTGACGACCGCTGGATGCTGGAGTCGATCAACAGACGTGCTGCGTCCGGCGGCAACCGCTGCGGAGCCAGCGACGCTCGCACACGTCGTAGTAGCAGGTGCTGCACTGAACGAAGCGGCCTGAGCTGTCGCAGTAGCTACAGGCGCCACGCGGCTGCTCACAAGGTGCGGCGGCGGCTTCCGTCGTACCGAGTGTCTTGCTCAGCATCCAGTCGCCCATGCGGGTGAGAACGGACATGAACCCTCCTTCAAAGCTGTCGGGGCGGACGGCTGGTCACCAACCGCCCGGCAAATTTTGGCCGAGGATAGTCAGCTGATCGCAGGAAGGTAACGGCCAACCCGAAAGATCACTGACCAATCGATGCCAGCGGCACCGATCGGCCGTCGGCCGGTGACGGGGAGTGAAGCTAGCCGTGTTCCACCACGGTGAGTGTCCAAGCTGCACCGGTTCGTTCGAGCTCGGCGTTCCAGCGCTCGGCGATCAGCTTGTGCAGAGCCTTCGGCGTACCGGGGTCCTTGCCCGACTCGAGCAGGTGACGGGCGACCAGACCGCGGGTGTGTTTGGCGTTGTGGGAGACCACCGAGCGGACTCCCCCACGCTCCCGCACGACCGAGACGGACACCCACTTGGCCGCCTGCTGGCCGGCCGGGCGCCAGGCAGCGGCGTACGTCGACGAACGGCAGTCCACGATCACCGAGTCTCCGGCGGCCTGCTCCAGCGACGCCGCGAGCGGATCGCGCCAGACCGACGCGAGCGGGCCGAGCCCGGGCAACGTCGTCCCCATCGACAGCCGGTACGCCGGTACGCGGTCCGCCATCCGCAACGCGCCCCACGCCGCCGACGTCACCAGCAGCCGCGAATTGGCCCGGCGTTTCGTGCCCGCCGGCAGGGTCGAGTAGCCGAGGGCGTCGTACAGGACACCGGAGTACAGCTCCGAGACCGGCACCGACGGCTCCGATCGCCAGCGGGTGTTCCGCTCGACTTCGCTCTTCAGCGAAGCGCCGACCCCCAGTACGCCGTACGCGTCATCGGTGGAGCTCAGCTTGGCCAGCGTCTCCAGGACCGACTCGCGGACCGCGTTGAGCTCCGGGAACGACAGCGCCGGCAGATCCACCGCTTTGCCGCGGGCGCGACCGGTCTTGCCCTCCGAGGGCGGCAGCAGGATCAGGGTCACGTCAGCTCGTCCAGGGCGGCCAGGTCCTCGAGGGTCGGCACCCACAGCCCGGCCGCGACGTTCTGCTCGATCTGCTCGGGTGTGGTCGCGCCGGCGATCACCGACGAGACGGCCGGCTGCGCCGCGAGCCCACCGATGGCGACGTCCAGCAAAGTGAGGTCACGCTCGGCCGCGAAGGTCTCCAGCGCCTCGATCTTGTCGAAGTCGGCGTTGGCCAGCCGGTCGGGCATCTTCGCCAGCCGGGTGCCGTCGGGGGCCTCCTGACCACGCTTGTACTTGCCGGTCAGCAGCCCCGAGGCGAGCGGGAAGAACGGCAGTACGCCGATCCCGAGGTGCTCACACGCCGGGATCAGCTCGTCCTCGGCCTCGCGCTCGAGCAGGTTGTAGCGGTTCTGCGCGCTGACGAAGTGCTCCGAGCCGTTGGTCCGCGCGGCCCAGTCGGCGTCGACCACCTGCCAGCCGGCGAACTGTGAGCTGCCGAGATAGCGAACCTTGCCCTCGGCAACGAGCTCCGACAGCGCGGCCAGCGTCTCCTCGATCGGGGTGACCGGGTCCGGCACGTGCAGCTGGTAGAGGTCGATCCAGTCCGTGCCGAGCCGGCGCAGGCTCGACTCGACCGCCTTGCGGATGTAGCGCCGGGAACCGCGCACCCCCCAGTCCGGGCCGTTCACGCCTTTCATGTCGCCGCCGAACTTGGTCGCGATGATCGCCTCGTCGCGCCGGGCCAGCAGCGACTTGCCGAGGATCTCCTCGCTGGCGCCGCGGTCGCCGTAGACGTCGGCGGTGTCGAACAGCGTGATCCCGGCGTCCAGCGCGGCGGTCACCACGGCGGCCGCCTGGTCGCCGTCGATCCGGCCACCGAAGTTGTTGCAACCCAGGCCGACCACACTCACGGTGAGGCCGGAGTCACCCAGCTGGCGGTACTCCATCTCGGTCATGAGTGAACTGTATCGAGGCCGGTGCCGGACGGTGGGCGCGACGTTGGCACGACGGCATAGAGTGCTCGGCATGCCGAGTCTCACCGTCGACGGCGCCCGCACCCGGGCCGCCGCGCTGTCCGTCCACTCCTACGACGTCGACCTCGATCTCACCCAGGGCGAGCAGACGTTCGGATCGACCACCAGGATCGTCTTCTCCGCCGCCGAGCAGTCCAGCTGGCTGGACGTCAAGCCCGGCGAGCTGCTCTCGGTCACGCTGAACGGGACGCCCGTCGACGTGGCCGGCCTGAGCGACGGCAGGCTAGCGCTGCCCGGTCTGACCGCGGAGAACGAGCTCGTCGTGGTCGCCTCGATGCTGTACTCCCACGACGGTGAGGGCCTGCACCGCAGCGTCGACGCCGCCGACGGCCTGACCTATCTGTACGCGATGTCCTTCCTCGACGCCGCGCCCCGGATCTTCGCCTGTTTCGACCAGCCGGATCTCAAGGCGCCGTACCGGGTGACGGTGACCGCGCCCGAGGAGTGGATCGTGCTCGGCAACGGCGCCGCGACCCAGGTGTCGCCGGGCCGCTGGGAGCTGGCCGAGACCAAGCCGCTGTCGACGTACTTCGTCACGCTGGTCGCCGGGCCTTACCACCAGATCCTCGGTGAGCACGACGGCATCCCGCTCGGCTTGGTCTCGCGGCAGTCGCTGGCCGAGGCACTCGACCGCGAGGCCGAGGACCTGTTCGAGGTGACCGGTCAGTCGTTCGACGAGTTCCACCGGCTGTTCGGCTACCGCTACCCGTTCGGCGAGTACCACCAGGCCTTCGTGCCCGAGTTCAACGCCGGCGCGATGGAGAACCCGGGCTGCGTGACGTTCCGCGACTCGATGGTCTTCCGCTCCGCGGTCACCGACGGGGAACGCAGCAGCCGGGCCCGCACGGTCGTGCACGAGATGGCCCACCAGTGGTTCGGCGACACCGTCACCATGAAGTGGTGGAACGACCTGTGGCTGAACGAGTCCTTCGCCGAGTACATGGCACACCGGGTCTCCACCGCCGCCACCCGCTACACCGACAACTGGATCGACTTCGCCTTCATCCGTAAGTGGTGGGGCCTGCAGGCCGACCAGCGGTCCTCGACCCACCCGGTCGCCGCCGACGCGGTCAAGGACGCGCTCGGCTCACTCGACGACTTCGACGGCATCTCCTACGCCAAGGGCGCGGCGGTGCTCAAGCAACTGAACGCCTACCTGGGTGACGAGGTCTTCCTCAACGGCGTCAAGGCGCACATCGAGGCCAACGAGTTCGGCAACGCGACCTTCGCCGACCTGGTCGCGAAGTGGACCGAGGCCGGCGCGGTCGGCCTGGAGAACTGGGCCCAGAACTGGCTGCGGACCCCTGGCGTCGACACCATCACCGCCGAGCGCACGGCCACCGGCGTGAAGCTCCACCGCACCGCGCCCGCCGGCTACCCGGCCGACCGTCCGCACCAGCTGACCATCGGCGGGTTCGACCAGGACGGCCGGGGCAGCTCGGTGCCGGTACTGCTCGACGCCGACGTGGTCGAGGTCGAGCTGGACCCGTCGATCGCCGTCGTCGTACCGGACGCGGGCGACGACACCTGGGCCAAGATCCGCTTCGACGCCGAGAGCCTCGGCAAGCTGGCCGCGGTGATGCCGAAGATCGAGGACGGCGTCACCCGCGCCGTCGTCCTGAACGGCCTGCGCGACGCCACCGCCGACGCCGAGCTCGACCCGCGGCTCGGCTTCGACGTCGTACTGGCCGCACTGCCGGCCGAGACCAGTGACATCGCAGTCCAGACCATGGTCGGCTGGGTGCGGTCCCGCCTGCTCGGCAGCTACCTGCCGGTCGAGCCCTACCGCGCGCGGATCGCCGAAGTGCTGACCGAGCGGCTCGGCTCGACGCCGGCCGGGAGCAGCCTGCAGCTCGCCGTCGCGCGGGGAGTCGTCCGGCTCACCGACGACGTGGCACTGCTGTCCGGGTGGCTCGAGGGCGACGGCGTACCGGAAGGGCTGGCGGTCGACGCCGATCTGCGCTGGCTGATCACGCTGCAGCTCGCGACCCTGGGCGCCGTCGACGATGCGGGCATCGACGCCGAACTGGCGCGCGACAACTCCTCGGAGGGCATCGTGCACGCCACCCGCTGCCGCGCCGCGCTGCCGACGGCCGAGGCCAAGGAACGCGCCTGGGCGCAGATCACCACCGACGCCGAGATCGCCAACTACGAGCTGTACGCCGCGTGCGAGGGCTTCTGGCAGGCCAACCAGCAGGAGCTGACCGCGCCGTACGTCGACCGGTACTTCGCGGAGATCGCGGGGACCGAGAAGTTGCGCTCGGGCTGGGTGGTGGCGTGGAGCTCGAACCTCGCCTTCCCGGCGTACGCGATCGACGAGCGGGTGGCCGGGCTCGCGGCCGGGCTGGCCGCCGACGAGAACGTGCCGGCCGGGATTCGCCGGGCGGTCGGCGACAACCACGACGACCTGGTCCGCGCGCTCGCGGTGCGGGCGGCGTACCCGGTGGGCTGAGCAAGGAAACGACCGGTTTGCGGAGGTTCGCCGTCGTGCTCACTCGCCGTTGTGGCTAGTGTGACTGGTGTGACGGCAAGGACCCTCCTGAGCAGGCCGGCTGGGGTTTTGTGACGTAACCTCCACAATGACCGGCGGGCACGGCGCGCCGGTCTTGGTCGGGGCGCAGGTATCGGGAGAGACTGTCGAGAACCGCACAGGAGAACAAAGGCAATGCGCGAGGCGAGGCTCGTTGGCCTGAGTCAGGATGGCAAGCAGCTCATCCTGTCGATGGCGGAGACGGGTGAGGAGTTCGCCGTTCCGGTCGACGACCGGTTGCGTGCGGCCCTGCGCGGCGACCGTGCCCGACTCGGCCAGCTGGAGATTCAAATGGAGAGCGCGCTCCGCCCACGAGACATCCAGGCCCGGATCCGAGCCGGTGAGAGTCCCGAAGCGGTCGCTGCCGTCGCGCAGATGCCGATGGAGCGGGTGATGGCCTTCGCCGGACCCGTCCTGGCCGAGCGTGATCACGTCGCGAGCCTGGCCCAGCGTGCCTCCGTCCGCCGGCGAGGTGGCGGCGACGCCCCGACCCGTAACCTGGGCGCCTGGGTGTCCGAGCGGCTGCGCATCCGCGGCGTCGACCCGGCCTCGGCCGAGTGGGACGCCTGGCGGCGCGACGACGGCCGCTGGGCGGTCCGGGTCTCCTACTTCGCCGAGGAGAACGACGAGAAGGTCGCCATGTTCGCCTACGACGCTCCGGGGCGCTACGCCGTACCGGACGACGACGAGGCGCGCTGGCTGGTCGGTGAGCAGGTGCAGGTGATGGCGCCGCAACCCACCTCGGAGCGACGGCTCACCGCGGTCGCCGACTTCGATCTGAGTCTGGCGCCCGACCACAGCGCGGACAGCTACGAAGCCGGGTTCGAGGACACCATCAGCCTGCCGCGTGGCCGCGCGGCCCAGGCCGACCGGGACGCGAACCGTGACACCGGCCGGGGCTTCGGCCGCGACCCGGAGTACGGGACGGCTCGTGATGTCGAGCGCAGCGCCCGCCGGGTTCACTCGGTGCCGAGCCCGGACGAAGAACCGACCCTGATCAACGTACCGATCGAGCCGCCGCCCTCACTGCGGCCGGCCGTGCGTGCGGTCGAACGCCCGGCCCAGCTCCCGGTGGAAGCACCCCCGCTGTCGCCGCCGGAAGAGCGCGCCGCGGCGCCCGAGAACCGCTTCACCGAACGCCGCATGCCGCCGCCGGACTCACATGCTCCCGAGCCACGCCAGCACGAGCAGTACCGGCCGGAGTCGCGCGATTCAGACCGGCGCGAGACCGACTGGCGCCAAGCCGACCGACGCGACGAGGACCGGCGAGACGCCGACTGGCGCGAGGCGGAGCGACGTGAAGCCGACCGCCGCGAAGCTGACCGACGTGACGACGAGTCGCGTCGAGCAGAGGCGCGCCTGGCCGAGCAGCGCCAGACAGAGCAGAACGAGTCAGAGTCGCGGCACTCGGGCGACCGCGAGGCAGACGTCCGGCACCCCGAGGGACGCGAGGGCGGACGCGAGTCCGACCTACGTCACCCGGACGGGCGCCAAGGGCAACGCGACTCCGAACTGCGCCACCCGGATGGGCGCCAGGGTCAGCGCGACTCCGACCTACGCCACCCAGACGGACGACAGGGTCAGCGTGACTTCGAGCTGCGACACCCGGGCGGTCGGCAGGGGCAGCAGGAGAACGAACTGCGGCACCCGGACGGGCGCCAAGGCGCTCGCGAGTCGGAGCTGAGGCAGCCGGACGGTCAGGGGCAGCGCGAGTCCGAGGTGCGGCAGCCGGATGGGCGCCGGTCCGAGGTGCCGACGTTCGACGAGCGGCGGAGTGAGCAGACCCGCCGCGAGCAGGCGAGGCAGGAGCAAGCGGAGGTCGAGCAGGCCAGGCAGAATGCGTCGCCTGCGACGCCGCAGCCGGGCCAGCCTGAGCGTCAGCAGAAGCCTGCAGCCGTCCAGGCACCAGCATCTGCCGAGCCCACGCCTGGCCTAGCAAGCACTCCCGCCGCAGCGAAGACGTCCACCGACTCAGCTAACCCAGCTGCGAAGGCGCCTGCCGCCTCGGGTGCTGCGAACGCTCCCGCCGAGCCCGCAGCGGCACCGCCCGCCGAAGAGAAGAAGAAGCCGGCCAAGCGAGGCTCCAAGCGCGCCAGCGTGCCGAGCTGGGACGAGATCATGTTCGGGAAGAAAGCCGACTAACTGCGGAGCGCCAGCACACACCAAGTCGGCTGAAGCCGACCGCGGCCTGCCTGCGAAGGCTCAGGGCAGAAGCTCCGAGAGAGCTTGGTGTGTGGTGGCGAACCGGCGCTACTCCTCGGTTGGCCGGGCGGTGCTGTGCGCCCCGTGGACACCTGTCTCAGAGTGCGGGCGTTGTTTGGCAGCAGCGGGACCGACCTGCCATGATCTTCCGCATGCGGATCACCCTCTGTTGTCGCTGTTGTTGTCGCTGACGCGCGCCGTCTGAGGCGCGCGAGGCCCTGTCCATTCCCAGGCCCGCCCGCCGACACCAGCCCTACAGGATTCCCGCAGATGAAGCTTTCCGCTTTGGTCGACCTCCTCGCGTCCCGAGGTCTCCGCCTGCTCCCCGGCTCCCACCCCGTTCCGGTCGAGCTGTACGTCGAACTGCCCGACGCGAGCCTCGCGCGCTTCACCGCCCGCGGCAGGACGCTGCGGTTGCGGCACTACTCCCCCGACGCGCTCACGTCGGTCGTGATCGCCGCCGAGTGCGGCTGCGGCGACCATCACCCGCAGACCGGCCCCGACCGCGTCACCCTCAGCGCCTTCGCGACCCCGTTGTCCGAGCACGTCCTGGACGGCGAACTGCTGTTCGGCTGGACCGCCCACGAGGCCGGCTCGCTGCGCCTCGCGGACGCGGTTCCGCACTTCTTCACCCTGCTTCCCCTGCTGGCGGCCGAGCGCACCCTAGCCGTCGTCGCCTGAGCCTTCGCCGGTCAGCGGGGTCGAAGGGCTCGACGTCGCCACGTAAGCGAGACCGTCGTACTCCTTGGCCAGCAAGGTGGGCGCGAAGTGCAGCTTGTACGTCCAGCGCTGGACATAGGCCCCGAAGCTGCGGAACATCTGCGGTTCGGCCAGCCAGCGCCGGACCGCCTCCGGTGCCTCGCCGGCGCCGCGCAGATCCAGGAAGTGATCGCCCGGCGTCGCCGCGGCGAGCTGCCCCTCCAGCGCGTTGAAGCCGCCGCGATCGATGCTGTTGGCAACAATCGGGCCGTCCATCGGACCCGGCCACGGACCGGGGCGCAGCCGCCGGGCACGGAACGCGCCGGACCCGAACAACAGCGCCACCGCGTAGTACTCCGCTCCGAACCGCTCCCGCAGGTGCTGACCCATCGGACGCAGCTCCGGCGACTGCCGGCCGGCCGCGAGATGACCGTTGTGGGCCCAGACCGCGATCCGCCGCGACGGGTCTTCGTCGGCCAGCCACACGATCGCGTCGGCCAGGTAGGCATCCCGTACGGCGAACACCGTCTCCGCAGGATCCTTGTGCTCCTTGGGCCGGCTGACCAGGTCGCCGACTCGTTCCAGGATCCGCGCGTGCCGCACGACCTCCGCCGAAGCGCCCTTGGCCTCCAGGAACGGGATCAACTGCTGTGCCTCCTTGACCACCAGCCGCTCAGGATCAGGCGCCGACCCCGGTGGCGCCGCCGCCAGCGAGCCGAAGCCCTCCTCGAACGCCGCCAGCCGGTCAGGCACCGACTCGGCCAGGAACCTCCGTACCGCGGCCACCGATGCCGAACAACGCTGCGGATCGATCCCCACGAAGCCGATCTGCTCAACCGCAGGACGGCCCGAGTTGTAGGAGCGCATCCACTCGACCAGCGCGACGACCTCCTCGGTGCGCCAGGTCCAGAAGCCCAGCCCGTCCACCACTGTCGCCGCGTCACCGGCGCCGCCGCGCACGTAGGCGTCGACCGCCGGAGTGGCCGATTCGCTCGCCTCCATCGCCAGCACCGAGTAGCCCAACTCGGTCACCAGATACTCGAAGAGCCGGTGCTTGAGCTGAAAGAACTCACGTGTCCCGTGCGTGGCTTCCCCGAGCCCGACCACTCGTACGCCGGCCAGGGCCTTGCCCAGCGGAGCGAGATCCTCGGTGGAGTGCCCCGCGACCAGACTCGCCAACGGGTGCGCCGTACCGGACAACCACTGCTGGATCTCGGCCGAGCTTTCGTTCGTCACCGGAAAAGCCTATCCAGCCGGGCCGGTGACTCGGCTCTTGAATAAGTAACACGCATGGTTTAACTTACACGCACCCTGCTCCTGGGCCCGCCACCTGGAGGTTCCTGTCATGTCCTCACGACGCCTGCTAGCGGGATTACTGCCCGCTCTTCTGCTCGGAGGCGTGCTCGCCGCGCCTCCGGCACACGCGGCATCGATGTACCCGAGCGGCGTCGGCGCCGATCTCGGCGCCACCCCGACCACGCTCGGCGTGAAGCCTTCCGCCGGCGCGGACCCGGCCGGTCTGCGGACCGGCACGGAGCAGGGCCGCACGTTCTGGCGTACCGACCAGGCGGCGAACACCAGCTACTTCACCTTCGACGTCGACGGTGACTACGTCGACGAGCTGAACACCGACGACGTGGTGGTCACCGTGACCTACCTCGACAGCGGCACCGGCACGCTCGAGCTTCAGTACGACGCGGCCGCGAACCCGGCGGCGCGGGCGGACGACGTACAGCTCAAGAACACCGGCCGCTGGCAGACCGGCACCTTCACCCTGAACGACATCGCCTTCGACGACCGGCTCGGGGGCGGCGACCTGCGGCTGCAGGGCAGCGAGGACATCACCGTCGCCGGGCTGCGGATCAGTACGGCGGGAGCCGCGGTCGAGTTCGGCGCCTCCCCCGCGCAGAACGGCATCTCGGTCCGGGCCGGTGATCGCCCGGAGAATCTGGTCACCGGCGTCCAGGACGGGCGGGGCTACTGGCAGACCGACCGCACCGCGCCGGCGCCCGGCACGAACTTCTTCTACGCGAACGTGTCGGACACCTACCTCTACGACAACCGCAACCTCGTGCTGGTCAGCATCGACTACTTCGACCAGGGCAACGGGCAGTTCGGGCTGCACTACGACTCCCCCGGAGCGACGATCCCGGAGATGTTCAAGAACTCCGAGGTGATCAGCTACGGCGACACCAGGACCTGGAAGACCCACACCTTCGCCCTCGGCGACGCGGTGCTGACGAACCGGTCCAACGGCGCGGACTTCCGGATCCACAACGGTGACGGCGCGGTGGACCTCAAGGTGGCCGCGGTCCGCGTCGCGAAGGTCGCGACCGTGCTCGACGTGACCGAGGGCCTGGGTGATCTGATCGACCAGGCCGCCCGCGTGCAGCGCGCCGCGCGGGAGGGAACGCGCGACGGTCAGTTCCCGGCCGGCAGCCGGGCGACTTTCCTGCAGGCGATCAACGATGCCCACGCCGTCGCGGCGACGCCGGGTGTCACCGACGTCCAGGTCAAGGCCGCGCTGCAGACGCTGCAGGCCGAGCTGGATGCCTTCGGCGCCCTGGTGATCGACACGAACTTCGCCGCCACCGGTACGGCGACCGCCAGCAGCGGCACTGCTCCCGGCAACGCGAACGACGGCAACCACCAGACGACCTGGACGAGCGGCGCCGGTGATGCCTGGCTGCAGGTGGACCTCAAGACGAAGCGTGCCGTGAACGACGTGCGGGTCGAGTGGGCGCAGACCTCCTCGCCCGACTACACCGTCCAGGTGTCGGACGACGGCAGCACCTTCACCACCGTCGGCCGCACTGGTTCCCCTGGTGCGAACCAGTTCAGCAAGACCCGCTTCGCCACCACCGAGGCGCGTTTCGTCCGCGTCGCGATGACCGGTGCGGACAACTTCACCGTGAAGGAGCTCGAGCTCCGCGAGTCACCCGTCGTCTCCCCGAAGCCGAAGCTCGTCGACACCGACAACCGGACCGAGGACACGGTGGTCGCCGACTTCGACGCGACCGAGTTCGGCGCCGACCGTACCGGCCGCGTGGACTCGACCAAGGCGATCCAGAGCGCGATCTACGCCTGCCAGGACGCGGGCGGCGGCACGGTCTGGCTGCCGGCCGGCAAGTACCGCGTCACCGACACCGTCGAGGTGCACGCGTTCTGCACCCTGCGCGGTGACCGGCGCGACCCGGACAAGCCCGGCAACCACCACGGCGACTACGGCACCACCGTCGTCGCGGACCTTGCCTCGGGCAACGACGGGCCCTCACTGTTCCGGATCGGCGGCTCGGCCGGCGTGATCGGCGTGACCACCTGGTACCCGCGGCAGAACGCGACCACTCCGGTGCCGTACAACTACACCTTCGAGATCCCCGGCGGTGCCTGGATCGGCAACGAGAACTACATGATGTCGACCGTCTCCGACGTCACCATGCTCAACTCCTACCGCGGGATCGGGATCAGCACCTTTCCCAACGACAAGGGCAACGCGCCCAGCTCCGGCCAGGTGCACGAGTCGTCGACCATCCGCAACGTCCGGGGTACCGCTCTCTTCGAGGGCGCCCGCGCCTACAACGGCGCCGACGTCGGCACCTGGGAGAACGTCACCTTCAGCAACGCCTACTGGGCCGCCGCCCGCTCCTTCGACCCGCCTGCGCGCGCCACGCTCGACGCCTGGACCCGGGCCAACGGCACCGGGCTGGTCCTCGGCGACCTCGAGTGGGACCAGTTCCACAAGATCACGCTCTCCGACTACAAGATCGGCATCCACGTCGTCGCGGGTCAGCGGGCTCAGTTCACCGGCAGCTTCCTGCAGCCCGACGTACGGCGTACCGGGACCGCGCTCAAGGTCGACGTGATGGACGACCGCTGGGGGCTCACTCTGGCCGGCGGGCATATCGAGGGCGACCAGGCGATTCAGAACGATTCGCGCGGCTACGTGAAGGTCACCGGTACGGCGGTCAACGGGACGGTCGCGGGCATCGTGCATCGGATGGCCGGCACCGCTCCGACGTACACGGCCCGGCCGTTGCCCAGCCCGGCCGAAGACGCCCTGTACGTCGTGAACGCGCCGCACGGAGTCGGCTACCTCCCGGCCGCGGATGCAACCAGCGCGGTACAGAAGGCTCTCGACACGGCCGGCCGCGCCGGGGGCGGCATCGTGTATCTGCCGGCCGGCTGGTACCGGATCAGCACCCACCTCAGGGTCCCGGCGAAGGTGGAACTGCGCGGCGCCTCCGCCGTCCCGAACAGGGATCAGGGCGGGGCCAGCGGCGGCACTGTCCTGCATGCCTTCGAAGGGCGCAACACGGCCGCTCCGGACACCGCGACCGCTCTGATCACGCTGGACGGCAAGAAGTCGGGCCTGCGTGGACTGCGGGTGTTCTACCCCGAGCAGAACCCGGGCAAGGCCGAAGGAATCGTCGCCTACCCGTACGCCGTACGTGGCAACGGCGCTGCCACGTACGTGGTGAACTCGGGCTTCCCGAACGCGTGGAACGGGATCGACTTCACCACCCACCGCAACGACGGCTTCGTCGTCCGCAAGGTGGCCGGTGCGTTCTTCGACCACGCGATCGCCGTCGGGCGCAGTACCGGCGGGCGGATCGAGGGGGTCCTGTCCAACGGCAACGCGGTCACCCGGATCGGCTATCAGGAGCCGAACTGGATGAACGAGGGCAGCATCTTCGAGCTGGTGATCGACAAGTACATGCGCAAAGCGGCCAAGATCGTCACCGTCGACGGCGCGACCGGGCTGACGCTGTTCAACGTGTTCGCCTACGGCTTCCACGACGGACTGGTCGTCAACGACGGTCAGGTCGACGCGTTCAACCTCGGCACCGACAACCTCGGCGAGGGCGGCTTCACCGTCAAGGTGGTCAAGGGTGACGTGGAGGCGACCAACCTGGCCCGCTACAACGGCGCGACCAGCACCGGGCCGGTGAAACTGCACAACGTGATGGTGATCAACGTCGTCCAGCGGCGCGTCTCGGTCGCCACGACCGGCGACGGGACCGCGACGATCGCCGGCAACCAGTCCGAGCCGGGGACCTACGAGGTCGGCGCGCAGGTGACCGTAACGGCGGCGCCCGGATCGGATAGCGTTTTCCAGAACTGGACCGTGGACGGCGTGGTGGTCTCGACCGAGCCGTCGTACCGCTTCACGGTGGCCGCGGACCAGGTGCTGACGGCGAACTTCACGACGGGGTAACCACCGAAAGGGCGAGATGTCTGACTCGACGAACCACCACCAGGTCGCCATCGTGGGCTGCGGGATCATCGGCCGTACCCACGCCGACACCATCGCTGCCCGGCCGGACGCGACGGTGACCGCGCTGGTCGACGGCGATCCGGCGGCCGCGGCCGCACTGGCTGCGCGGCTGACGGAGGCCGGGCAGCCGGAGCCGGCAGTGTACGTCGACCTGGGGGCGGCCGTGTCGGGATCGGACATCTCGCTCGTCGCGATCTGCACGCCGAGCGGCACTCACGCCGCCCTCGCCGAGCAGGCGCTGAACGCGAAGTTGCACGTCGTGATCGAGAAGCCGCTCGATGTCGACCTGATCCGGGCCCGCCGCCTCGGCGCGGCGGCCACCCGGGCGGCCGGTCACGGCGTCGTGTCGTCGGTGATCAGCCAGCACCGGTTCGACCCGGGCAGCGCACAGGTCGCCGAGGCGATCAAGGCCGGCCGCTTCGGGCAGCTCACCTCGGCCGTCGCGACGGTCGCCTGGTGGCGCAGCGACGAGTACTACGCTTCCGCCGGCTGGCGTGGCACCTGGGCGCAGGACGGCGGTGGGGCGCTGATGAACCAGGGCGTCCACACCGTCGACCTGCTGCTGTGGTTCATGGGCCGGCCGGTCAGCATTCAGGCTCAGGCGCTCCGTGCTGCCCATCACGCGATCGAGGTGGAGGACACCGTCGTCGCGACTCTCACCTTCGAGAACGGCTCGGTCGCGACCCTGCACGCGACCACCGCGGCCTTCCCGGGCGGGCGTACCCGGGTGTCGGTGCACGGCACCCAGGGTGGCGCGGAGATCGAGGACGACGTACTCCGCCGCTTCAACGTCGACGGCTCCCCCGACGATCAGCCGGTCGAGACCGAGCGCCCGTCCGGCCACATCGCGCAGTACGCCGACATCTTCGACGCCATCGGCAACAACGAGCAGCCCGGCATCACCGTGCACGACGCCATCGACGCGCTGGCCACCGTCCGGGCGGTCTACATCGCCTCGACGCTGCAGCGTCCGGTGAAGTTCGCCGACGTGCTCGAAGGCCGCTACGACGACGTCGAGGTCAGCCGCGGGATCCGCCTGCCGCCGGTCTGACCAAGCCTGTCCGGTCCAGGCGGTCCCGCTCAGGCCACCCGGTTCAGGCGGGTGCGCCGGGGTTGCGGTTGTTGAGGATCCGCTGGAACAGGTGGCAGTCCTGCCAGACCCCGGCAATGTGCAGGTATGTCGGCGCGGTACCGATCTGCCGGAAGCCGGCCTTGGTCAGGACCCGCTGGGAGGCGAGGTTGTCGGTGAGGGTGCTGGCCTCGATGCGGTGCAGGAGGAGCTCGCGGTCGGCCAGTTCGGCGACCGCCTGCACCGCGGTGGTGGCCAGGCCCTTGCCGAGTTGGTCGGAGGCGATCCAGTACCCGAGGCTCGCGCTGCGGAAGGGTCCGGGAACGAGGTCGCTGAGCGTGATCGCGCCGACCACCCGGTCCCCCAGGAACAGGAACCACGGGACGACTTCGCGCCGCTCGAAGCGCGCCAACTGGGCTTCGAGCCGGTCCTGTTGACCGGCCGTGGTGAACCAGCGCTCGGACCGCACCGGCTCCCACGGTCGCAGGTGCTCGCGGTCGCGGACCTGTGCTTCGGCGAACGCGGCGGCGTCGTTCAGCGTCGCCACCCGTAGCGAGATCTCGTCGGTCAGCGGTCGGTCGAGGGTCACTTCGGCAGCCTACGAGCCTGACTCGATCCGCCCACCCGGGGGGTGAAGGCGTCGTGGAAGATCGTCGACGCCGCACCGACCGCGGCCGCGTCGGTCTGCAGCATCGACTCCTCCACCGCGACCGTCCGGGTGCCTTTGGCGATCGGGTGCGAATTCACCGCCCGGCCGATTTCGGAAAGGAACACCGGCGCGATTTCGGGGTCGAACGCCGGACCGCCGAGCACGATCAAATCGATATCCAGCAGATCGACCAGTCCGACCGCACCCTGGGCAATCACCGATGCCACTTGAGTGACCGCCTTTGCGGCCGCGGCATCACCACTCGCGGAGGCTTTGCAGACCGCTTTGTAGCGTTTTGCCTCATCGGTCGCGCCGGGGTCGGTCTCGACATATCCGAAGCCCGCGGCGATGACCGGCAGCGACGCGGTCGGATTGCATTCGGCCATCATCTTCGGACCGGTCTTCTCGTCCCACTGGCCCATCTTCAGCGCGCACAACTGACCGAACTCACCGGCGTTCGCGGTCAGCCCGCGATAGATCGAACCGTTCAGGATCAGCCCGCTTCCCACCCCGGTGCCGAGATAGAGGTAGGCGAAGTCCCGCGCCCGCGCGGACCGCCCGATCCAGCGCTCGCCGATGGCTGCCGCGGTGCCGTCCTTCTCGACCAGCACCGGATGGTTCAGCTTGCCCTGCAGCAGATGCCGCAGCTCGAGTCCGCGCCAGGCCGGCTGCAGTGGCAGATCGAGCAAGGTGCCGTCGGCATTGATCGGCCCGGGCACCGCGACGCCCACTCCGAGCATCGAGTCCGGGTCGACCTGGCTGATGCTCAGCGCCGCGGTCACCGTGGCCGCGGCCAGGTCCACCAGCCGGACGGCGTCCAGATCGGCCGGCAGGTCGACGGTCTCCCGGCGCACGATCGCGCCGTCCAGATCGACGACCGCGACGGTCAGCAGTTCGGGGTCGATGTGGATACCGACGGCATGGGCCGCGTTGGAGCGCAACCGCACCGGAGTACGGGGTTTGCCGAGGCGTTCGGCGCGTTCCTGCTTCTCCTCGACCAGCAGTCCCTGCTGCAGCAGCACCCGCAGGATCCGCGACACCGACTGCTGGGTCAGCCCGGTCCGCCGGGAGATCTCGGTCCGGCTGACGATGCCTGCCAGCCGGATCGTCTCGATGATCACGGCCTCGTTGAAGGAGCCCAGGTCGTACTGGTTCGCGCCGGAACGCGTCGGCTCGTCGAGCACTGCCGAGTCACTGTCAGGCGTGACCACGGCCCACCTCCTCATCCATAACTTTCCCCGCTCACGAAAAGGCGCCCGGAACTAGCCGAGATCGTACCCCGCAGCCCGCGCGAGGCCGCTGAGGTATTCGAGATTGGCCCTCGTCCTTTCCGTCAGTGGTTGTGCGGTGGAGAAATCCTCCACCGTCACCCAGCCGGTATAACCGGCACCGGCCAGTGCTTTGAAGAATTCCGGCAGATGAGCCCGGCCCTCGCGTAACGGCACCCATTTCGGCGCCCATCGCAACGTCCCGTCGTTTTCCACTCCGGCGAGATGGAACGCGACGTTCTTGAGGTGCACGTGCGCCAGGTACTCACCGAGCAGGTCGAGCGCGTGGGCCGGCTCCTCCCAGCCCGCGATGACCGTGTTGCCGAGATCGTGCAGCACTCCGACGTGGCGCGGGTCGAGGCCCTCCACCAACCGCCGGGCCGCGGACGCGCTCGGGGTGAGGCTCTCGTGATGCAGCTCCAGCAACGCCCGTACGCCGTACCGGCGAGCGCGGTCCTCGAGCCACTCCCAGTCACCCCGGTACGCCGCGAACGCCTCCCGATAGCTCTGTCCCTTCTCGACGTGCACCCCGCGAAAGCGAACCTGACCGACGCCGAGCACAGCGGCCGCCGACAGCATCCGTTCCGCGTCCTCGCGTTGCCGCGGCGTCACGGAGGCGCCGAGGGCAGGCATCTCCAGGCCGGTGTCCAGCGTCAGCGCCGAGATCTCGTCGAGCCGCGACTCCAGGCCGGTCAACGGCCAGGTCGCCCGGTTGCCCGCCGAGAACGTCGGCCGGGCCGCTTCCACCGGGTCGGTGATCCGCCACTCCACGCCGTGCCAGCCCTGCGAGGCCAGGGTCTTGACGGCCTCCGCGGGGGTCCAGTCCGGCGTCGAGCCGGTGAACACCGCGAACTTCACGGCGCTTCCAGCGCCCCGTCGATCCGCCGTACGCCGGCCGCCCACTCGTCGTGGCCGGCCAGCTCGGCCGGATACCGCGCGGCCGCCTCGAGATCGACGTCGATCCCCCAGCCCGGCGTCTCGTTCGGCGTGAGCCAGCCGTCGACGATCCGCAGCGTGCCGGGAAAGACCTCGTGCGTGGCGTCGTTGTAGAGGTGGCCTTCCTGGATACCGAAGGCCACCGAGCTGACGTCGAGCGCGACGTTGGCGGCCGCGCCGATCGGAGAGGTGTCGCCCGGCCCGTGCCACGCCGTCCGGACTCCGCACAGTTCAGCCAGGTCGGCGACCTTGCGCGCCGCGGTGAGGCCGCCGATGTCGGAGATGTGCGACCGGATGAAGTCGACGCCACCGTCGCGCACCAGTCGGACGGCATCGCTCAGCGAGGTGGTCAGCTCGCCGACAGCCAGTGGTACCGGCGATGCGGCTCGCACCTCCGGCAGGCGATCCCACAGCTCCGGTGCCAGGACGTCTTCGAGGAAGAAGAGTCGGTAGGGCTCGAGCGAGCGCGCCAGCAGCACTGCTTCTTTGGGCGTCAGCCGGGAGTGCACGTCGTGCAGCAACTCGATGTTGTCAGGCAGCGACTGGCGGGCAGCAGCGAACAGGTCGGGCGTCGTCCGCAGGTAGTCGCGGGCACTCCACCCGTTCCGGTACGGCGCATCAGGGTAGAGCGTCGAGAGCTGCGGGGCGCCGTACCCACCGCCGCCGGGCGTCGAGACCTGCAGGCGGATGTGCCGCCAGCCCTGCGCGACGAACTCCTTCGCCTGGTCGATCGTGTCCTCGATCGTGATGCCACCGGCGTGGATGTAGGTGTCGGCGGCGGCTCGCACCTTGCCGCCGAGCAACTCGTAGATCGGCATGCCGGCGCGCTTGCCCGCGATGTCCCACAGCGCCTGGTCGATCCCCGAGATCGCGTTGTTCGTCACCGGCCCACCACGCCAGTAGCCGGAGAACCCGGCCAGCCGGACCAGGTCACCGATGTCACCCGGATAGCGCCCGATCAGCAGCCGGGCGAGGTGCTCGTCGACGAACGTCCGCACTGCCTTCCAGCGCTGGGTGAAGGTCGCGCAGCCGAGCCCGTAGAGCCCGGGTTCGGTGGTGTCGATCTTCACCACCACCAGCGGGATGCCCTGCGGTGCCGTCACGATCGTCGTGACGGCGCGGATCCGGATGTCGTCACGCACCGGCCAGGGCTGCGCGAAGGTGGCGGGGGTCTCCTGCGGCATTCAGGTCTCCAGACCGTGCGTAGGTAGGTCGAGTTCGTGCCGGGCCCGGAAGCCGAGCACGGTGCGGGCAGCGGTCAGGTCCATCGGCACCTCACGCCCGGCGAACCGCCGCAACCGCGGTACGCCGGGAGCAAAGGCGTCGAGCAGCGCCTCGGTCTCGTACGGCGCGTTGGTGGTGCCGGCCGCGACGAAGAAGGTGTGCGCTCCCGACAACCTCGCCGTCAGTCCCAGCTCGATCGCGTACGCCGCGTCGCGGGTGTCGAGGTACGACCACCCCTCCCGTACGCCGGCCGCCGGGTCGCGGACGAACCCGTCGGCCTGGCGCCGCAGTACCTCCGCGGAGTTGACGTGCGGGAACCGCAGCGCCACCACATCGGTCCCCCAGCGCCGCCAGACCATCCGGCAGGTGTTCTCGTCGTTCTGCTTGGATAGCGAGTACCAGTCGGCGACGTCGCTGGGGATCTTCTCGTCCAGCGGGTAGTAGGCCGGCCGGATGTCGTCGGGGTTGAACGGCACCCCGAAGGCGTTGATGCTGCTCGCGACGACGGCCCGCCCGACGCCCAGGGCACCGGCTTGGGCGAGCACGTTGAAGGTCGACACGACGTTGATGGTGTAGACGTCGTACGGCGTACCGGCCGACGGGTGCGCCAGGGCGGCCAGGTGGACGACGGCGTCGGCGCCCTCGAGCGCCGACGCGACGTCGGCCTGCGACCTGGTGTCCCCGATGACGATCCGGTCCGCCTTCAGCTCGCCGTCCTCGACATCGGTGAACGCGGTGACCAGGGCGCCGAGCTCGGTCAGGTGACGGGTCGTCACCGAACCGATCCGCCCGGCCGCACCCGTCACCAGCACCCGTCGGCCACTCAGTGATGAAGTCACTCTTTGATCCCTCCGGACATCCCGACCCCACGCAGGAACTGCTTCTGGAAGATCAAGAAGAGCACTACGGGGATCAGGACCGCCAGGAACAATGCGCTCATCTGCAAAGAGATCTCAGTGGTTTCCGCGACCCGCGGCAGGGCCACCGAGATGGGCTGCATCGAGGGGTCGGGCAGGACCAGCAGCGGCCACAGGTAGTCCTTCCACGAGCCGATCACGGTGAGCAGCGCGACGACGCCGAGGATGGGTTTGGACAGCGGCAGGATCAGCGAGGTGAACAGCCTGAGGTTGCTCGCGCCGTCGATCCGCGCCGCCTCGACCAGCTCGCGCGGGATCGCGTCGAAGTACCGCTTCATCACCAGGATGTTGAACGCGCCGGCCGCCTGCGGCAGCCAGACCGCCCAGAACGTGTTCTGCAGGTTCACCCCGAGCACCGGCATCTCGAGGATGGTCAGGTAGAGCGGGACCAGCGAGATCACGCCGGGGAGGAACAGCGTGGCCAGTACCGCTCCGGTGACGAGCGGACCCCATTTCGGGCGGAGCACGCTGAGCACGAACGCGCCCGTCGTACAGACGAACAGGGTGGACAGCAACGAGCCGATCGCGATGATCGCGGTGTTGCCGAGGTAAGAGCCGATCTGGACCTGGGTCCATGCGTTCGGCAGGTTCTGCCACTGGATCCCGCTCGGCCACAGACTCATCGGCCCCTGCAGGATGTCCTGGCTGGTCGACAGGCCCGACTTCAGCAACCACAGCAGTGGACCGACGCCGGCGACCAGGACACCGACGAACAGCAGCACCTGAATCGCGGGCAACCCGTACTGGATCAGTGGCCGGTTGCGGTCGGCCGTGGAGATGATGCCGCGCTCCTGCACGTCCGCGCTCATGTCGTACTCCAGCGTCTGGTCATGAAGTGGTAGGCGACCGACAGCGCGCACAGGACCAGCGCGAGCAGCACGCTGAGCGCGGTGGCGGCGCCGAAGTCGCCGTTGATGAACGCGTACCGGTAGATGAGCAGCAGGATCGTGGTGGTCGCGTTGTCCGGACCGCCGCCGGTGAACAGGAACGGTTCGGTGAACACCTGGAACGTCCCGATCAGCTGCAGCAGCATCATGATCAGGATGATGCCGCGGATCTGCGGCAGGGTGACGTGCCAGACCCGGCGCCAGATCCCCGCTCCGTCCAGCTCGGCCGCCTCGTACAGCTCGGTCCGGACGCTGGTCAGCGCGGCCAGGTAGATGATCGCGGTCGCGCCGGCCCCGGCCCAGGTCGCCTCCAGCACGATCGCCGGCATCGCCAGGCTCGGCGAGTTCAGCCAGGCGAACGGGCCGATCCCGAACCAGCCGAGGATCGCGTTGAAGACCCCGGACTCGCCGGGATCGTAGAAGAACTTCCACAACAGGATCGCTGCCACCGGTGGCACCACCGCCGGCAGGTAGGACAGCACGTTGTAGAGCCAGCCCGCCTTGCGCAGTTCGCTGATGAACACCGCCAAGAACAGCGGCACCGGGAAGCCGAAGACCAGCGCGAGCAACGCGAAGTACAGGGTGTTGAGCGTCGCCTGCGGCAGTTGCGGGTCGGTCAGCACGTAGCTGAAGTTGGCCGTCCCGACCCACTCGGGCGTGGTGACCAGGTTGTTCTTCTGGAACGACAGCACCAGGCCGCGCACGATCGGTCCCCAGGAGAAGTACAGGAAGACCAGGACCAGGGGCAGGGCGAACAGGACGCTGCTCAGTCCGCCGGAGCGGAACCAGGTGACGGGGCTCCGGCCGGACCGGGTCGCGGGGCGTGCCGTGGACACGCGGGTGAGGACGGCCATCGGACTACCGGGCCAGGCGCGCGTCGATCTTCGCGGCGGCGTCGGCGAGTAACCTGTCGATGTCCGCGTCCTTCTTGGTCAGCACCTGCTGGACCACCGGGTCGAGCAGCGCGTAGACCTCCTGGCCCTTCTTCACCGGCTCGGGCAGCAGCTTCAGCGACTTGGTCGACTCGACGTAGCCCTTGAACTGCTCCACCGGCACGTTGTTGTAGGGCTCACGCCACTTGTTGTACTGGTCGTAGGTCTGCTGGCTCAGCGGCGTCACTCCCGGCCGGCCGACGAAGCCCTTGTCGGCGATGGTGTCCTTGGCGTTCTGCACCGCCAGCGTCTCGGAGGTGTACTTGTCGAACTCCTGCGACTTGATCCACTTCAGCGCGGCGACGATCTCGTTCTTGGACGACTTGGGGTTGATCATCTTGATCGAGCCGCCGGTCAGCGTGCCGTGCGGGCCACCGTCCTGCGGCAGCGCGCCCGCGCCGAAGTCGGCCGGCTTCATCCCGAAGTTCTTCACCGCCATGTCGTAGGCGTCCGGCGCCTGCATGATCATCCCGATCTTGCCGGCCGCGAAGTCCTGCCGGGCCTCTTCCTGGTTGTAGAGGAAGTTGGTGCCCATCGTGTTGTCGGTCCAGCGCATGTCCTTCAGCAACTGCAGCGCCTTCTTGGCGGGCGCGTCGTTGAAGGTGCTCTTCTTGCCGTCCGGGCTCTGCACCGAGCCACCCATGCTGTAGGTCATCGTGGTGAGCATCCAGCCACCGGTGTTGTCCTTGGTCAGCTGGGCGTAGCCGGCCTTCCCGGTCTTCTCGGTGATCTGCTTTGCGAACTGGCGGACCTCGTCCCAGTTCGCCGGCGGCTTGTCCGGGTCGAGCCCAGCCTGCTTGAACAGGGCCCGGTTGTAGGCGAGGCCGACCGAGAAGGCCTCGAACGGTACGCCGTAGATCCGGCCCTTGTCGTCCTGCACCAGCTTCAGCGTCTCGGGGTTGAGGTCCTTGGTCATGTCGACCAGCTTCAGCTCGTCGGTGATGTCCGGCAGCTGCTTGTTCGGGATCATGTTCAGCGGTTCGGTGAAGCTGATGCTCATCACCGTCGGGAGCGAGCCACCGGCCACCTGAGCCTGGAAGGTCTGCGCGTTCCACTCCGTCTCACTGGCCTTGACGGTGATGTTCGGGTGGTCGGCCATGAACTTCTTCAGGTTGCGCTCGAAGCCCGCGACATCGGCCGGCTTGTCCGGCTTGGGCTTGTTCCCCACCGTGATCGTCACCGGCGCCTTCTCGTCGACCGCCGGGCCGGCCTCCTCCGCCGCCGGGGTGGTGCCGTCCGCGCAGGCTGCCGTCGCCAGCAGCAACGCCGCCGAAGTCAGGGTCACGGCAAACCGTGCCGTTCTGTTCATCGGAAACTCCTCAGGGGTCCGGGAACACCCCGCTCACCGAGCGGTCAGGGGTGTGGTCTGGGCCACAGCGGCCCGATCTGCGAGTAAGTTAAACCATGCGTGTTACTTTATCAATGGTCAGTTGTGGGCCGGGTGCGAGAAGATGCCGAAGTGATGATTCGGGCAGCCGGAGCCGGCGATCGGGCGTTCCTGCAGGAGATGTTGCTGGAGGCCTACAACTGGGACGGGCAGCCTCGGTTCACGATGGAGCAGCTGGCAGCCGAGGATCACGCCTCGCGCTACCTCGAGGGCTGGATGCGGCCTGGCGATTTCGGCGTCGTCGCCGAGGACGGCCGGCCGATCGGTGCCGCCTGGGCACGCCTGCTGACCGCGGAGCGGCCGGGGTACGGGTATCTCGCTGACGATGTGCCTGAGCTGAGCATCGGAGTGGCCCCCGGACGTCGCGGTCGAGGCGTGGGGCGCGCTCTGCTGGCAGCGTTGATCGGGGCGGCGGCGCCGTACGGGCGATTGAGTCTGAGCGTCGAGCCGGACAATCGCGCGGCGGACCTCTATCGCTCGCTCGGCTTTCGGCTGACCGGCCGCAACGGCGGTTCCGACACGATGGTGCTGGTGCTCTAGCCGAGGTTGCGGAGGCGGACCTCGATCCAGCTTCGAACCTCGGCGCCCACTGCGACCACGGGCGCAGTACCGGCTTGGACCGCGGCTGACAGGGACGGTGTGGCGGACGTCTGAGGCTCGATCGCCAGGGCTCGGGTGGTGCCGTCGAACGGCGGCTGAGCCGTGGCTTCGTTCTCGATTCGCCGGCCGGTGCGCTCGGGTAGCCGGTCAGGTCGATCGGTACGCCGTCGTCGGCCGGCCGGTCGCGATCGGGCGGTCGGGGTCGGTGATCCACTCCGACCAGGAGCCGACGTAGACGGCGGACTCGATGCCTGCCGCTTGCAGAGCCAGGGCCTGGTGAGCGGCGGTGACGCCGGATCCGCAGTACGCGCCGACCGGCTTCGAGCCGTCGGCTCCGAGCGCGGCGAAGCGAGCCCGGAGCTCGTCTGCGGACAGGAAGTGGCCGTCGGCGGTCACGTTGGCCACGGTCGGGGCGTTCACCGCGCCGGGGATGTGGCCCGCGACCTTGTCGAGCGGTTCCACCTCACCGGCGAAACGCTCCGGCGCACGAGCATCGAGCAGTACGCCGGTGGCGGCGAGCTCGGCGGCAGCAGCGGCATCGAGCATCGGCACCTGACCCGGCGTTGCGGTGAAGGTGCCCTTGCCGTCCTCGGGAACGTCGGTCGTCACCTCTCCCCCGGCAGCCCGCCAGGCCGCGAAGCCGCCGTCGAGGACGCGCACGTCGCGGACGCCGAAGTACCGCAGGATCCACCAGGCGCGGGCCGCGGCCATCGAGTTGGCGGCGTCGTAGACCACCACCGCGGAGTCCTCGTTCACCCCCGCGCGGCGCAACGCCGCTTCCACAGTGGTTGCTAAGGGCAACGGATGGCGGCCGCCGTCGCCAGGAGGTCCGGCCAGTTCGGTGTCCAGGTCGACGAAATGCGCGCCCGGGAGGTGACCGGCGTCGTACGCGTCCCGGCCGGGCGCGGCCTTCGGCGCACCGGCGGGGGCCGAGAGGTTCCAGGTGACGTCGATCAGTACCGGCCTGGTGGTGGCGGCCAGCAACGACTCGGCAGAGATGAGCGGGTTCACGACGCGCCTCCGAACGGGAGTACTTCGGGTGACAGGGTGGCACGAGCACGAGCGGCGGTCAGCCGGCGCCGGTGGTGGCGTCGGCAGAGCACCTCGTAGGCGATGTCGGCGGCATTGGTGACCATGTCTCCGACGACGAGTTGCTCGCCTTCGGTGACCATCTCACCACCCAGCGTCCGGGCGTTGTGGGTGGCGCGCTCACCGCACCAGCACAAGGCCTCGACCTGGAGCAGTTCCATTCGGTCGGCCAGCTCGACCAGCCGGGCCGAGCCCGGGAACAGGGTGGCGCGGAAGTCGGTCAGGATGCCGAAGCAGAAGACGTCGATCTGCAGTTCGTCCACCAGCCGGGCCAGTTGGTCGACCTGCTCGGCCTGGTAGAACTGCGCCTCGTCGGCGACCACGTAGTCGATCCGGCCGCCCTGGGTCAGTTCGTCGACGACGTACTGCCAGAAGTCGAAATCCGGTTTGACCTCGATCGCGGCGGCCTCCAGGCCGAGCCGCGACGACAGCGTCGACTCTCCCGCCCGGTCGTTGCTGGTGAAGATCCTCCCCCGCCGGCCACGCGCCGCGTGGTTGTGATCCATCTGCAGCGCCAGCGTGGACTTGCCGCAGTCCATGGTCCCGGTGAAGTACAGCAGCTCAGCCACGGGCGCCCATCCTGCCAAAGTCGCTCCCACGTCAGGTACGCCGGGGTGCGTCGGCTTTCGTTCTGCACCTTCCCCGGGTTCTACTTGACCGTGCGCAAAGCCCTGATCCTGTTCCTCACGCTCTGCGTGACGCTGACTGCCACCATCGTCCCGTCGGCGGCCGCTCCTACCCGGGTCGAGGCAGGGTTACGGGCCTACTTCGTGATCACGGCTCCCAAGCAGACCGCTACGGCGATCGCCGGGGTGGCCGCCAACGGCGGCACCGTCTACGCGGCGTACGACGCCATCGGGGTGCTCGTCGTGCACTCGTCGAACACGGGCTTCGCCGGCGCGATGCGGACCAGGCCGGGGGTGCAGAAGGTCGGCGCGACCCGCACGTCCGACGTTCCGGCCGCGGCCGCCAACCCGGCGATCCCGGCCCCGACGGCCCAGGCGCCGGACAACTCGTCCGAGACCGTCCGCCCGGACATGACCGCGATCGGCGCGGACCAGGCCTGGGAGGTGAACCAGGGCTCGAAGGCGGTCACCGTCGCGGTCCTCGACACCGGCGTCGACGACCTGCACCAGGACCTCAAGGCGAACTTCGACGCCAGCAGGTCGGCGTCCTGCGCCTACGGCAAGGCCGACGTCCGGCCCGGCGCCTGGCGGCCGGTCGCCTCGCACGGCACCCACGTCGCCGGCACGATCGCGGCGGCCAAGGACGGCAAGGGCATGATCGGCGTCGCGCCCGGCGTCAAGGTCTCGTCGATCCGGGTGGCCGAGCCCGAGGGCCAGCAGTTGTTCTACCCCGAGAACACGGTCTGCGCGTTCGTCTACGCGGCCGACAAGGGCGTCTCGGTCACCAACAACAGCTACTACGTCGACCCGTGGATGTTCCTCTGCCCGAGCAACCCCGACCAGGACGCCATCCAGGAGGCGGTCCGGCGCTCGGTCGCGTACGCGGACGCCAAGGGCGTCGTCAACGTCGCCGCCGCCGGGAACGAGAACTACGACCTGGCCGCGAAGTCCTCCGACGACAGCAGCCCGAACGACTCCACCCCGGCCGCCCGGCCGGTCACCAACGACTGCATCAGCCTGCCGACCGAACTGCCCAACATGGTGGTCGTCGCGGCACTGAGCCCCGGCGGGACGAGGGCGAACTTCTCCAACTTCGGCGAGGGCAAGATCTCGCTGGCGGCGCCCGGTCAGGCCGTCTACTCGACCGTGCCAGGTGGCGGCTACCAGTCTCTCGACGGTACGTCGATGGCCTCGCCGCACGTCGCCGGCGTCGCGGCGCTGATTCGCAGTACGAACGCGAAGCTGAGCCCCGGGCAGGTCCGGGCCAGGCTTTCCGTGCAGGCCAACGATCTGCCGTGCCCGCCCAGCGGAGCGGCCACCTGCAAGGGCTCCGACGCACTGAACTCGTTCTACGGCGAAGGCGTCACCGACGCGGCCGAGGCCGTCGGGGCAACGGCCAAGGCACCGGCCTCCGGCGTGAGCATCACCAAGCCGTCCGAGCAGCTCGGCTTCGGCGGGGTGCCCGCGATCCCGCTGCTGATCAAGGGCCTGAGCAGCAAGGGCGAGATCAGCTACACCGCGACCGGACTGCCGCCGGGGCTGAGCATCGACGGCCAGCGCGGCTGGATCACCGGCGTCCTGACTCCGGGATCCGGCCGCTACAAGGTGACCGTGACGGCGCGCGACGCCGAGGCGAAGACCGCGCAGGCAAGCTTCTTCTGGAACGTGTGGAGCTTCTAGTACCGGCCCGCTGCTAGGAGCCCGAGTCGATCAGCAGCGGGATCGCCATCTCGTCGTCGGTGAGGGAGCCGTGCAGGCCGATCAGGCCTGCCTCCTGCGGATAGCGGCGGCCGGCCACCAGGGCGACCGGTCCGAGCGACGCGACGATGACGTCACCCAGACGCGGAGCGACCCGTTCCTCGACCGGGCCGAACCAGCCGCGCGCGATCGCCTCGTCCCGGCTGAGCACGAGGGCTTTGTCGCCGACCCGCTCCCGGTACGTCGCCAGCACGTCGTCGGTCGCGCCGTCGACGCAGTACAGGTGCCGGAAGCGTGACTCGCCGCCGATCAGCCGCAGTCCGTCGGTCAGCGCGGGCTCGGCGTCCAGATCGATCCGGTCCTCGGGGGCGACGTCGATCATGCCGTGGTCCGCGACGACGAGCAGGACCGCGTCGCGGGGCAACGCGGACCTGATCTGCGAGGCGAAGGTGTCGGCGGCGGCCAGCTCCTTGCGCCACTGCCACGACTCGCTCCCCTGCCCGTGACCGGTGTAGTCCAGTTGGGAGTCGTAGACGTAGACCAGCGACTTGTCGCCCTCCCGGCTGGCGAACCTGGTCGCGTCGAGGCGGTCCTCGACGGTGTCGGCGCCGCGGTGCTTGCTGCCCCGGAACGCCGCCGAGGTCAGGCCGGAGTTGTCGAAACGGGCCTTGCTGACGTTGCGCACGGCAACGCCGGCGGCGGCGACCCGCTCGAACACGGTCTGGTGCGGTTGCCAGCGCCGCGGGTCGACCGGGGCGTCCCACTGCAAGGCGTTCAGCAGGGCGCCCGTCTCCGGCACGATGGAGGTGTAGCCGACGATCCCGTGCGCGCCGGGTGGCAGGCCGGTTCCGAGGCTGGTGAGGCTCGCCGCGGTTGTCGACGGGACTCCCGCGGTCAGGCTGCGGGCGGTCAGGGACGACAGGTACGGCGCGGTCTCGGCGTTGCGGCGCAGCAGGTTCCAGCCGAGGCCGTCGAGCAGCAGTACGGCGTACCGGGGTGCGGGTGGGAGGTCGAGCAGGTTCTGCTCGCCGGGCACCGAGAGGGCGCCGGCGACCGACGGCAGGACGTCGGCGAGTGACCCGCTGCCGTAGGCGGGCAGGATCGGCGTCGGGTCGGCCACGGCACTACCTGCTGGTCGTCGCGAACGACAACGCGGAAGCGAAGTCGAGCACCTGCTGGATCCCGGCCGGGCCGTCGGCCGCCGCGGAGATCCGCAGTGAGATGTCGTCGGCCGCGACGGAACC
This sequence comes from Kribbella sp. CA-293567, assembly GCF_027627575.1. Lineage (NCBI taxonomy): Bacteria > Bacillati > Actinomycetota > Actinomycetes > Propionibacteriales > Kribbellaceae > Kribbella > Kribbella sp. CA-293567. The sequence continues at coordinate 4,039,289 of NZ_CP114065.1, forward strand.
GGTGTAGCCGTGGTCGGCCTCGCAGTTCGGGTCGGCGCAGACGGCCGGCTCGAGGTCGATCCGGTTCACCATCCCCCAGCCGATGGTCAGCACGACCTCGCCGCCGGGGGCCGGGTCGGCCTTGCCGCCGGAGGCCTTGGAGGCGTAGCCGGCCGGGTTGGGCACCACTCTGTTCACCACCACCGCGTTCACCCGGTTCAGCGGGATCGCCTCGGTCGAGGTGGACGCGTACGGCGCGCGGATCAGGTCGTCGGCGGCGTGCTCGTCGGTGTGCCCGACGATCAGCCGGCTCGGGGTGAGCGCCAGGATGGTGATGTGGCGCCGCACCTCGTCGCGGTCGAAGGTCGGTTCGTGCTGGAGCACGAAGGCCCGGATCGGTTCGTCGGCGATCGCCACCGCGAGTGAGTCGGTCACGACGTCTGGGTAGTAGCCGCACCGGTCGATCGCGTCGCGAAGTTCGGACGAGGCGTCCGCCAGCTCCGGGACCGGCGCATTCAGGTCACGCATGACCTCATCCTTGCATGCGCCGGGCCCGGAGCCCGATCGGTCCCTGTGGACAGTTGCGCGCCGGGATCAGCCGACGCTGGCTTTGCGCAGTACCGGCGCGCCCGCGGCACCGGCGACGGCGACCAGTGCCAGCCCGATCACGACCTGCGCGACCAGCAGCACGACTCCTGAACTACCTTCGGTGAGAACCCGTCCTCCGCTCAGCGCCAAGCCGGTCAGGGCGCCGAAGCCGACCACCGGCAGACCGACACCGACCACCGGTACGACGGCCGCCAGCCGGGCGGACTTCTCGATCACCTTCAGCGGTACTCCGGATCGGCGCAGCGCCTTCGCGGGCCCGGCCTGGTCGAGTGCTGTCCCGACCGCTCCGGCCGCCGTCGAGGCAGCACCGGTGACGAAGACGAGCCCGAGCAGCAGCGCGACGCCGAGCCGCAGGTCCTTGTACATCCCGGCGTCCTGCTCCTCCCGCTCGGCGTCGGTCAACGGGACCTTCCCGGGAACCAGGTCGTAGAGCGCGGTCCTGGCACTTTCGCGGTCGTCGGCCGGGACCGAGATGTACACGACCTGGCCCGAGGTGGTGACCTGCCCCGTGAGTCCGGCCGCGGTGAGCTTGGACTTCGCATCCTGGACGACGGTGGCTGACTGTCCTTGTTTCGTGTAAAGCTCGAAAGAGGCGTCCTTGGCGTCGTTGCTCATGCCGTAGGGCATGAAGAGCGCGAGGAAGCCGGTGACGAAGCCGCTGAGCACCAGCGCCGCGACCGGGCGGAAGGCGGCCTTCGGGTCGTCGGCGAGGCGCCGGCCGGCCAGCAGCGCGACCGGGCCCTTCGCCGTACGGGCCATCAGTCTGCCGATCACCTGGACCGCGAACGGGCCGACGATCCGGACCGCCAGCGCGGCCAGGCCGACCCCGATCAGGAGCGGGAGGATCGCGCCGCCGGTACCGAGGACCGCGAGCACGATCGGGCCGATCACCAGCAGACCGAGGCGCAGCGCGCTGGTGGCCTTGCGGGTCTGGCCGCGGACCACGCCGAGCGGGGTGATGCTGACCCGGCCGAGGCCGATCAGCGCGCTCAGCACCGACAGGACCGGGACCGCGAGCAGCACGATCAGGACGACCCACCAGCTCGGGGTCAGGTCGTGCACGTACCAGCGGCCGCCACCGAGCGGGATCCGCGCGATCAGCGGGGTGAGCAAGGTGTAGCCGATCACTCCGGCGACGGCGCCGATCAGGCCGAGCACCGCTTGTTCGACGGCGCTCAGCCAGAGCACTTGGCCACGGGTGGAGCCGGCCAGTCTGAGCGCCGCCAGGCGATGCTCACGGCGCTTGGCGGCGACACCTGCTGCCTGGCCGACCAGGCTGAGCAGCGGGAAGAGGACCAGGGTGATGCCGAACGCGACCAGCACGAGCAGGGTCGACATCCGCTCGTCGAGTGCCTTGCCGTTCCAGGTTTCGAGGTACTTCGGATTGTCGCCGGCCGCGACGCCGGGCGAGTTCTTCTCGACGCCCTGAATGATCACCCATTCGCTGGTGGACGACAGGCCCTGGTCGCTGATGACGCCCGTCGGCTTGGCGAGGTCGTAACGCTTGGCGAGGTCGGCCGACCAGTGCTTGGCGACCTCGGGTGAGACGAATACCTCGCCGGGCTTGGGCACTCTGGTCAGGCCCGGAGGTGGTGGGAGTTCACTGCTCTTACCGGGGTCGTTGATGGCGACGTCGTACCGGGAGATGGGGATGCCGGCGGCCATGTCGTCGAGCTCGTTGACGACACCGACGGCGGTCTGCACGGTGCCGTCGTCGGTGGCGCGCCAGCCGATCCGGTCGGACCGGTGCTTGAGGCCGAGCGAGCCGGCGATCAGGAAGGTGACCAGCAGCGCGACGATCGCGGTGGCGCCGAGCGCGGCCAGGTTGGCGGCTCGTCCGCCCGGTCCCGGCCTGCGGACGAACCGCAGACCGAGGTCGGTCATCGGGTTCATCGGTCGCTCACCTTGCCGTCGACGATCCGTACGACGCGGTGGCACCGGGCTGCGACGGCGTCGTCGTGGGTGACGACGACCACGGCCGCGCCGCGATGGGTCGCGGCGCCGACGAGCAGGTCGATGACCTGGGCGCCGGTCGCGGCGTCGAGGGCGCCGGTCGGCTCGTCGGCGAAGACCGCCTGAGGTTCACCGACCAGAGCACGCGCGATGGCGACGCGCTGCGCTTGCCCGCCGGAGAGTTCACCGGGGCGGCGCCCGGCCTCGTTGGCCAGACCGACCTGCGCGAGCATTCCGCGGGCACGGCTGATGGCTTCGCGCCGCGAGACCCCGTCGACCATCAGCGGCAGGGCGACGTTCTCGTCGGCGGGAAGCTCGGCGAGCAGTTGGTTGTCCTGGAAGACGAACCCGAGCCGGCGGCGGCGCAGTACGGTCCGGGCGGCGTCGTTCAGCTGGTCGACGCGGTCACCACCCAGCCAGATCTGCCCCTGGTCTGGAGTGAGGATGCCAGCCAGCACATGCAGCAACGTGGTCTTGCCGTTCCCGGACGGCCCCATGACAGCGAGCGCCTCCCCGGTCCGCACCTCCACGTCAACACCGGCCAGGCCGACCACGTCGCCGTAGAACTTCACCAGCCCATGCCCGGCGAGCACCACTTGCCCCGGAGCACCGTGCTGCCCGTACGCAACCTGCTGCGCCGGCCGCTGCTGCGACTGACCACCAGCCTGCTGCCCACCCGCGAACTGCTGCGCCGCCAACTGCTGCTGCTGACCACCAACGCCTTGCCCACCCGCGAACTGCTGGGTCGGATGATGCTGCGACTGACCACCGACCTGCTGCACGGCAGTGAACTGGTCGTGTTCCTCCGCCGTCTGCTGCGGCACGGCGGACCAGCCGGGGTTGGACTGATGCGGGTTCGTGGGGTGGGGACCTGGGTAGCTCATACCCGGTAGCTTTCCGGGAAAGCACCACCACTTCGTCGGCCCCGGGACCAGTCTTCCGTGCGTCTTTCGGCGCCTATGAGCCGCCACGCGTACGACCGGAGTCGTACGTACTGCTACTCGTTCGTGCTCCCATCCCCCAGGAACGCTGACGGGTAAGCGTCTCGGTAACTGATGATCTTGCCCGCCGGAGTCTCGACCGTCTCGGCGGCAAGCATCGCGCGGACGACCGCACGCGACAGCGTCCGCGCACCAGCTCCGAAGATCGACTCCAGTTGCAGAAGCGCTGCCGGATCAGTGACGCTCAGCCGCTCGGACTTGCCGGTGGACAAGGCGAAGATCGAGTCACCGTCGAGCAGCGTGTGAATGGGATCGAGCGCGCGAGCCAGTCCGTCGTGCGCGACCATCGCCATCCGTTTGACGGCGGCCTTGTCCAGCGAGGCATCCGTGGCGACCACCGCGATGACGGTGTTCATACCCGGAATGCGACCAGGCAGGTCCGGCGGCGGCTCAGTCGGCGTACGAAGACCAGCGAACTCCTCCCCCAGCCCGTAGCGCTCGCCATACAACCGCCCTTGCGCGTCAACAGCGGAGCCGGCCGCATTGACGATCACCAGCGCGCCGACCGTCGTACCGTCCGCCAGTACCACGCTGGCCGTCCCGACCCCACCCTTGAGCCCACCTGCCCTGGCCCCCGCACCCGCACCATGGTTGCCTTCAGCAACGGCTCCGCCCGTGGCGGCGTCGAGTGCCTGCCACCCCCAGTCCGCGTCCGGACGAGCCTGAAACCCGCCACCGCGGCCGAGGTCGAAGATCACCGCAGTCGGCACGATCGGTACGACGTCGTACTCACCCGCGCCGACCCGAATCCCCACCCCTCGCGCTTCGAGCGACCGCATGACGCCCGACGCCGCGTCCAGCCCGAACGCGCTCCCGCCGCTCAGGACGATCGCATTCACGCCCGGATTGGAGTTCACCGGATCGAGCAGATCGGTCTCGCGGGTGCCGGGAGCGCCGCCACGGACGTCCACTCCCGCGACCGCTGTCTCGGGGACGTGGACGACCGTCGTACCGGTGAGGTACGGCGGGTCGGTGCGCTCGACCTGCCCGACCAGTACGCCGGGAACGTCGGTGATCGCGTTGTGGGGACCAGGTCGCGGTTGCTCGGCGGTCATGGGGACTGTCTAGCACTGTGGGGAAAATCGGTTGCCGCCGACATTACGTTGGAAGGCATGAACGCCGACCTGCTCTGTGGATCTCTGGCCGAACCGTCGAGGCTGCGCACGTACTCCGCCGTCGTCCTCGGCGCGCGCACCCCGGACCAGATCGCCGCGGCGACCGGCCTCTCCCCCGCGGTTGTCGGCAAGGCAGCTCAGCGGCTGCTCAAGACCGGGCTCCTGACCGCCTCGGCCGACGGGTTGCAGGCGGTCGAGCACGTCTTCAAGGAGGCGGCCCGCAGCAACCGTCGCGACCCCGAACCCTTGGACTCGGACCCAGCCCGCGACGCCGTACTCCGTGCTTTCATCCGCGATGGACGGCTGACGCACTTCCCGACCTTCCCCGCGAAGCTGCAGATCGTCCTCGAGCACCTGGTCAAGGTCTTCGAGCCCGGCCGCGACTACCCGGAGCCGGAGGTCAACACGATCCTGAACTCCTGGCACCCTGACCACGCCGCCCTCCGCCGCCTCCTGGTCGACAGCCGGCTCCTCACCCGCACCGACGCCATCTACCGCCGTACTGCGTGAGCGCCCCGTCGGTCCCGCCGTTGACGGGTTTCTTATCGCTGACGCTCTGCCTGACGCCAACGTGAGGTTCGTCAGTGGGCCGTCTGTCAGCGCGCTGCTCGGGAAGCCTGCTCGAGGGTCGCGAGGCTCGGCAGTGAATCGAGCAGCGCCCGCACCTGCTTCTCGGCGAACTGCCGATGCTGACCGGCAGCCCCAGCATCAAGAGCGACGGAAGCCTGCTCGTGCAGGAAGTTGAGCGAGATCGCCAGCCCGGTCGCGAATCCGGTCGGGCTGTCGATCTCGGCCGGCCCACCGGCCGTCCGGTAGGCGCCGACGATCCGATGCAGCTCGTCCGGCCGATCGAGGTGGTGGGTCAGCAGCGCACCCAGTTCGCGCCACGGCGCCAGCGACCCGACGTTGTCCCAGTCCACCAGCCAACTGCGGCCGGCGGAGCGCAGTACGTTCGAGTTCTGCAGGTCTCGGTGACACCACACCGGCTCACCGATCGGCGCGGCATTGACGAGCGCAGTCAGCTCCGCGACCCGCGGCTGCGACCGCGCCAACGCGTCGGCCCACTCGACCCGCGCGCTGTCCGCGAGGGCGACGAGCGAGGGCCAATCGACTTCCACCCGGTGGTACCAGCTGACCACCTCGGTCTTCCCACCAGGCCAATCGAGACCATGGATGGCGCCCATCTGCTGCGCAAGCCAACCAGCCGCCTCGGCATCCGACCGGTCGGGCACCTCACCATCAGCCCACTCGTAGAGCCGCCACCACTGACCACCGCGACGTACGACGTACGCGCCGTCGACCGCGGCCAACGGCGCAGGACTTGGCACCCCGGCCTCCGCACACGCCGCCCGAAACGCCACCTCCGCCTCGACCGCCGCCATCCCGCCGTCGAACCAGAACAACTGCTTGGCAGCGAACACTCCCGCGGTAGCCCTCAACTCCCACACGGCCCCCATCGCACCCCGCCCCACCCGCGCCAGCCGCACGGGCTCCCCCACCCCGAACACCTCAGCCAGCCACCGCGCGACGCCCACCACCTCTACAGCCGTCATCCAGGCAGGCTACCGAGATGCCGGGGGCTGGCCTGTTGCCGATGTGAGGTGCTCCGATGGTCCGACGATCTGGCATCGGTCGATCCTCGCTACCAGGCCAGTGTCCCGTTCTCGTCCTGGAAAGTTCCGGTCGGACCGTCCTCGGCGAGAGTTGCCAGCCGGACCACGAAGGCCGCGCTCTCTTCCACTGAGCGGCCGATACCGAAGGCGGCGGTCATGTCGGTGGCCGTGGTGCCCGGCTCGATCGCGTTGAACTTGATGCCCGGCTGGAACTTCGCGTACTGGATCGTCAGCATGGTGGCTGCCGCCTTGGAGGCCGAGTAGAGCCCGATCGGCATCGGGTACTCCGGCCGGTCGGGGTTCGTTACCGCCCAGAACGAGCCGGCGCTGCTCGAGATGGTCACGACGTTGGGGTTGGCGGACTTGCGCAGCAGCGGGAGGGCCGCTTCGGTGACCCGGACGATGCCGACCGCGTTGGTGTCGAAGACCTGCAGCGCCTTGGGGCCGTCGATGTCGCCGTCCCCGAGGATGCCGGCGTTGTGCACCAGGACGTCGAGCCGGCCCTCGGCCGCGTCGATCGTCGCCAGCGCGTTGCTCACCGAGGCGTCGTCGGTCACGTCGAGCTGCACGAACCGCGCGCCGAGCTCCGCCGCGGCCTTCTCGCCGCGCTCGACGTCGCGCGCTCCGATGTAGACCAGGTGCCCCAGCTCCAGCAACTGCTTGGCCGTCTCGAACCCGATGCCCTTGTTGGCCCCGGTGATCAGTGTGACTGTCATGTGCCCGTCTCTCCCGTCGAAATATCTGGCCCGAGCGGGCCGTTGGCAACGGTATGAGCAGCTACCCGCCGGAACCAGAGCCCTGTTCAGCCTGGGGTGTGGCAGGCCCCCCTCTGCCGAGCTTCGGGTCGATCGCATGAGGGAGACGACGAACGCCCTCGGTGCGTACCTGCGGGCCCGACGCGAACTGGTGACCCCTGCGCAAGCCGGCATTCCCGACATCGGCGTACGGCGGGTGCCTGGGCTGCGGCGCGAAGAGGTCGCCATGCTCGCCGGCATCAGCGCCGACTACTACCTGCGTTTGGAGCGGGGGCGCGATCGCAATCCGTCCCTGCAGGTGCTCGAGTCGATCGCTCGCGTGCTCCGGCTCGACGACGATCATGTCGCTCACCTGCGGTCTCTGGTCTCGGAGGCGCCCCGGCCGCGCAGAGGCCGATCTGCGCAGGGCACACCTCCGCCCGGCGCGCTCAAGCTCCTGGACGGCCTGGTCCAGCCTGCCTTCATCGAGGGCCGGTACTTCGACATCCTGGCCTCGAACAGTCTCGCCAGAGCCCTCTCTCCCGGCCTCACCGTCGGCGGCAACCAACTGAGGGACCTGTTCCTCGACCCGGCGGAACAGGCATTGCTGCCGGAATGGAAGAACGTCTCGGAGTGCCTGATCGCAAACCTGCGACAAGCCGTGGGCAACGATGTCGACGACCCCCGCTTCCTCGAACTCACCGACGAACTCTCACTCGCCAGCCCTCTGTTTCGCGAACTCTGGGCCCGCCACGAAGTACGCGGACAGCGCGGAACACCGATCCGGATCAACCACCCACAGGTCGGTGAGCTGACCCTCAACCGCGAACGCCTGAGCATCGACGGTGCGGAGGATTTGAAACTCGTCGTTTATCACGCGGACGCGGGGTCGAGCGATGCCGACAAGCTCGCTCTGCTGGCGTCGGCGGAGCTGCCTAGTTCGTCCGGGAACCTCGGCACGGCTCCCCGGGAGCTGGACAGCGCCGCCCGGCGTTGAGGGACTAGTTGTCGTGCCGCGTGAAGAAGCCTCGCTGGAAGACGTGGTCGCGGCGGCGCAAGATCCTGCTCGGCCTGCTGCTGGTGTTGCACGGGCCGGCTGCCGATCGCGCTGCGGCGGGATGTGTCGAGGCCTCGGGATGTGTCAGACCAAAGATGTGTCGGGCCTGCGGATGTATCGGGCCTGCGGATGTGCCGCGCCTACGGAGGTGTCGAGCCCGGGGATGTATCAGGCTGGTGGCAGGAAGACGCGACAGCCTTCGACGTGGTGGGCTCGTCGCCGACCGGCGCGCCGACCGGCGTTACACCGGCCGAGCAGTCCCGATGGGTGCGCGGAAGGATTCTGCCCCCGGTGCTTTGGTCCTGTGAGGTTCGTGTGACCGCGTCGGAGCGCCCGGCGCTTGCGATCGCGCCCTGGCGGACACGATGACAGGCAGTAGTCGCCTCGACGCCATCACGGCAGGCTCCCGACTCGGTGGCTGGTCGGCAAATCGGGCACTACTGCCTGTCGTTGTGTACGAACTTCCTTGATGAGCAACGGAGGACGTCCGTCAGGCTGGTCAGCGCCTCGCCCGGTGGAAGGTTCACCCGGACATCGGCGTACGGGTCGCCTCGGGTGTGGCCCGGGTTGATGATCAGCACCGGCTTGGCGGCCTTCGCGGCGTACCGGACGAAGCGGAAGCCGGACATCACCGTCAGGGGGAACCCAGGACCCCGGGCGCGATGGCTGGAGTCCTGTAGCCCGAGTTGTTGAAGCAACGACCACGCCAACATCGCAAGCCCGTTAGCGCGGGACGTCGGCCGAGCTGCCACCTCGACCCCGTATTCGCCTCTTAAGCGGGCGCGGAGCAGCCGTCGCGACGCGCCTGCGCCCGCCTCGCCTCAGCGGGACTCGCGCATCACCGCGGCAACGCAGCAACGCAGCAGGCGTAGCGAAGCGGAGCATGCGCCGCGAACCTTCCCCGCACGGGATGACCACCGAGGCTTCACCTGCAGCGTCAGCGTTCGCGTGCGAGGCAGGCGGCGGAGCGAAGCGGAGCGTGCGTCACGAGTCGGGGTGCGGAGGGAGTTGTCAGGTGAGTCGGCGGGCTGGGGTGTCCTGGCGGGGTTTTTCGTTGGGGGCGATGCGGATGGTGGTGTCGAGGATGGTGGCGCCTTGGGCTGCTACCAGTACTGAGCGGAGGTCGCAGCGGACTACCTCTTCGAGTTCCAGGGTCAGGCGGGAGACTCGGTGGAGGAGGTTTTCGATGGCGGGGATGTCGGCCGGGTCGGAGCCTCGGTAGCCGAAAAGGAGGGGGGCCGCGCGGACTTCGCGGACCATTTCGGCGGCGTCGACGGTGGTGAGGGGTGGCATGCGGTAGGCGCGGTCGCCGAGGAGGTCGGTGGCTACGCCGGAGAGGCCGAAGGAGACGACCGGGCCGAAGGCGACGTCTTCCAGTGCCGAGATCACCACCGGTACGCCGGGAGGCGCCATCTTCTGGACCACGAACTGCGCTCGTCCGGGGTCGGCGGCGACGCCGAAGGTTCGGGTCATCTCGGCCCAGGCCTCGCGCATGTCGTCTTCGTCGTGGATGTGACGCCAGATGTCGGCCAGGTCGGGGCGCATCCGCCATTGCTCGGCGGTCGCCTTGAGGATCACCTCGAAGCCGAGGTCCTCCGCTCGGGCGACCGCTTCGTCTGCCGACAGGACCGGGAAGGCGGGCAGCACGCTGATGTCGTAGAAGCTCAGCAGCCGCTGCCGGTCGGCGTCGTCCAGGTCGGCGCCCGCGGGGTGGCGCTGCAGGAACTCGGCGACGAAGTCTTCCGCGCCGGCGGTGTCGACGTCCGGTAGTTCAGGAATGGTGCTGTCCGCGCGCCGCCGCCATTCCGCGTACTGCGTGGCTTTGGCCAGCGCTCCCACGGCGTACTGCGGGGAGGAGAAGGACGGGATCGAGCCGCGGGCGGCGCCGCCTTGCTCGTCGGAGACGCGAAGTTGCGCGGGGACGCTGCGGGATGCGAGGAAGGTGGAGACGACCGGCTTGTCCGATCCGGCGGCCGCGGCGGCGAGGACCTCCGCGACTTCGGCGCCGTTCGACTGGACGGGTGGGGTGAAGATCACCACGATGGAGTCGACCCGCTCGTCGGCGAAGACTTCTTCCAGCGCGCCACCGAAGTCGGCGGCCGTTGCCTCGGCGTTCAGCGTGCGCGGGTCGCCCGCGACGTCGAGCCCACAGCCGGCCATCGAGTCCAGCGCGAGCAGGGTGAGGGCGTCGGAGTTGCTCACGATCGCGACCCGGCGGCCCTTGGGCAGCGGCTGGTGCGCCATCAACTGGGCGACGTCGAACAGCTCACCCGGCGTGTCGACGCCGATCAGGCCACTCTGCCGGAACAACGAGTCGACCGTTGCCGATGGCAACGTGCTGCGGCGGACCGTGTGGCCGAGCGGAACACCCTGCGTGGCGCGGCCGGACTTCAGCGCGATCACTGGCTTGCGCCCGGCCAGCCGACGAGCGACCCGGCTGAACTTGCGGGGGTTGCCCAGCGACTCGAGGTAGAGCAGGACCACCTCGGTCGCCTCGTCGGAGTACCAGTACTGCATCAGGTCGTTGCCGGAGACATCGGCTCGGTTGCCGGCCGAGACGAAGCTCGAGAGACCAAGACCGCGGCCGACCATGTCGGCCAGGATCGACACGCCGAGGGCGCCGGACTGGCAGAAGAACGCGACCCGCCCACGACTCGGCATCAGCGGCGAGAGGGTCGCGTTGAGGCTGACCCCGGCGGCCGTGTTGATCACACCCAGCGCGTTCGGGCCGATCACGCGCATCCCGTACGACCGGGCCAGGCCGACCAGGTAGCGCTGACGCTTGCGGCCTTCGTCCCCGATCTCGGCGAAACCGCTGGACACCACCACCAGCCCCCGCACGCCCTTGGCCGCACAGTCCAGGATCACGTCGGCGACCATCTCGGCCCGGACCGCGACCACGGCCAGGTCGACCGGACCGTCCACGTCCCGGATCGTCGGGTACGCCGGTACGCCGTCGATCTCGTCGGCCTGCGTGTCGGCGTTCACCGCGTACAACCGGCCGGGGAACCCGCCGTCCCGCAGATTGCGCAGCAGGGCGTTGCCGATCGTGCCCGCCCGCCGCGACGCACCGATCACCGCGACGCCGGCCGGGCTCAGCAGCCGCGCGATCGAGAGCGCCTCCGAGCGCTGCTCGCGGGCCTGCATCACCCCGAACGAGGTGTCGGTCGGCGCGATGTCGAACTCGACCATGATCACGCCGTCCTCGAACTCGCGCGCGACCTTGTACCCGGCCTCGGTGAAGACCGTGATCATCTTGCGGTTGTCGGGCAGCACCTCGGCGATGAACCGGGTGATGCCGTGCTCGCGCGCCGACTGGGCCAGGTGCTCGAGAAACAATTGCCCCAGGCCCCGGCCCTGGTGCGCGTCCTCGATCAGGAACGCGACCTCGGCGGTCCGCCGCCCGGTCCGCTCGTACCGCCCGACGCCGATCATCGCGTCGCCGACGGTCACGATCAACGCCAGCCGGTCCACGTAGTCGACCTGGGTGAACCGCGCCACGTCGCGATCCGACAGTTGCGGATAGGGCGCGAAGAAGCGGTAGTACTTCGACTGCTCGGAGACCCGCGCGTAGAAGGAGACCAGCAGCTCGGCGTCACCCGGGGTGATCGGCCGCAAGTGCGCTGTCGCCCCGTCGCGCAGGACCACATCCGCTTCGTACTCCGCTGGATAGCCGGCCGGGTGCTCCACGGCATACTGAGCCGGTCGCTGAGGCTGTTCCGGCACTGTCACGCGGCCAGCGTACTCACACACCGGGCTTCGGAGGGCGGCGATTCCATGTGGTGGTTGAGTGCGCTCGGCGGGATCGTTGCGCTCGCCACCGGTCTGCTCGGACCCTCGGACGCGCTCGCGGTGATCGAGCGAATCGCTCCGGTGCTGGTTTTCCTGGTCGCCGTCACGGTGATCGCCGGGCTCGCCGACGCAGCGAAGGTCTTCGACGTCGCCGCCCGTGAAGCAGCTCATCTGGCTCGGGGCCGGATGTGGCGACTCTGGCTGCTCGTCGTAGTGCTCGCGACCGCCCTGACCATCGTGCTCTCCCTCGACACCTGCGCCGTGCTGCTCACCCCGGTGGTGCTCGCGATGGCGCGCCAGCTCGAGGTCCCGCCGAAGCTGTTCGCCTTCACCACGGTCTGGCTGGCCGGCACGGCGTCGATGCTGCTGCCGGTGTCCAATCTCACCAATCTGCTCGCGCTGCACCAGTTCGACCAGCTCGGTCTCGGGCTGACCGACTACCTGGGCCTCAGCTGGCGACCCGCGATCGCGGCGATCCTGATCACCGTCGCGGTCCTTGCGGCGCTCTTCCACCGCGACCTGCGTCGGACCTACGTCGTACCCCCGACGCCCGGACTGGACGACAAGGTGCTGTTCTGGGGCTCCGCGGCCGTCTGTCTCGCGCTCGGGCCGGCCTTTGTGACCGGTATCGACGTGGCCTGGCCGGCCAGCGCCGGAGCGATCGCGCTCCTCGTCCTCTTCGCCGTACGCCGACGCGGCGCGCTGACCTGGTCGCTCGTGCCGTGGCGGCTGGTCGTCACGGTGGTCGGACTCTTCCTCGTGGTCGGCGCTCTCACCGCCCACGGTCTGGAAGACCTGCTCAGCACTATCGCCGGCACTTCCCCAGACGGCCTGGCGGCGCAATTGCGGCTGACCGGCACGGCAGCCCTCGGCGCCAACGCGGTCGACAACCTCCCGGCGTACCTGGCGATGGAGCCGGTGGCCGCGGCGGACGGCACCCGGATGATGCTGCTCCTGATCGGGGTCAACGCCGGCTGCCTGCTCACCCTCTGGGGGTCGCTGGCGACCTTGCTGTGGCGCGACCGCTGCCGCGCCGCCGGTGTGCACATCTCGTGGTGGTCCTTCCTCTGGCGCGGTCTCATCCTCACTCCCCTCGTCCTGGCCGGATCCGTCCTGGCCCTCGCCGTCGGCTGACGGCCAGCGCGCCCATGGGGTAGACCAAGGATCGAACATGCGTTCGACTTTAGTCACTGTGCGTGCCACGACGCAAACCCGGCGTTTGCCGATGTCGATGCGCTCGGCAATAGTGCGGGGATGAGCGTGGAACAGAGCACCTCGGACACCACCCGGGCCTTTCGCGACGCGCGGGACTTCCTGGTCGCCCATCGGGAGGACTACGAGACCGCTTGCCGGGACTTCAAGTGGCCCACCTTCGAGCGGTTCAACTGGGCCAGGGACTGGTTCGACGCGCTGGCGGTCGAGCAGGCCGAGGTGGCCGCGCTGACCATCGTGGAGGACGATGGCGAGGTCAACTCGCTGACCTACGCCGAGATGGCTGAGCGTTCGCGACAGGTGGCCGGGTGGCTCGCCGAGGCTGGACTGCAGCAGGGCGATCGAGTGCTGATCGTGCTCGGCAACACCGTGCCGCTGTGGGAGGTGATGCTGGCCTGCATCCGCGCCGGTCTGGTGATGATTCCGGCCACGACGCTGCTGACCGACGCCGACCTGGCCGATCGCATCACGCGGGGCGCGGTACGGGCTGTGGTGACCAGCAGTGCGGACACGTCCAGGTACGAGGGTATCGTCGACGACTGCATCCGGGTCAGCGTCGGTGGGGCTGTGGACAACTGGCTCGACTACGACGATTCGCGCGGCTTCGACGGACCGGTCCCGCAAGCCGACACCCAGGCCGACGACTCGCTGCTGCTCTACTTCACCTCCGGTACGACGAGCCAGCCGAAGCTGGTCGAGCACACCCACGTGAGCTATCCCGTCGGCCACCTCTCCACCATGTACTGGATCGGCCTGCAGCCCGGCGACGTGCACCTCAACGTCTCCTCGCCCGGCTGGGCGAAGCACTCCTGGAGCAACGTCTTCGCGCCGTGGAACGCGGGCGCGACCGTCTTCCTGCACAACTACGCCCGTTTCGACGCCGAAAAGCTGCTGCAGGTCCTGCAGACCTACGGCGTGACCACCTTCTGCGCGCCGCCGACGGTCTGGCGGATGCTGATCCAGGCCGACCTGGCGGCGGTCGAGGTGCCCGTCCGGGAGTGCATCTCGGCCGGCGAGCCGCTCAACCCGGAGGTGATCGAGCAGGTCCGCAGCGCCTGGGGCGTCACCATCCGGGACGGCTACGGCCAGACCGAGACGACCGCGCAGATCGGCAACCCGCCCGGCCAGGAGGTCAAGCTCGGCTCGATGGGCCGTCCGCTCCCGGGGTACTCGATCGCCTTGGTCGACCCGGCCACCGGCGAGATCGGCGACGACGGCGAGATCTGCATCGAGCTCGCTCCGCCGCCGGTGCCGCTGATGCGCGGCTACCGCGACGCCCAGGAGATGACCGACGAGGCGATGCGCGGCGGTTTCTACCACACCGGCGACGTCGCGAGCCGTGACGAGGACGGCTACATCACCTACGTCGGCCGCTCCGACGACGTGTTCAAGGCCAGTGACTACCGGATCTCGCCGTTCGAGCTGGAGTCGGTGCTGATCGAGCACCCGGCCGTTGCCGAGGCTGCGGTGGTGCCGTCGCCCGACCCGGTCCGGCTCGCGGTGCCCAAGGCGTACGTCGTACTGGTGGCCGGCCAGGAGCCGACGCGGGAACTGGCCGCGGAGATCCTGCAGTTCTGCCGCGACCACCTGGCGCCGTACAAGCGGATCCGGCGGATCGAGTTCGCGGAGCTGCCGAAGACCATCTCGGGCAAGATCCGCCGGGTCGAGCTGCGCACCGACGAGGCCGCCAAGGTGGACGGTGGCGAGCGATCAGAGCATGCCTACGACGAAGCGGACTTCGTGACAGGCTGATCCCGTCATGACCACCGACACGGGACTCGGTCTCGCCGCGATCGTGGTGCTGCCGCTGCTGGTCGTGATCGCGGTGGTGGGGTCGCGGCTGGCGTCACTGCGGCACGACAAAGGCATCGTCACGGCTGCCGTGCGCGCGGTGCTGCAGCTGGCTGCCGTCGGAGCCGTAGTCGGCTTCGCACTCCAGTCGACCCTCGGCGCGCTCGCGTTCATCGCGGTGATGCTGACGGTCGCGACCATCACCAGCACCCGGCGGATCCGATCCGTCGCGGTGGTGCCGCGCCAGCTCGCGATCTGCGCACTGGCGATCGGGGCCGGCGCCGGTCTCGTCCTGCTGCTCCTGCTGCTGCCCGGCGTGGTGCCCCGCAACCCCGAGACGCTGTTGCCGATGGGCGGCATCATCATCGGCGGCGCCATGAACGCCACCACGCTGGCCGGGCGGCGGCTGCTCTCGGAGTACGGGTCGAGCTTCGGCGAGTACGAGGCGGGGCTCTCGATCGGGCTGCTGCCACCGGACGCGTTCAAGCTGGTGGCCGGCCCGACCGCCGGCGACGCACTGCTGCCGGCCCTCGACCAGACCCGCACGGTCGGCCTCGTGACACTGCCCGGGGCGTTCGTCGGAATGGTTCTTGGCGGTGCTTCACCGACCGCGGCCGCCGCGTTGCAGCTCGTCGTGCTGATCGGCCTGGTCGCCGCCGAGTCGCTGGCGATCCTGGCCACGACCGAGCTCCTGGCCAGGTCAACGCTTCCCGACGGGCGTACCGTTTCGGTATGACCGACGACAAGAGCCTCTTCCACCGCATCGACGAGCTCGTTGCCGAGGAGCACGACCTCCGCACGAAGCACGCCGCCGGCACCGTCTCCGACGAGGACGAGCGCACCCGCCTGCGCGCCCTCGAGGTCGAGCTGGACCAGTGCTGGGACCTGCTGCGCCAGCGCCGCGCCAAGCGCGAGTTCGGCGAGGACCCGGACGCCGCCCAGCCCCGCTCCGCCGACGTGGTCGAGGGCTACCTCAACTGAGTTGACGCATGCCGGGACGCGGGTGGGTCCAGCGGACCCACCCGCGACGACCGCTGCCTAGAAGCCGCGGAGGTTGTCCGGCTTGATCCGGATCAGGGTCGGGTAGTCGCGGTGGAAGGTCTCCGCGCTCATGTCGAGACTCGCCAGGCCTTCGGCGTACTTCGCGTCGTAGGCGGCCAGCTCTTCGGCGGTGGCCGGCGGGCCGTCCAGGGTGGCGTCGCCGGTGATCACGCCGATGTCGCCGCCGGTGAAGGTCGCGTTGAAGTTCAGCGACACGCGCGGCTGGTTCGCGACGTTGTGCACCTTGGCCTTGCCGGCCTGGCTGAAGACGAGGAGCTCGTCACCGTTCCAGCCGAACCAGACGGGATTGGGCTGCGGCGTACCGGATCTGCCGACGGTGGTCAGCCAGACCACCTGTTCGTCGCGCAGCTGCCGCTCGATCCGTGCACCGAAGTCGGTCGAGGTGTCGATCGTGAACATAGGGCCCCTCAGTTCGCCGGAACAGGTCAGGACGGACCCAGGCGTCCCCACTCGATCGCCGGGCAGCGGTCCATCACCATCGTGAGTCCCGCGGCCGTCGTCCGGGTGAAGGCGTCCGGATCCACCACATCCAGCTGGAACCAGACCGCGCGCGCATTGATTCCCACCGCCTGGTCGGCAATCTCGCCGGCCAGCTCGGAGCGGACGAAGACGTCGACGCAGTCCACCGGGAACGGGATGTCGGCCAGCGAGGCGTAGCCCTGCTCGCCGTGCACGGTCTCCGCGGCCGGGTGCACCGGCACGATCCGTTTGCCGTGCGACTGCAAGAACCTCGCCACCCCGTACGCCGCCCGCCGGGTGTTGCCCGACAGGCCGACCACCGCCCAGGTCTCGCAGTCGGCCAGCACCTTGCGGATGTCACCCTCGTCAGCCCAAGTCACCCCGAAATCCTCCCTCGCGACACAAGCGGTTCAGCTCCGTAGATACGTCAGCACGGCCGACACCCGGCGATCGCGGCCGTCGTCCAGCCGCAACTTGGCGAAGATGTTGCCGACGTGCTTGCGGACCGCCGCCTCGCTGACGACCAGCTGCTTCGCGATCGAGGAGTTCACCCGGCCCTCCGCCATCAATGCGAGTACTTCGAGCTCACGCGGAGTCAGAGCCGCCAAGGGCCCGTCGTCCCGTCTCCGCGCGAGCAGCTGCCGGACCACCTCTGGGTCGACCACCGTGCCGCCCGAAGCGACCCGGTCCAGCGAGGCCAGGAACTCCGCCACGTGCCCGACCCGGTCCTTCAGCAGATAGCCGATCCCGCCGGTGGTGGTCTCCAGCAGCGACGAGAGGTACGCGTCGGCGACGTACTGCGACAGCACCAGGATGCCGATCTCCGGGAAGTCGGCGCGGATCGCGGCAGCGGCGCGCAGGCCCTCGTCGCTGTGGCCCGGAGGCATTCGCACGTCGGTGATGACGACGTCCGGCGGTTCCTTGCGGACGACTGCCAGCAGGGTGTCCGCGTCGCCGACCGCATCCCGGACGACGTGGCCGGCCCGGTCCAGGATGCTGGCCAGTCCTTCGCGCAACAGCAGTGAGTCTTCAGCCAGGACGATGCTCAGTCGTCGAGCCGGCACGGGCACTCCATCCTCAGTCGGGTCGGCCCACCGGGTGGGCTGGACAGGTCGAGTGTCCCTCCCAGCGCGTCCAACCGGGTCACCAGCCCGGTCAAACCGGTGCCGCCAAGGGTCGCCTTCGGGCCCGCTGACGACGTACCGGGCGGGTTGCCGATGGTTGCCCCACCCACCCCGTCATCGGTGATCGTCACGACCAAGCGGTCACCCGAGACCCAGCCCTCCACCGCGCAGTGCGTCGCCCGGGCGTGTTTCGCGACATTGCCCAGTGCCTCGCTGACGACGAAGTACGCCGCGGCCTCGATCGGCGTTGGGAACCGCTCGGGCAGCGCCATCCGCACGCTCACCGGCAACGGGCTGCGGTCGGCCACCTCCCGGACCGCGGCCTCCAGCCCGTGATCGACCAGCACCCGTGGATGGATCCCGCGCACCGCCTCACGCAGGTCGGCCAGCGCGGCCTCGGCCTCACCGTGGGCTTTGACCACCAGCCGCCGCCCCTCCCCCTCGGGAAGGTCGAGCTCTGCCAGCCCGAGCGTCATCGTCAGCCCGACCAGCCGCTGCTGTACGCCGTCGTGCAGATGCCGCTCGATCCGCGCGCGCTCCGTCTCGAACGCGTCCACCAGATCGAGCCGCGACCGACGCAGCGCGGCGACGTTGCGGCGGAGTTCCTCTTCGCGAGGTCCCAGCAGCGCTTTGGCCAGCTCGGCCTCCGCCCCGGCGAGCGCACCGAGGATGTAGGAGCTGACGACGTACCAGGGCGGCCCGAAGGCGACGAGGAAGACGAAACCGTCCCAGGAGTTCTGCAGAGTCCAAGGCCCCATTCCCAGGTCCCCGTTGCCCGCGATGAACGGAGCGAGCACGGTCACGCCCAGCACGGTGACGCTCAGGCCCGCGAACGCCAGGCTCAACGGCCAGACGAAGAAGCCCAGCAGCAGACCGTAGCCCAGTGCCCGCAGAGAAGCGCGTTCGCGGCGGCGGAAGGCCAACCGGGCCCGCAGGGCGTACCCGGCGGGGATCGCCGCGTGCGGACTCGGCACCCCGGCCGGGATCATCAACCGCACCCGCCACCGCTCGACGATCCCGATCAGTACGCCGAACACCGGGAACGCGGCGATGATCATGATCCCGACCAGGACCGGGATCAGTACCGCGCCGAGCACCGCGGAGACGAACAGGACGACGATCGTGACCAGGCCGGCCGGGACCGAGGTGAGCAGATAGGCATAGCTGCGCCACGGCCAGGACGAGATCAGGAACCGCTTCGAGCTCAGCGCGGCCCAGGCCGTGGTCGGTTTCTCCATTTGCTCAACCCTAGGGGCGCGACGGGCCGAAAGGCGGTAGCGCGTGCGCTACTCCAGGCCTCGCCCGTAGGCCAGCGTCCGGAGCGGGCGGAACCGGTTTGCTGGAACCATGACCAGCCCAGCGCCGACGCGCAGCATCGCCGTACCGAGTGAACCGCCTGCCCTGCTGCTGGACGGGATCACCAAGACCTACCGCTCGAAGGCGGGCTCGGTCGAGGCGCTCCGCGGCGTCACGTACCACTTCGTCCGCGGCTCCTTCACCGCCGTGATGGGCGCCTCCGGATCGGGCAAGTCCACCCTGCTGCAGTGCGCGGCCGGCCTCGACCAGCCGACCACCGGCCAGGTCATGCTGGGCGGCACCAACCTGCGCGGGCTCGGCGAGGTAGCGCTCACGAAGCTGCGGCGCGAGCAGATGGGCTTCGTGTTCCAGGCCTACAATCTGCTGCCCTCGCTGACGGTCTACGACAACGTCGCGCTGCCGCTGCGGCTGACCGGCCGCAAGCCTCGCCGCGACGACGTGCACCGGGTCCTCGATCAGGTCGGTCTCGAAGGCAAGGCCCGCCGGCGTCCGGCCGAGCTGTCCGGTGGGCAGCAGCAGCGGGTCGCGATCGCCCGGGCGCTGATCACCCAGCCGGCCGTCTTCTTCGCCGACGAGCCGACCGGCGCGCTGGACAGCAGTACCAGCCGGCAGATCCTCAGCTTGTTGCGGACGGCAACCGACCGGGCCGGCCAGACCGTCGTGATGGTCACCCACGCCCCGGTCGCGGCGGCGTACGCCGAACGGGTGCTGTTCCTGTCCGACGGTCTGGTGGCCGGCTCGCTCGACCACGGCAGCCCGGCCCAGATCGCCGCCGCCATGAGCGACCTGGAGCGCTGATGCTCTTCCTCAGCCGGCAGACCGTCCACCAGCACCGATCCCTGTACGCCGGTTCGTTCGTCGCGCTCGCCGTCGGGGTCTTCCTGCTCGGCCTGGCCGCCACCGCGACGGCCGCCACCGTGGCCTACCGCGGTCCGTCCGCCGACACCGTCGTCGTCAACCTGCCGAACGCCGACCCACCGACCACCGCCCGCGTCGTATTGTCTGGTGAGGACGTGTCCGGTCTGCAGGTCGTCCTCAGCAT
This sequence comes from Kribbella sp. CA-293567, assembly GCF_027627575.1. Taxonomy (NCBI): domain Bacteria; kingdom Bacillati; phylum Actinomycetota; class Actinomycetes; order Propionibacteriales; family Kribbellaceae; genus Kribbella; species Kribbella sp. CA-293567. The sequence goes on from NZ_CP114065.1 coordinate 4,059,149, forward strand.
GGTCGGCGTGCTCAGCGGTTTCATCACCATCTTCGTGATCGCCAGCACCTTCGCCTTCGCCGTCGCCTCCCGCCGACGGGAGGTCGGCCTGCTGCGGCTGATCGGCGCCACTCCGCGGCAGGTCAAGCGGATGATCCTCGGCGAGGCGCTGGTGGTCGCGCTCGCCGCGTCACTCACGGGAGCCGTGCTGGCGCAGTTGGCGACTCCCCTGCTGCTGGCCAAGGCGTCATACACGGAACTGGCGCCGGTGAAGCTCGAGCCCGCCAGCCCGTGGGTGCCGCTGGCGATCGCGACGGGGGCCGGGCTGATCGTCGCGATGCTCGGTGCCCGGTCGGCCGCACGTCGTGCCGGGCGGATCGGGGCCGTTGACGCGTTGCGGGAAGCGGCGCTCGAACCACCGCGGATCGGCGTCGTACGGGTGATCTTCGGCACTCTCTTCCTGGCCGGATCGATCGTGCTGCTCGCGCTGATCCGCCCGGGGACGGGCGAGGCGGTGATCCCGCTGGCGATGTTCACACCGATGCTGCTGGTGGTCGCGCTGACGCTGCTCGCTCCGCTCGTCGTACCGCTGGCCGGTCGTCTCTGGGCGATCCCGCTGGTGGCCTGGACCAACGTGTCGGGGCGGCTCGCCCGCAGCAACGTGGTCGCGGCCCCGCGCCGCAGCGCATCGCTGGCCGCGCCCATCCTCGCCATCTCCGCGATCGCCGGCTCGATGGTGCTGACCCTGAGTTTCGCCGCCGACGCCTCCACCGCCGCCATCCGCGACACCGTCCGTGCCTCCGTCGTGGTGACCGCGCCGGAGAACGACCAGCGGGTCGCGGCGCTCATCCCCGGTACGCCGGGCGTCGCGGTGGCCGACGGCGCCATCCCACTCGACTTCATCCGGACGGACCGGGACACCGCCGACCTGGAGAGCATCGAAGGCATCGATCCGGCGATCGCCTCCCGGACCCGCGACCTCACCCCGATCACCGGCAGTCTGGCCGATCTCACCGGCAGGACAATTGCTGTCAGCAAGGAGATGGCGGGGCTAGGCAACTACCGGATGGGCGACCGGATCAGCGTGACCTTCACCGACCGGACCGCCGACCAGCTCACGGTGGTCGCGATCCTCAAGGACGCCCTGGACGTGAACCCACACTTCTTCGTGCCGCTCGAGCTGGCCCGCCAACACGCTCCGGAAGCCACCCCGACCCGTTGGTTCATCGAGCCGGCTCCGGGCGTGGAACCAACAGCTCTGGCCGAAGCGCTCCGCCAAAAGCTGACCGGCACCGGCGCGAACGCCGTACCGGCGGAGGAGTGGGAGCGTGCGGAAGGCGAAGGGATCCGGAGCGGCAACCAGTTCGGCCTGATCTTGCTCCTCGGCCCCGCCGCCCTCTACAGCGCGATCGCCATCGCCAACACGCTCCTGATGGGCAGTTTGCAGCGCCGCCACGAGTTCGTGACCTCGCGGCTCCTGGGCGCGACGCCTGCCCAGCTCCGCCGGATGGTGCTCTGGGAATCCACCCTGGTCGGCGCCGTCGCGCTCAGCCTGGGCACGGTGATCACGGTCACTGTCGGCCTGCTGATCCGCAACGCGATGACGGTAGACCTGACGAACGTCCCGACCACCGTCCCCTGGGTGACCTTGCTCGGCATCGGAACCGTCTGCCTGGGCCTCGCGGTGGGAGCGGCGCTGCTGCCTACAGCAGTCATCCTGCGCCGCTCCCAACCGTCAGCCGCCGTGCAGTAGCTACTGCTGCCCGAGGCGTTGCCGGGTCGCTCGGACGAGCTTCATCAGCTGCGGGTCGATGTCGCGCAACACCCCTCCGTGGCCCTCCTTCTCGAGCATCCGGATCACGTAGCCGTCGATCGTCTCCCACCGGAAGTCGCCGTCCGCCTCGGCGATCACTCGGTGCAGCACCGCGAGAGTCGCGGCTACGACGTCTCGCCGACCGTCAGCCAGTGCCGGAAGCAGCACGTCCGCATGGACGAGAGCTGCGACATCTCCGTACAGCGGTCCGTTCAGGAACCGCCCGTACTCGACCGCGTCGGCCAGCTCCCGGCCGGCCAGTTCCGCCAGAGCGGCCCGGGCAGCCGGGACCGTCATCCACAGCAGGTCGGCGAGTTCACTGCCGAGGCTCCAGTCCATCAGCCCACGATCGACCTGCTCGCGCCGGTCCGCGGCCAGCCGGCCAGGAGCCAGAGCTTGCGCGGTCGGGCTTCGCCGGCTGACCCGCAGCGGTCCGGCCGCCGTGTCGACCTGGATCTCGTCGTCAGCCGTCATCCCGTCATGTCCTCCTTGCTCCGAAGATACGCGGCGCCCATTCCTTCCGGACCACACATCATCCCGACCGGGTCTCCGACCGCGCAGAGGTTACCGACGAACTTCTCCTTCTGGTTCCCACCCGGAGTCAGGTTGATCTTCGCCAGATCGATCACGGTCGGCACGACGCCGAGTGCGCCCATCCCTCTGATGAAGCCCCTGGTGGTCGCGCCCTTCTCGGGGTACCACTGGCGAACCACGCCGTTCTCCTTCGGGCCGCCGTGGTTGAAGGTGGCGTCACTGACGTGCCGGAAGGCGGCCTTCTCCTTCGCCCGGCTCATCGCGTCCCGGAATCCCTTGTTCTTGTTGGCATCCTCGTTGATCGCCCGGGTCACCATACCGGTGCGATCCTCCTGATTCAGGCCGCCCAGCAGTTCCCTGGCCTCGGCGATCGCGTGCGCACGGTCGATGTCCGTCATGATCGGCCGGCCCTGGCTGCCCTGGATGTCGTCGTCCTGCAGCAGGGTGACCAGGGCCGAGAGGTCACGGGCCACGGCGTCGGCATGGTAGATCCCCTTGGTGGCCCGGCCGGTCAGCAGTTCGTTGCGCAAGGCATCGGCCTGCTTGCCGCTGCCGATCCAGCTCCGGTCCGTCGCCTCCGGGTAGATGTGACTGAGGATGCGGTCCAGGCGCTGGTTCTGCACCTTCGGCTTCTGCGCCTTCGGCTTCTGCGGGATGTCCGGCTGGACGTCCACCGACAGCGGCCTCGGCGGCGGGTTGCACGAGCAGTGACCACCCGAGGCCACCTCGGTGCACTCCTCCGAGCCACAGAACTTCAGACCGGACGGGTCCGAGTTGGTGATCGGGCTGTTGTTGGCGTAGGCGTAGCCCTGCATCTGCTGCGGGTCGGCCACGTCCATGATCGGGTCGACCGAGATGAAGCGGCCGGTCTCCGGCTCGTACTCCCGGGCACCGATGTGGGTCAGTGCGGTGGACGCGTCGTTGCTGCCGCCCACGAAACCCTTCTCGTCGTGCCAGCCGACCGGGCCACCGCGAGAGGCGCCGAAGGGCGTCTGCCGGCGTTTGGTGACCGCCTGGCTGGCGGCATCGATGCTGACCTGAGCAGTGCCTTGGTGGTCATCGGCCAGCCAGGTCAGGCTGGTGGCGCTGCGAGCGGCGACGGTGGCTCCGGCGTGCATGTAGTAACGGGTGGTCTTGACAGTGCCGGTGGACCGGTCGAGCTTCAGTTCCTGGCCGGGCAAGGTCAGCTTCACCGTGGACGCGTCGCGGCGGATGAGGCGGTTGCCGCTGTTGTCGTACACGAAGGACGTCTTACGACCGGCCTTGTCGGTGACCTCGGCGAGGCGGCCTTCGGGGTTCCAGGCCAGTTGGTCGTCGCGGGTTCCGACCTTGCGAGAGGTGGTGTTCCCGGCAGCGTCGTACCCATAGGTGTCGACGCGGGTCCCGCTGGTCACCGAGGTCAGCGAGTGCGGGCGATCCGCGGCAGCGGCCGGGTAGGCGTAGTTCCGGACGGTGTCCCCACCGGCCGCATGCTGGATCTCCGTGACGCGGTTGCCCGACTTGTCGTAGTCGAAGGAGTGCCAGTACGGAGCGGGGCCGGCGAGCCCGGCAGTAGCCGGTTCGGCCGAGCAATCCGAATCGGGCGTCCATGCCGCGGTCAGACGCCGCAAGTAGTCGTACCGGAAGCACTGCACATCGCCGGTCTGGTCTTGCGGAGTGTCGGAGATCGAGGTGAGGTTGCCCCTGGGGTCGCGGGTGTAGCGGATATCGGACTGCATCGGCCGAGTCACCTCGGCATCTACGATCTTGCGGTTCAGCTGACGGGTGTGGTCGTCGTAGTAATACGACAACCAGGCACGCTGGGTTCCTTCGCCCAGGTGCACGCGCTGTAGTTCGCCGTAGCGCGTGTACTCGGTGTTGAGCGCGTACTCGACAGTCGAGCCGTCGAAACCACCGTAGGTTCGCACAGCGCGGCCCGCGTCGTCATAGGTGTGGTTGAGAGTCTCGGCGGGCAGGTCACCAGCAGCGGGGTACGTGGTGCTCAGCTGGCTGCCGTCGACGTTGTACTTGGTCGTCGTGGTGTAGGTCCCGGCCAGTTCGGCCTCTTCCTCAGGAATGGTGAACTTGGTCTGCAGCGGCTGGTTCAGCGCGTTGTACGCCGTGACCGCGCTCGTGTAGGCCTTCTCGCCCTCGTACCGGGTCTCCGAGGCGGGCAGACCCTTGCCGAACGATGCGGTGTCGTAGGTCCACTTGGCCAGCAGGGTGTCGCCACTGCTGGTCGACAGTTTCCGGCCCAGGATGTCGTAGCTGTTGGACACCGTGACGCCCCGTGCGTCGCTTTCGGTGAGAAGCCGCCCGTCCACGTCGTACGTCTTGGTCGACACACCCTTGTCCGGGTCGTCGACCTTCGTCTGCCGGCCGGCCAGGTCGTACTCGATCTCCCAGCTGCTGCCTGCCGGGTTCTGAACGGAGGCGAGCCGCCCGGCCCGCGTGTAGGTGTACTTGGTCGAGTCGTACGCGCCGGTCGGCGTCGCTGCCTTGTACTGCCGCAGCTCGGTCGTCTGGCCGTCCATGTCGGTGATCCTGGTGGTCGGAGTACCACCGGCCGGGGGTGTGATGTCGACTCGGTCACCGCCGTAGTGGGTGCTGGTCCGCCACTTCTCGGTAGTTCCACCCTGGTAGATCTGCTCCACCGGCCGGCCGGCGCCGTCGTATTGCGTCACTGTCAGGCCGGGGATGTCCGCGTCGCTGCTCGCTGTCCACAGCTGGTCGTCAACGGGCGCATCGTTGAAGTACGGCTGCGTGGACTTGTGAGTTCGTCCCTGTGAGTCATAGCGGGTGTCGGTCAGAAGACGTCCACCACCCGGGGCCGGCGACTGGATCTGGCGTACCCGCAGCAGACCGTCGTACAGCTGGTTGGAGGTGGTGTAAAGACCGTTCGGCCCGATCTTGCTGCTGCTGATCACCGAGAGACCGTTACTGCGGATCGTGTAGCTGATCTGCTCGCTGCCGGTCGGGTTCGCGCTGCGCGGCCGGTTGGGTTGCCACGCCTCGACGGCCCGGCCCAGGGCATCGTACGCCGTCTCCGACTTCCGCTGGTTCGGGTCGATGCTGGTGAGCGGTCTGTCCCAGGCGGGGTCGAGGGTCTGGGTCGTGGTGTGGCCGGCGGCGTTCTTGGCGACCAGCTGGGTCACAGCACCGCCGGTCGCCGGTGTGTAGGTCGTCGTCGAGGTCGCCCCGAGAGCGTCGGTGCTGGTGAGCTGACGGCCGTACACGTCGTAGGTGCGGATCTCATCGGTGACGTAGACAGGGCCGGCCGCTGGGTGCTGATCCAGGCGCTCCGACTTGGTGAGGTTGCCGGCCGCGTCGTGTGTCAGTACTACGTCGGACAGTGCGTCGGCCGGGTAAGTCGGTGTTGTGCTGCAGCCGACAGCGACGGTCTCCACCCGGGATGCCAGGTCGAGGATCCACTTGTCCGTGTCCCTCGCGTACGTCGTCCGAGTGCACTTGTCGTCGTCGGTGCGGCTGAGGTCGCCGTGCTCGTCGGATTGGACCGGCAGACCACGGTCGTCGTACTTGGTCAGCACTTTGGCCTTCAGCCAGCCACGGCCGTTGTCGAGGGCGGTGTAGTTGGTAGCCGTGCCCTGGTTGACGAGGTATGCCTTGAAGTCGCCGCGGGTTGCGGTCGGCCCTTGCCAGACCGGCTCGGTGATCGACTTGCTGACCACGGTGTCGCTCTCACCCAGGTAGGTGATCGTCTCCAACGGGGCGCTGTTCAGCCAGTCGTGGTCGGGGTGGCTGCCGCCCTCCGAGTCCGTGACGTTCACTGTCCGCTTGCCGGTAGGTAGGTGGTCGTCGTGCATGCCGCGGAAGAATCGCTGTTCGGACATCGTGACCGGGCCGGACGGGTCGTTCGGTACGCCGGTGCGGATGCGGACCCGGCCGTAGCCTCGGTAGTCGTTCCAGGTCTTCTTGTCGGCAGGGGTGAACTCGGAGTCGTCGTAGTGCCAGGCGGCGCCGTCGAGGTACTCGTAGCTGGTCTGCTGTTGCGGGCTGGCGCTGATCCGGTCGGACTGCACCACTGAGGCGACGACGTACTTGTTGAAGTAGTCGGTGCGCTCGGCGTAGTTCTTCTTCGTCCAGCGGACCGGGAAGCACCGCTTGAGGTTGGTCTCGGCGTTGGTAGGCGCCGACAGACAGTCCGGTGCCGCGTAGTTGACCGTGGTGACCCCGCCTGCCTCGGACACGATGCCGGTGAGGCGGTAGCGGATCAGCGGGGAGAGGTTGTCGCCACCCTGGTACACCCGGTTGGCCAGCTTGGAGCCCTCGAAGGTGACCGGGTCCAGGGTGATCGGGCTGGGGCCCGCCAGACCGGTGTGGGTGATCTTCTTCAGCCAGAGCGCCGCCTTCTCGCCGTCACCGGGGTCAGGGAACTGATGATCGAGAGTCCAGCGGTCCACCTCGGCGAAGCCGGTGGCACGTCGCACACTGGTGGTGACCGACGCGAGCCGCTTGGTGGTCCAGAAGGTCGGGGCGTAGTGATCCTTGCAGTTCGCCGCGCACTGCTGGTCCAGCGGCACGTCCGGGAAGTTGTCCTTCTTGTCCAGTGTGCAGGTACTGCCCGGCACGCAGCGATCGGCCACCGCGAACTCGACACGGCCCGTCGCCGGAGCGTCGACCGCGTCGTTCAGCCCGTACTCGATCGACGACAGGTGGCCGCCGCGGGTGTAGGACACGGGGGCGTCCTTGAGGTTCTGCCCGTAGGTGCCCGTCTCCGGCGCGTAGTTGTAGATCATCACGTTGCCGAGCCGGTCGATGACCTTGTCGAGCTGCCAGCGCCAGGCCTGGGTGCAGGAGGACGCCTCGAAGGTGGCGCCGTGGCAGGGCTCGCCGGTGTCGTCGCCGTACACCGGGACGGTCCAGGTCGACTTCGACTCCTTGCGGGAGCCGAAGTAGTACTGCGTACCGCCGATGTCGGTGATCCGCCAGTACTCCTTGTCGGCGTCGCCGTTGTCGGCACCGTGCAGCCGCTCCACCCGGGAGCCGTCGTCCTGCTTGGCACGCCAACCGTTCGCGCCGAGGATCAGTTGCCCCCCGCCACTGCCGTACGCGGCCACCGCGTTGTCGGAGCGCCAGCAGAGGTCCGGGGTGTTCTGCCCCTTGTTGCTGCCCTCCTTGTCGTCAGCACAGCCGGAGTACGAGCGTTCGATGAAGCCTGGTTCGAGCGACCAGCCGTCACCGGCCCAGGAGGCCTGGTTGTTCGTGGCGCTCGTTCGCCCGTCCACTGCTGACGATGAGTAGGACAAGGCGAGGTTCGGCTGCAGCCCACCCGGCGCAGGCGGCACGCGCAGTGGGTAGGACCAACTGAAGTCACCTGACTGGGCTGAGACCGCCCAGGTCGCGGACTGCGAGAGCGAGGTGGCCGACGACGTCCCCGAGCCTTCCTTGGGTACGCCGGAGGCGGGCTGGTTCCCGGTCAGCGAGCGGGTGGTCGCCTCGTCGGCCGGCCGTGGCGCCATCGACTGCTTGGTCGAGGCGACCGAGGTGGTGTTCGGCAACGGGACGGAAGGGCCACCGGTGGCGGCCGCGACGGTCGGGGCGACGGTGGTGGTCAGCGTCGCCGTGAGGGTGAGAGCGGCCAGGACGGCCGCGGGTTTACGGACCTTGGAGCTGCGCATGGTCTTCCTCTGCACTCAGGCGAAGATCGCAGGGACGGCGGGCAGGGAGGTGAGGGTGTAGCCGAGGGTTCGCTCGACCGCGAACCCCTCACAGGTCGGCGACAGCGAGGTGAAGCGCTGGCCGTTGAGGTTGCAGCGGACGATCGGCGTACTGGTCAGGCCTTCCGGCGCCTGGGTCCAGACGTTGCCGAGGGCACCGATCACGGTCTTGCCCTCGCAGTCGGCCTGGTTCGACAGGAAGTTGTCGACCCCGTCGCGGCAGGAGATCAGCGGCTGGGTTCCCGGCGTACCGGTTGCCTTGGTCAGCCAGCCGTTCGCGCCCTCGTACCGGTAGCCGGCGAACGCGCTGTCCGGGGTGGTCGTGTGGTCGACCGCGATCGGGTTGTAGTAGCGGGCCAGCCGGGCGTAGGCCAGGGAGTAGCCGGCCAGTTCGAGCTGGGTTCCGCCTTCACAGGCCGCGTCCAAGGAGTCGAAGGTGTTCGCTCCCTGCTTGCACCGGTAGATCGGCTGGACCGGCAGATTGGTCGGGCGGACCGAGTAGACCAGGCCGCCCTCGACCAGTGCGGTCGTGTTCTCGCCGCTCGGCACCGGTGCTCCCAGCGACCGCTCGTACCGGTACCCGGCCCGAACGGTGGCCGAAGTGACCGCCGTGTACCGCTCCCCCGTCGCGTCGTTCACGAAGCGGCCCAGCTGCCCCTCGGCCGGGCGCGGGTAACCCGCCCGCCGGGCCAGCTCGGCGTCCGGGACCATCCCGAGATCCGTTCGGACCTCGTCCAGCTGACCCGTGAAGAAGTCGCCGGCGGCACCGTTCACCTGGGCGCGGCCGATGCTGAACGAACCCGACTTGTCGGCCAGGACCACGTCGTTCAAGGTCCCTGCCAGGGCACCGTTCACGTACAGCCGCAATTGGCGCGCCGCGTAGTCGTGCACACCGGCGACATGCGTCCACCGGCCGGCCACGGCGGGCTGGTTCGCCACCGCGTACCGGGACTTCGCACCGTCCTCGTCAAGGGCCGGTGCGCCGAACACCCACTTGCCCAGGGCCGGCCGGTACTGCAGGACGAAGGTGCTCAGCTGGTTCCCGTCCTGGGCCGCGATCGTCGCGACCTTGTCCGTGCGGTCCAGCTTGGCCCAGCCGGACACGGTGAAGCTGTCCTGCGGCTGCGCGGCCCACCACTGGGAGGTGATCGCCGAGGAGCCGTCCAGCTGCAGTGCCTTACCGGCGATCGGGCTCGCCGGATACGACACGGCGCCGGTCACCGTGCTGGCGTTGTCACGCCAGGTCCAGTCGCGTGGGGTGTCGTCGTCGAAGCGCCAGAAGCCCATTCCGGGGTAGCCGACGTCGTCGTGCACCTTGCGCATCTCGCCGTCCGACAGCGCCCGGGTGAAGATCCGCACGTCGTCGACGCCACGCGGGAAGAAGTCGGTCGCGCCGCCGTTCCACTTGCTCCGGCCGATCGTGGTCGGCCCGTTGGCGGCCGGTATCTTCACGCCGGTCTGGGCCGCCGACAGCACACCGTTCACGTACAGCCTGAGCTGCCTCGGCTCCACCCGGGTGTCGTAGACCACGCCCAGATGGACCCACTGACCCACGGCCGCCTTCTGCGCGGACGTGAGCACGAGGTTGTTCTCCGGGTTGTCCTTGTCCGCGGACGGGACCACGGCCGCCCACTTGCCCGAGGCGCCGTTGAACTGCAGGAAGAACCCGCTGGCCCGGTTGCCGTCCTGCGCGAGGACCGTCCGGCTCCCCTGGTCGGTTCGGGTCAGGTAGGCCCAGGCTCCTGCTGAGAAGCTGGCGGACGTGTCGACCACCGGCGCAGCCGTCTCGGCGTACCCGCTGGTGCCGTCGAACCACGCCCCGGTTCCCTGCCTTCCCGAGATCCAGCCGCTGCCGCCCTTCATGGTGGCGGTGCGGCCGTTGCCGGAGGCATCGGCACCGGTCGTGCCCTGGTTCTCGTCGAACTTCCAGTGCGCGGCCGGGTCGGTCGGCAGCACCGGAGTGCCGCCGCCGGACTTGGGGTACGACGCGACCAGGCTCTCGATCCGGGACTTGTCCAGGGCGCCGGTGTACACCCGGACGTCATCGATCGCGCCGGGCCAGTACTCGGCAGCAGCGTTGGCCACCCGGCCCCGGCCGAGTTGCAGCCCACCAGAGGCAGTCCATGCTGTCTGGAGGGTGCCGTCACCCTGACGGGTCGCGTTCACGTAGAGCCAGAGTCGGTGCGCCGGAGCGTCGTACACGCCGACCAGGTGCACCCACTGGTCCACATCCGAATCCATTGCGGAGACAGAGGCCTTGGTGACCGTTCCGTTGGCCTCCGGCATCTCGAACGTCCAGGCGCCGAACTGGTTGTTGTCGGTGTCACGGACATGGCCCAGCCGGAACTTGCTCGTGGTGCCGCCGTCGAGGCTGACAGCCGTGGTGTGGCAGACCTGATCCGGTCCGGGCTCACACAGCTCCCGCAGCTTGACCCAGGACGACACCGTGAAGCTGTCGGCGGTGTCGACGTCGACGGCGGCCGTACTGACCGTGTCGCTGGTGCCGTTGAAGTTCAACGCGTTGCCGAGCCGGCCGGGTATCCGCGCGGGGCCGGCCAGCGTGCCGGTTCGGGCGCCCACCGCGTCCGAGGCGGTCGGACCACTCGGCTCGTCCAGCCGCCAGTTGTGCGCCAGCGTGAGGTCGCGACCGGCCATCGTCGCGATCTCGTCGGCGAACAGCATCCGGTTGTAGACGGAGACGTCGTCGATCGCTCCCGTGAAGGGGTCGACCCCCGCGCCGTTCGACCAGGTCGCCCGGCCGACCCGCATGGCCGGGTCGCTCTGAATCCCGGAGTGCCGATAGTCCTGGCTGCCGGCGAGTACGCCGTTCACGTACAGGGACAGCCGGCCGGCCGAGGCGTCGTACACGGCGGCCAGGTGGGTCCAGACGCCCGGTTGCGGCGCGGGACCGGCGGCCCGCGTCTCGCCGCAGTTCATGGCGGCGTCACAGTTGCGCATCACCACGACCCACCGGTTGTCGAACGACGCGTGCAGATTGAAGACGCTCAGTCCGCCGGAGTCCTGCGAGACCACGGAAGCCCGGCCAGTGTTCGTGTCGAGCTTGGCCCAGGCGGCCACCGAGAAGCTGTTGCGCAGGTCCGGGAGCGGGCTGGGAGCAGAAAGGTGGGCGCCGTTGCCGATCAGCTTGAGGCCGAGGTCGGAGTCCGCCGGGACGTTCGTCTGCCCGCCGGTCCAGGCCGGCGCGCCGTTCAGGGTGCCGTCGAGCGGCGGGGTACGGCCGGAGCTGTCGGCCGGGTTGCCGTCCAGCTTCCAGGTCGCCGCGGTGACGTTGCTTCGGGCAACGATGCCCTCGATCTCGGCGCCGGACAGCTCCCGGCTGTAGGCGCGGACGTCGTCGACCAGGCCCTTCCAGGGGTTGGTCTGGATGCCTTCCCACTTACCGCGGCCGACGGTCAGCGGACCGGTCGCGTCGAAGCCGCCGTTGTGCGTCGCCGTACCGGCCGACTTGCCGTTCACGTACAACCTGATCTGCTGCGCCGGGGCGTCGTACACGGCCGCGACGTGGGTCCAGGTGTTCAGCGAAGCCGCCACGTCCGACCGCACGACCGCGTCGGCCGCCCGGGGCAGCTTGGTGTCCGCCGAGGTCAGGTGCAGCTCCCACTTGCCGCCGCCGCCGACCGCCCGGTAGCCCAGGAAGAACGCGCTGGTGACGCTGCCTTCGGCCGACAACGCCGTACGGGTGTTCCCGTCCGACGGAGCCTCGGCGAGGTTGACCCAGGCGCTGGTCGTGAAGCTCTGGCCGGTCCGTACGACGGGACCTCCCGAGGCGAAGTCCCTCGCATCACCGTTGGGCAGCTTGAGCGCACCGCCGACCGCGCCGCCGGACGTGCCCGTCAATGACGCGTTGCCGGTGAGTACCAGGTCGGCGCCGCCGTCCACGTCGTTGCGCGCGGTCGTGCCGCCGGCGTCGTCGAACTTCCAGTGCGCGGTCCGGACGTTGTCACGACCGACCGAGGCTCGCACCTCGGCGTCGCTGAGCACTCGGTCGAAGACCTGGACCTCGTCGATGGCGCCGAGCCACGGGCTGCCGACGACGCCGTTCCACTTCTCCCGGCCGACCGTGAGCGGCCCGGCCGCGTGCCACGGGGTGAAGTTGGCGGGGAGCGGGGAGTCGCCCACCTTGACGCCGTTGTGGTAGAGCCGCAGACGGTTGGCCGGCTTGTCGTAGACGCCGGTCACCTGGGTCCACACACCACGTTGCAGGGCAGGCCCCTGAGCGGCGGCGGTGGTTGCGTTGTCCGCGTCCGAGGCGGCCAGCATGAAGGTGGTCTTCTTGGTGTCACCGCGATAGTTCAGGTAGAAGCCACTGGCCCGGGTGCCCTGCTGGGAGGCGATCGCCATCCCGCGGGTGTCCGACGTCGACTCCGGCTTCACCCACGCCGAGACGCTGAAGCTGTTGTCGGTCCGCGCGGCACTCGGGGCGGTGAAGTAGTCGTTCACCCCGTTGAGGTGCAACGAGTTGCCGATCGCTCCCGGCCCGTACGTCGGGGCGCCCTGCAGCGTGCCGTCCTTGTCACCGAGGTAGGCCTCGTCCGTGGTACTGCCGTTCAACGGGTACGCCGACAGCGCCCCGTTGCCGGCCCGTACATAGACGTGAAGCGTCCTGACGGGGCTGCGGTTGCCGGCCCGGTCGACGGACTGCACGAACACGTCCTGCGGCCCGTCCTCCTCGGGGATGAACTCGAAACTCGCCGAGCCACCGAGACTGCTCGCCTCGGCCCGGGTGGACGGCGGGAACCGCGTGCCCCAGACGTAGTGGTCGACGTCCTTCGTGCCGTCGTCGGGCAGCGGCTTCTCCGTCCGCTCGACGGTGAAGAGACCGGGTACGCCGACGCCGCCGTGCCACTGGTTGTCCTCGCGGTACAGCGACCCGGTCACCTTGGGCATCGAGCTGGGCGGGGTCTTGTCGACGACGAACGGACCGGGACCGCGGGTCCAGGGGCTGTAGTCGAGCCGGTGGCCGTTGTCCTCGTCGGTGTCCCAGGCCCGGACGTACCAGTCCAGCTCCGCGCCGTCGGTCAGCGTGACCGAGGTGTCGTGCCGCGCGCCGGAGGACTGGAATCCGCCGTACCGGTGTTCCACGGCTCCGTTGGTGTAGATGTCCCACTGCGGCTGGACCACGTTGTTGTCGGGATCGGACAGGGTCGCCTTGAGGCCGATGGTGTTGCCGCTGAAGTAGGTCTTGCCCTCGCACCACTTGCACGGGGCCGGCAGCGCCGGGTCGGTGGCCGGGTCCGCTGGGGTACTCGGAGCGGTGTTGTAGCGGATCCGCAGCGCCGTCGAGTGCGGGTCGAACTTCCGCCAGTACGTGCTGTCGGTCTCGCTGTCGGCCTGGATGTAGAACGTCGACAGGCCGCCGAGGTCGATGTGGCCGGCCGGCACCCAGAAGTCGGACTCCTTCCAGCCGGTGCAGCCGGTGTTCGATCCCGGCGCGTCGATCGAGGAGATGTGCGTGCCCTCGGGCTTGTTGTTCCAGGTCGTTCCGCCGCCGACGTCGGAGCTGGCGTACAGCCGCTGCTTCTTGGCGGTGCAGTTGGCGCTGTGCACCACGCCGGAGTCGAGCCAGCCACCCATGATGCGCTTGCCCTGCAGGAAGCCCCAGGCGCCGGTGTCGAACTGGAAGTAGGACCTGGCCACTCCGATACCGTTGCAGCCGGTGAAGTCGCACTTGCCGACCTGGGCGACGTCGCTGCCACCCGGGCTGGTGTTCGGGTACGGCGTGCCGCCGTTGCCCGAGACGACCGAGGTCCAGTAGGTCTTGCCGTAGGTCCGCCAGTCCGGGTCGATCGTCACCGGATAGACGGTCTTCGGACCGCGCAGCAGCGCGGCGTCCGGGATCAGGGTCAGCGAGGTCGCGTCCACCTTCACGCCGGCCACTGCCTTGCCGGTGCCCGCGTCCCACATCGCCGACGGCGGAGCCGTGAACGCGACCGCGCCCTTGGCGTCACGCGCTTCGAGGCCGCCGCCGGTGGTCGCGCGGATCTTCAGGCCGGTACTGGTCAGGCCGAGCCGGATCCGGTCCAGGGCGGGGTTCTTCGCCGCTGCCGCGGACTTCACCACGAGATGCTGGGTGTAGCCGGACGCGCCGGCCTTCAGGACCAGGTCGGTGCCCGGCAGAACCTCGGCGTACGTCGCGGTGTCGCCGGTCAGCTTCGGGGTGGGCAGCACCCCGGGCCAGGTCAGGGCGAGGCGCTTGCCCTCCTTGCCGAAGGTCACCATCGGGAGTTTCGAGCCGCCGCCGCTGAAGGCGAGCTCGACGGTCGCGGACTTCGGGACGAGCGCGCCGTCGGTACGGCGGACCAGGCCGGTGTCGACCGCGGTCCAGGCATTGCCCTTCTTCGCGCGGACCGGGACGGCGCTGATCTCCAGGTTCATCTCGCCGTTCGGCAGCGCGAAGACCGTGCCCGTCTCACTGCGCAGCCCCGTCACCTCGACCGGCGTTCCCTGCCGCTCAGCGGCCGCACTCGCCTGAGCTTCGTTCGGCGCGGTCTTCACCACCGGCGGTTTGGGCGGCTGGACGGTGGGCAGCGCGGCGGCCTGCTGACCGGTTCCGGCTGCTGTGGCCGCTCCTGTCGGCAGCGTGACCGCCGCGAGCGTCAGTACGAGCGAGCCGGTGACGATTCTGGCTCGCCGACTCCGGGTATACCACCAGCGCATCTGCGTCCTCCCCAGTGAATTCAGGGCAGCGCAGAGCGCCCCCTCCCCCCGACGTGACCGGCCGGCCACCGTCGGCGAACGAATTACGCCAGCCGAAGTGGTCTAGTTCCAAACGCTTCGATCACGGCGAGAACTGATTGACACGGCCGCCGGTACCGTGTCCGAGGCGGTCCGGATCGGGCCGGCGACGACGCAGGGCGTACGGTGGGCGACTGATTTGGCCGCCGACACCCGGGTCGCTGCCGGGTGCGGCGGTCCCGGGCAGTGACAATGGGCCCCAGCCGCCACGCAGCTCGACGGAGTTGCTGTCACCGAGGAGCACGCAGACCCGCATGGCACGCCGTACCAGCAGTACCGCCGAACCCGAGGACTACGAGGAGCACATCCTCGATGTCGACGTCTCCGACGAGATGCGCAGCAGCTTCCTGGAGTACGCCTACTCGGTGATCTACTCCCGGGCCCTGCCCGACGCCCGGGACGGCCTGAAGCCGGTCCAGCGCCGGATCCTGTTCTCGATGGCGGAGAACAACATCCGTCCCGACCGCGGTCACGTCAAGAGCGCCCGCGTCGTCGGTGAGGTGATGGGTAAGTACCACCCGCACGGCGACGGCGCGATCTACGACGCCCTGGTCCGGACCGCGCAGCCGTGGTCGATGCGGCTGCCGCTGATCGACGGCCACGGGAACTTCGGCTCGCTCGACGACGGACCGGCCGCGATGCGGTACACCGAGTGCCGGATGGCGCCGTCCGCGGTGGCGATGACGAACGGCCTGGACGAGGACGTCGTCGACTACAAGCCGAACTACGACGGCCGCGAGGAAGAGCCGTCGGTACTGCCGGCCGCCTTCCCGAACCTGCTGGTCAACGGCGCCGCCGGGATCGCGGTCGGGATGGCGACCAACATGGCGCCGCACAACCTGGTCGAGGTGATCCAGGCGCTGCGGCACCTGATCAAGAACCCGGCCGCCGACGTCGACGACCTGATGCGGTTCGTGCCCGGCCCGGACCTGCCGACCGGCGGCAAGATCGTCGGCCTGGAAGGCATCAAGGACGCCTACCTGGCCGGCCGCGGCAGCTTCAAGATGCGCGCCACCGCCCGGATCGAGAACGTCACCCCGCGCCGCAAGGGCATCGTGGTCACCGAACTGCCCTACACGGTCGGCCCGGAGAAGGTGATCGAGAAGATCAAGACCCTGGTCCAGGCCAAGAAGCTGCAGGGCATCGCCGACGTCAAGGACCTGACCGACCGGACGCACGGCACCCAGCTGGTGATCGAGGTGAAGAACGGCTTCGTCCCCGAGGCGCTGCTCGAGCAGCTCTACAAGATGACGCCGCTGGAGGACTCGTTCTCGATCAACGCGGTCTGCCTGGTCGACGGCCAGCCGCGCACGCTCGGGCTGAAGGAACTGCTCGAGGTCTACCTCGGCCACCGCTACGACGTCACCCGCCGGCGGACCGAGTTCCGCCGCAAGAAGGCCCAGGACCGGCTGCACATCGTCGACGGTCTGCTGATCGCGATCCTGGACATCGACGAGGTGATCCAGATCATCCGGTCCAGCGACGACGCGGCCGCCGCCCGGGCCCGGTTGATGGACATCTACGACCTGTCCGAGGTGCAGACCAACTACATCCTGGACATGCCGCTGCGCCGGCTGACCAAGTTCTCCAAGCTCGAACTGGACACCGAGAAGGGCGAGCTCGAGCGCGAGATCGAGCAGCTGAGCGCGATCCTGGACGACGAGAAGCTGCTGCAGAAGACCGTCTCCGACGAGCTCGCCGAGGTCGCCAAGACCTACGGCACGCCGCGGCGTACGGTGCTGCTGGAGTCGTCCGGCGCCACCAAGACCGCCGCCGTACCGCTCGAGGTCACCGACGACCCGTGCTGGATCCTGCTGAGCT
Source organism: Kribbella sp. CA-293567 (assembly GCF_027627575.1). Taxonomy (NCBI): domain Bacteria; kingdom Bacillati; phylum Actinomycetota; class Actinomycetes; order Propionibacteriales; family Kribbellaceae; genus Kribbella; species Kribbella sp. CA-293567. Next base: position 4,075,709 of record NZ_CP114065.1, read on the forward strand.
CCACCGGGCTGCTGGCGCGCACCAACGGCGTCGAGCCGTTCGGCAGCGGCGAGGGCCGGGCCAAGCACGACGCGATCGTGTCGGCGATCAAGAGCACCGCGCGTGGCCACTACGGGCTGGTCACCAGCGCCGGCCGGCTGATCCGGCTGGAGTCGCTCGACCTGCCCGCCGTACCGGCCACCGCCAGCGCGCCCAACCTGCAGGGTGGCGCGCCCGTCGCGGAGTTCGTCTCGCTGGAGGCCGGTGAGAAGGTACTGGCGCTCACGACGATGGATCCCGACTCGGTCGGCATCGCCCTCGGCACCGAGACCGGCGTGGTCAAGCGGGTCACCCCCGACCACCTGAGCAACCGCGACTCGTGGGAGATCATCCGGCTCAGCGACGGCGACAAGGTCGTCGGCGCGGTCGAGCTGACCACCGGCGAGGAGGAGCTCGTCTTCGTCTCCAGCGACGCGCAACTGCTGCACTACAGCGCGTCCGCGGTCCGCCCACAAGGCCGTACGGCGGGCGGTATGGCCGGCATCCGGCTGTCGGCCGGGGCGAAGCTCACCTACTTCGGCGCGGTCGAAACAGGCAAGGAATCGCACCTCGTCACCATCTCCGGCTCTTCCTCGGCCCTGCCGGGCACAGAGGTCGGCCAGGTGAAGGTGACGCCGTTCAGCGAGTATCCGGCCAAGGGCCGGGCGACCGGCGGTGTCCGGTGCCACCGGCTGCTCAAGGGCGAGGACGGGCTGCTGCTCGCCTTCGTCGGAGCCGCCCCGATCAAGGCCAGCGCCAACAGTGGTGCCCCGGTCGATCTTCCTCCGCTGGACCCCCGCCGCGATGGTTCCGGCGTACCGGTGGCTCAGCCGATCGCGGCCTGTGCCGCAGAGTTGGCAGGCTGATCTGATGAAGAGACTCGCCGCGTTCGGAGCGGCCTTGGCGCTGTCGGTGGCACTGACCGCCTGCAGCGACAAGAAGGACGACGCGGGCCCCAAGGGCGACGACCCGGTGGCCCTGCTGACCGAGGTCAAGAAGACCATCGACGAGGCCGCCAGCGTGCACCTCGTGATCACCGGGCGGGACCTGCCGAACACCGGTCAGGTGCTGGCCAGCGGTGACGGGGTTGCCACCCACGCACCGGCGTTCAAGGGCAAGCTGACCGTTCGCGCGGCCGGCTCGCCGATCGACGCCGAGGTGGTCGCGGTCGGCAGCAAGGTCTACGCCAAGCTGCCGTTCACGCCGAAGTTCATCGAGCTGCCGCCGTCGCAGCTGGCCGGTCTGGGCGCGCCCGACCCGGCCGTGCTGCTCGACCCCGGCAAGGGCCTGACGGCGGTGCTGCCGACCCTGAAGGATCCGAAGATCAAGGGTGAGACGCGGGACGGCGCGAAGGTGCTGACCGAGATCACCGGCGCGGTCGACGGCAAGACGCTGCAGGGCATCTTCCCGAAGGCGCCGGCCGGCCAGGACTTCCCGAGCACCTTCAAGGTCGACAAGGACACCAAGCAGCTGGTGTCGGCCACCATCACCGGCCCGTACTACGACGGCGCCACCAGCAGCTACGACATCACCTTCGACAAGTACGGCGAACAGGTGGAGATCACCAAGCCGTGAGTGCCAGCCCGCGGGCGCGACTGACCCTCGCGTCGGTCGCGGTCGCCTTCGCGGCGGCCGACACCTACGTAGTCGTTCTCGCGCTGCCCGACATGATGTCCGGGGTCGGCCTGTCCGCAGACCAGTTGCAGCGGGCCGCCCCGATCGTCTCGGGCTTCCTGCTCGGCTACATCGCCGTACTCCCCCTGATCGGCCGCATCGCCGACGTCGTCGGCCGTACGCCGGTGCTGGTCGGCGCGCTGATCCTTTTCGCGGTGGGCTCCCTCATCACAGCAGGTGCCTACGACCTTTCGCTGGTGGTCGTCGGGCGGTTCCTGCAAGGTGTCGGCGGCGGTGGTCTCGTCCCGGCCACGCTTGCGCTCGTGGCAGATCTCTGGCCGGCCGACAGACGAGGGCTGCCGCTCGGGATAGTCGGAGCGGTCCAGGAGCTCGGCTCGGTCCTAGGTCCGCTGCTGGGCGCCGCAGTGCTCGCGATCGCCGACTGGCGCTACATCTTCTGGCTCAACCTCACTGTCGCCGTCATCCTCGCGTTGCTCCTCCGCGGCCTGCAGCGGCCACCGCTGTCGGCGGCAGTCGGATTACTGGCGTGCATAGCGCTAGGCCTCACCCTTACGGCGCCAGAGCGGCTGGCCAGCGGCATCACGCTAGGCCTGCCGTTCGTGCCCTTCAGTGGTGACTCCAGGCTGCTCACTCCCATTGGCGTGGTCACCTTCGTTCTGCTGGCACTGTGGCTGGGGCTGATCCTTTTCCAGGGCCGCGCGTCTCTCGCCGGTTTGGTGAAGCAGATAGACCTGGTCGGCGCCCTGCTGCTCGCGCTGGCCTTGGCGGGCGTCGTACTGGCATTCGCGACCGCCGACCCCGAGCAAGAGGTGATGGCACCGTCCGGACCTTGGCTGCTGGTTGCCGCAGGCATCTTTGCGGTCGCCTTCGCGGTGTGGCAGCGGCGTACCGCGCAGCCGATCATCCCGCCGGGTCTGCTCGGCGCCAAGGCAGCTTGGGGATCACTGCTGGTCAGCTTCCTCGTCGGAGCCGCCCTGATCGCCGCGCTCGTCGACGTCCCCGTCTTCGCCCGTACGACGCAAAGCGGCGGCCAGCTCGCTGCCGCTCTGGTCCTGCTGCGCTTCCTGGTCGCCTTGCCGATCGGCGCCGTCGTCGGAGGCTGGGCGACCCGGCGCTACGGCCTCGGTCTCATCACCGGCGTGGGGCTCGGTCTGGCCGGCGCCATGTTCGTGCTGATGGCCTTCTGGGACCAGGACGCACTCGACCATCCGCCGGCCACGATCACCCTGCTCGTCTGCGGTTTCGGGTTCGGGCTCGCCCTCTCGCCGGTCAACACCGCGATCCTGGCCGCCACCCGGCCGGACAGCCATGGCCTGGTCAGCGCCCTGATCGTGGTGGCCCGGATGATCGGCATGCTGGTCGGCGTCTCCGCGCTGACCGCCATCGGCCTGCGCCGCTACTACACGCTCGTGGCGGACATCCCCACACCGAACGAACTGTGTCCGGGAGCCGCCGTGACCACGTGCAGGCCGTTCATCGACGCGTTGCGCGACGCGGGCGTTTCACAAGTTCACACGATCTTCGCCGGCGCCGCGGGATGCGCCTTCGCGGCCGCCGTACTCGCGGTTCTTCTGCTCGGTCGGCGGGTTAAGTAAGGCTTACCTTTACCACTGGCGTACCTTAAGGCTGTGAGTGCACCACACGAGCAGACTGGCAGGCCGGGCCTGTGCTCGATCATCTGCCGGACGCTGCAGGAACCGCTGGCGGGAACGTCGATCGTCGCCACCGGCTGGGTCCTGGTCGAGCAACCGGGCCCGTGGGGCCACGACGCGCCGACCCAGAGCCATCTCGACCCGGTCTTCGGGGCCGAGTTCGACGCCGCGACCAAGAAGGCCGACCTGCGCTTCGGGCTGATCCGCTCCCCCGGCCGGCACTCCGACGCGGAACCTCGCGCCCATCGCGTGTACGTCGCCTGCACGGTGCCCGGCCGCAGCTGGATGCTGACCGGCTGCGTGCCCGATCCGACCATGCTCGCCGGCCTCGATCTCGACGCGGTCCGGCACGGCGACCAGGCCGCTGCTATCAGGTCCCTGCCGGAGCTTGCTCCGGTCACCGAAGCGATCCTGCTGGTCTGCACCAACGGCAAGCGCGACGAGTGCTGTGCCGTGCTCGGCCGCCCGATCGTCAAGGCCGCGTCGGCCACCGCGCCCGGCCGGGTCTGGGAAGCGAGCCACCTGGGCGGTCACCGGTTCGCGCCGACCGCTACGCTGCTGCCCGCAGGGATCACCTACGGCCATCTCGACGGGGAGACGGCCGCCGCCATCCTCGCCGCGGCCGACCGTGGCGAGACCGTTCTCGAGAAACTGCGCGGCCGGTCCACCTGGACCAAGCGCGGCCAGCTGGCCGAGATCACCGTCCGTCACCTCATCGGCGAGGCCGGACTGGACGCCCTCAGCGTCGTCACCGAAGACGTCGAGACCGTCACGGTCGAACACGTCGACGGGCGGCTGTGGAGGGTCGAGGTGACCGGCGAGACCGCCTATCCCCGCCGCCCGGAGTCTTGCGGAAAGGAACCGTTCGCCATGTCGCTCCTCCGTGCCGGAACAGTCACCGCCGGGATCACCCGATGACCGCCGGCGGCACCTCCGACCGCACCGGCTTCGAAGACCTGCTCGCCGCCAACGCGGAGTACAGCCGGAACTTCCAGTACAGCGGGTTCGATGGCATCGCTCACGCGGGCGTCGGCGTCGTCACGTGTATGGACTCACGGATCCCGCCGCTGGAGCTGCTCGGTCTCAAGCCCGGAGACGCGAAGGTGCTGCGCAGCGCCGGTGGCCGGGTCACCGAACTGACGCTGACCGGCCTGATCCTCGGCGTCCAGCTGCTCGGCGTCCGCCGGATCATGATCGTGCCGCACACCCGCTGCGCGATGGCCTCGATGACCGAGGACGAGATGCGGGCCAAGGTCGAACTGGCGGCCGGCCAGCCGGCCGGCTACCTGCCGCTGAACGTGATCCCGGACCAGCTGGAGGCGCTGCGCCACGACGTCGCCGCCGTCCGCGAGCACCCGCTGATCGGCGACGAGATCCTCGTCGGCGGTTTCATGTACGACGTCGACAACGGGCTGCTCACCCAGCACGCCTGAACCTCCGGACTTCGTGCGCCGGCTGAGCGGCGGCTGGAGCTGATCCCGGTAGGGTTCCGGGCATGTCCCTTCCGAACGACCCCCAGGGTGGAGCTTCCGGACCGATGCCCGGCGGAGCGACTCGGCCACCAGCGGGCGCGATGCCGTATCGGCAGCCGCGGCCTGTGGGGAGCTCATCGACGGACAAGTCCAAGACCACCCTTCTGATCACGCTCGGAGCAGTGCTCTGCGTGGTCGGGAGCTGCTGGGGACTGGTTTCGGTGATGGCTACCGCCTCCTGCGGGAGCGGGTGTGGCGGCGGTGCCAACTGGGGCATCTGGCTGATGGTTCTCGGGCCGTGGGTCGTCTGGCTGATCTCCAGTGCCTGGGCGACCGTCCGCCTGGTCCGGAAGAAGACCGCCTCCTGGATCATGCTCGCGGGCGGTGGCCTGGCCGCCGTCATCTACGTACTGGCGAATGTTCTGCTGTTCGTGGCCATCGGCTGACAACCAGCCCGGAGACTCCGGGCGCACGCCGTGAGCTGTGCGGATCTCTCGGTCTGTGCTCGAAGATCTGGTAGAAACCACGTATGAGACTCCGCCCAAGCTCTCTTCCCCGCTTCGTCCTGGTCGGCGCGCTGGCCCTGGCCACCACCTTGACCGCCGCTCCCCCGGTGACCGCGGCTCCGCTCACCAACGAGGCCCGCAAGCCCAGTTGCGCCGACGCGGGGGTGGCCGGGACGGTCGAGGAGCAGCGCCTCGACAACGGTGTCGTCGGTGGACCGTCGGTACCGGCCGAGATCCTGGCGCGGTCCGGCTTCGACCGACAGGTCGCGCTGTTCACCAAGCTGCTCTGCGCAGCGCCGAGCAGGGCCGCGGCGACCGCGCTGGTCCGCGTTCAGGGTGAGGTGCTGTGGCGCACAGCCACCCACCGCGCCCAGCACGCGCAGACAGCGCCGGCCCTGCCGTCCACCGATGACCGGGGTCTGTACTGGGCCCGCATCTCGATGGCGCTGGCGCTGCGGCAGTGGCAGCCGCACTTCCCCCTCGGTACGGCGCAACGCGACGAACTGATCCGCACCCTCGAGTACTCCTCCCGAGGAATCACCAGCACCCGTTTCTCCCCCGGCGTCCAGAAGGTCCTGGTCACCGGGTTCGATCCGTTCACGCTGGACGCCGACATCCGGATCGGCAACCCGTCCGGCGCCAACGCGCTCACCCTCGACGGCCGGCGCTGGAAGGTGAACGGCAAGACCTACGAGATCCAGACCCTGGTGCTTCCGGTCCGCTACACCGACTTCGACCAGGAGATGGTGGAGAACGCGCTCGCGCCGCACTACCGGGGCGGGCCCCAGCACGCCGACCTGGTGATGACCGTGAGCCAGGGCCGGGTCGGCATCTTCGACCTGGAGGCGTTCAACGGACGCCGCCGTTCGGTCAGCTCGATCGGCGACAACAACAACCTCTGGGGCGGTGGCACCGTCAGCGCCCCGGTCGTCTCACCGAGCATGCCGGCCGGTCCGGAGTGGCTGACCTCGAGTCTGCCGCTGGCCCGGATGGCGGCCGCGGAGGTGCCGGCCCAGTTCCGCACCCGGGTGAACACCTCGGTCCTGGAGATCCCCGCCGGCCAGACCACCCCGGTACGCCGCCCCGACGGCCCGACGGCCGGTTCGATCGCCTCCGAAGGCGCCGGTGGCGGTTACCTCAGCAACGAGGTCGCCTATCGCAACACCCTTCAGCGCGACCTCCGCGACCCGTCGATGCCGGCCGGCCACCTGCACGTACCGGTGCTGCAGTTCGACCCGGCCAACAAGACCGCGATCACCGACCCGACGTACGAGGCCAACCGCGACCAGATCGTCCAGGGCGCCCACGCCGTTCTGCGTGCCGCCCTGCGCTGACAGCTACTTGTCGGCGAAGCCGGCTTTGGCAGCGTCCAGGGCCGCTTCGCCGACATCGCGCAGGTGGGTCGCGACCGACCAGCGGACGCCGAACGGATCGCGGAAGGTCGCGGCCCGGGCGCCGTAGAAGGTGTCGGCCAGCGGCTTCTCGATCGTCGCGCCGGCCTTCTCCGCGGCGTTGACGGTCGCGTCCACGTCCGGCACGTAGAGGTTCATCGCGTACGTCGGGAGTCCGTCCGGAGCAGGTGACGCGACGCCTACCTCGGGATAGGCGTCCGACAGCATGAACGCCGCGCCGTCGATCTCCAGCTCGGCGTGGCCGATCCGTCCGTCGGCGCCCACGAAAGGGGTCTCGGTCGGTCGCGCGCCGAAGATCTCGCCGTACCACTCGATCGCCTTGGCGGCGTCACGGCAGCACAGATAGGGCGTCAGCACGCGCCCGTGCGGAGCAAGGTAGGTCATGGCGGACATCCTGTATCAGCAGGCCCGCGAAGGCTACGGTTCAGCCGGCCAGGATGACCGGGAAGGCCTGCAGCACCGAGGCGAAGTGGTGGGTCGGGGCGCGGTCGGGCGTGGCTGCAGCCGGGTGCTCGTTGCCGACCAGCACGGTCGACAACCCGGCAGCGATCCCGCCGGCGATGTCGTACGCCGGATGGTCGCCCACCATCCACCCGCCGAGCAACGTCGCGCCGGTCCGGGCCGCCGCGATCCCGAAGATCCGCGGATCGGGCTTGCGAACGCCGACCGCCTCGGAGATACAGCAGTAGTCGACGACCGCGCCGATCCCGGTCCGCTCCAGCTTGAGCGACTGCTGCCGGACGCCACCGTTGGTGACCACCGCGACCCGCCATCCCGCTGTCCGCAGGGAGACCAGTCCGGCCACCACCGGTCGCTCCACCGAGGTGAAGGCCGGATGCTCGCGGTCGTAGGCCTCGACCAGCGCCGGCACCTCGGCCGTGAGCGCGAAGTGTTCGCTCAAGCCCGCGAACAACTCGGGCCGCGGCCGGAACCCGCCCTCGTCGTGCGCCAGCAGCCACTCGACCGCCTCGGCCCCGAGCCCTTCGCGCCGGGACCACCACTCGGCCCAGCCGCGGAAGGCCCGGTTCCGGTCGATCAACGTGTTGTCGAGGTCGAAACAGGCCAGCCGCGGCAGGTCCGGGGTCATGCGTCGATGCGGTTCTCGTCCAGTTCGTAGGCGCCCTGCACGATGAACTCCTTGCGGGGCGCGACGTCGTTGCCCATCAGCAGGTCGAAGACGCCGGCCGCCGCTTCGCCGTCGTCGACGGTCATCCGGCGCAGCGTCCGGTGGCGCGGGTCGACGGTGGTCTCCGCCAGCTGGTCCGCGTCCATCTCACCGAGACCCTTGTAGCGCTGCGGGGGCTCCTTCCACTTCACGCCCTTCTTCATCAGCTCCGCCGACTTCCGCTGGTACTCCGCGTCGGAGTAGGTGTAGATGTACTTGTCCTGCCCCTTCTTCGGGTTGGTCAGCTCGAAGCGGTGCAGGGGCGGAACGGCGGTGTAGACCCGGCCCGCGTCGACCAGCGGGCGCATGTAGCGGAAGAACAGCGTCGCCAGCAGGCAGCGGATGTGCGCGCCGTCGGAGTCGGCGTCGGCCATGAAGATGATCTTGCCGTAGCGGACCTGCTCCAGGTCGAAGGTGCGGCCCGACCCGGCGCCGACCACCTGGATGATCGAGGCGCACTCGGCGTTCTTCAGCATGTCGGCGACGGACGCCTTCTGCACGTTCAGGATCTTGCCGCGGATCGGCAGCAGCGCCTGGAACTCCGAGTTTCGGGCCACCTTGGCGGTACCGAGCGCGGAGTCACCCTCGACGATGAACAGCTCGGAGCGGTCCACGTCGTTGCTGCGGCAGTCGGCCAGCTTGGCCGGCAGTGCCGACGACTCCAGCGCGGTCTTGCGGCGCTGCAGCTCACGGTGCTGACGGGCGGCCACCCGGGTGCGGGAGGCCGCGACGACCTTCTCCATCACCGCGCGGGCCTGGGCCTTCGCGGTGCCCTTGGTGGAGCCGAGGAACGCCTCCAGCTCGGTCTGCACCACCTTCGCGACGATCCGCGAGGCGGCCGGCGTACCGAGCACCTCCTTGGTCTGGCCGTCGAACTGTGGCTCGGCCAGCCGGACCGTGACCACCGACGTCATGCCCTCGAGCACGTCGTCCTTGATCAGCTCCTCGCCGCTCTTCAGCAGCCGGGTGCCGGTCAGCGCGCTGGTGAACACCTTCGGCAGGGCGCGCTCGAACCCGGCCACGTGGGTGCCGCCCTTGGGCGTCGACACGATGTTCACGAACGAGCGCAGCTCGGTCTCGTAGCCGTCGCCCCAGCGGACCGCGATGTCGACCTCGAGGTCGCGCTCGACGTCGGTCGGGGTCATATGACCGGCATCGTCGAGCATCGGCACGGTCTCGGTGAAGTGACCGGTACCGGACAGCCGGATCACCTCGGTGACCGGCTGGTCGGTGGCGAGGAACTCGCAGAACTCGCTGATCCCGCCCTCGTGCTTGAACGACTCCTCGGTCGGCTCGTCGGTGCGCTCGTCGCGCACCACCAACTCGAGGCCGGGCACCAGGAACGACGTCTGCCGTGCCCGGGTGACCAGTTCGTCGTAGTTGAAGGCCGCGTCCTTGGTGAAGATCTGGCGGTCGGCCCAGTAGCGGATCCGGGTGCCGGTGACGCCCTTCTTGGCGCGACCCGCCTTGCGCAGGCCGACGGCCGGGGTGAACTCCGCGGTCGCGCCCTCGGTGGCGAACTCGCCGGCCACTCCCCGGCGGAACGACGTGGTCCAGGTCACGCCACCGCGGTCGACCTCGACGTCGAGCCGCGCGGACAGCGCGTTCACGACCGAGGCGCCGACACCGTGCAGACCACCGGAGGCGTTGTACGAGCCGCCGCCGAACTTGCCGCCGGCGTGCAGCTTCGTGAAGACCACCTCGACGCCGCTGAGCTTGGTCTTCGGCTCGATGTCGACCGGGATGCCGCGCGCCTGGTCGCGGACCTCGACCGAACCGTCGTTGTGCAGCACGATGTCGATCCGCTCGCCGTGACCGGCCAGCGCCTCGTCGACGGCGTTGTCGATGATCTCCCACAGGCAGTGCATCAGACCGCGACTGTCGGTCGAGCCGATGTACATGCCCGGCCGCTTGCGGACCGCCTCCAGTCCTTCCAGGACCAGCAGGTTGCGGGCGTTGTACGTTGGGTCGAGCTCGGTACTGCGGGGTGTCGGGGCGGCCACTGGGCTCCTTCTCTGGTTCACAAACAGACCACGTGCGGCGGCCGGAACCGCCGTACGCGGACAGCCTACGCAGCCGCACCCCCAATTTCCGCCCACGCCACCCGGTGACGCCCGCCGCGGTGGAGCTGGTGTATCGGCCCGCGGCGCTGGGTACAGATCGAAAACCAGCTACGGTTGACCACGAAAGGTGTTCCAGCAGATATCGATCCGGACTCGATCACCGTGTTCTACGACACTCCGAACATGTGCACGCAGTGACGGAGAAGTAGCGCACAGTGAAAGAAGACACGCCCGGCACCGGCAGAAACAGCAGATCGCCCGAATCCGAAACGATTCCCCGTCAATATGCGTCATAAGGGAACAGGTGGTTCGTCTCACATTTGGACACGCTGCCCCTACCGGGAAGTGATCCGCATGTCAGGATGTTGCTATCTGGTGAGTACGGAACTAGATGAGATGAGGCCTCAAGTGACTACAGCACTCGCCCCGAGTTCGACCCTGTCGGCTGCGGACCGTTGTGACCGCTGCGGTGCGCAGGCCTACGTTCGGGTGACCCTGACCAGCGGTGGGGAGCTACTTTTCTGCGCCCACCACGGACGGGAGCACGCGGACAAGCTGCGCAACATCGCGATCACCATCCACGACGAGACGGGCAGGCTGGAAGACAAGCCCGCCGAGTCGGTCCCTGCGGAGGGCGACCGGTAACCCGGCCTCGCGGCGCCGGCGAGGGCGCCTCCCCTACTGAATCTTCGATGGCGGTCACCCGGGAGGGTGGCCGCCATCCTTCTGTCCGGGCTCAGACGATCACCGGTACGGCGTCCGCCGGCCCGTGCCGCCGCAGTTCGCGCCACGCCGACGCCAGCCGGTCCACCGCGACCGACATCACCTCGGCCGGATAGCTGAACGGCACCCGCAGGTGGTCGTCGTGGTTCCCGGTCGGATCCATCGCCCGGCCGGCCACCACCTCGACCCCGTGCCGCAGCGCGACCTGAGCGAAAATCCGGGCATCGGTGTCCGGTAACTGGATCCACAATGCAGAACCGCCGGCGGGTTCTTCCCAGCGCCATTCCGGTAGGCGTTTTGTCAGCAACTGACCCATCAGGTGTTTTCTGCCGGTCGCCATTTCCGCGCGGGCCGCGGTGAGCTCGGCCAAACGCGGCAGCAAACGCGCGGTCAGGGCCTGGTCGATCACCGGACTGCCGAGATCGGCGAGCGCCTTGTGCCGCGCGAGCCGCTCGGCCAGCGGTCTGGGAGCCCGGATCCAGCCGATCCGCAGGCCGCCCCAGACCGCCTTGGAGACCGAACCGATGGTGAGTACCTCGGCGTCCTCGGGCGCATACGCGGCCAGCGGCGCCGGTATCGCCGGACCGGCCGGGTCCCAGGCGGAGTACGCGTTGTCCTCCACGACCACGACACCGTGTCTGGCTGCCAGCTCGGCGACCTGCCTGCGGCGCGCTGCCGACATCAGCCGGCCGGTCGGATTGTGGAAGGTCGGCATCACGAACAGCATCGCCGGCTGATGTTCCCGCAGGGCGGCGGCGAGCAGATCCGGGCGAACGCCCGCATCATCCAGCGGTACGCCGACCACGCGCCCGCCGGCCGCGCCGAAGAGGTCGAAGCAGCCCGGCCAGCTCGGCTGCTCGATCGCCACCGCCGCACCGGTACGCAGGTACATCTGCGTCACCAGCGCGATCGCCTGATGGGCTCCGCTGGTCACCACGATCTCGTCCGGAGTGGTGGGCAGACCAGACTCCGCGAAGTGCTCCGCGATCCGTTCCCGCAGGACCTCGAGTCCTCGCGGGTGATAGCCGACACCTTGCAGCAGCAACGGCAGTTCGGTCCGGGCCAGCTCTTCCACCTCGGCCGCGAGTTCCGGGATACCGGGGTCGACGGCGTACGTCATGGCGATCACGTCGCTCGGGCCGTGCGTGATGCGGTGGAACAGCGATTCGCCGTACCCGGTGGGCATTCGCTTGTCAGCGCCCGAGCGGCCCTTGGCGGCAGCCGGAGCGACCGTCGTACCGCTGCCTCTGCGACTCTCGACCAGGCCGCGAGCGCGCAGTTCGTCGTACGCCGCGACGACGGTCGATCGGCTGACGGCCAGCGCGTCGGCGAGCGGCCGCTCGGCCGGCAGGCGGGCGCCGACGGGGAGCTCCGAGGAGCCGATCAACGCGGCGATGACGTCGGCCAGCCGCCGGTAGAGGCCACCGGAGCCATTGGTCAGTCGATGTCCGATCACGGCGGCCAAAGCAGCCGGATCACCAGAACGGTCCACTTCTCCCTCGATTGGCTCGGGTGGACTGCTTCCATCCCCGTCAGGCTAATCGCAGGCAGTCCAATTGCGGTACTGCCGGACAGTGAGGAGAGTGCGGAATGGGGATCGGGCAGGCGCTCGGGTTCGTCGGGGCGACAGTGGTGCTGGTCGGGATGCCGGGGCCCAACAACATCTACATCTCGCTACGCAGCCTCACCCAGGGCCGTCGCGCGGGAGTCGTGTCCGCGTTCGCCATCGAGACCGGATCGATCGTCTACATCCTGCTCACCGCCCTCGGCCTGGCGGCCGTGGTCCAGGCCTCGCCGGTGGTCTTCACCGCCATCTCGCTCGCCGGCGCGGCGTACCTCGCGGTGCTCGGGATCCGCAGTCTTCGCTCCGGTGACGCTGCCGGGATCGGCGCGGTTCAGGTGACCTCGCTGGGACGGATCTTCCGCGAGGGGGTGCTGGTCAATCTGCTGAACCCGAAGGCGGCGCTCTTCTTCCTGGCCTTCCTCCCCCAGTTCACCACCCGCGGCGCGGGCACCGGCCAGGTGCGCAACGAGATGCTGCTGCTCGGCCTCGCGGTTCTCGTGATCGGGCTGCTGCTCGACCTCACCTACGCGCTAGGGGCCGACGCGCTGGCCCGGCGGTTCAGGACCGCCGGGCGGCGTCGGGGGCTGGGCAGGTACGTCGTGGCCGGTATCTACCTGACCATCGCGGCGGTCGCCGCGCTCAGCGTGCTCGCCTAGCGCACGGTCAGGACACCGTCCGCGAACGCGACCGTGAGCTCGTGGTCGCCGATCCGGATGCCGTGGAGCTCGATCCGTCGCCAGGCGAAATCTTCGGCAGGAGAGATCGACAGGGTGCCCGCCGGGACGTCGGGCTCGATCCCCAGAGCGGCGATCACGACAGCGATCGCGGATGCTGCCGCCCAGGCCTGCGGTCGGCAGGACAGCGGGTAGGGCGTCGGCCGGCTCTCCTCTTCGGACCCGGCACCGCCGTACAACTCGGGGAGGCGGTAGCCGAAAACCTCGGCGGCATCGACGAGTCCACGCACGTACGACGTCGCGGTCGCGGCGTGACCGGCGGCGTACAGGCCTTGGACGGTCATCGCCGTGTCGTGCGGCCAGACGCTGCCGGTGTGGTAGCCGAGCGGGTTGAACCGGGTCATTGCCTTCGACAACGTTCTCAGGCCGAAGCCGCTGTCCAGGTCGGGTCCGGCGAGCTGCCGGGCGACTGCTGCCTCCTCGGACTCGTCCAGAAGGCCGGTGCCGAGCAAATGGCCCATGTTCGAGGCGGGGCCGGCGACCGGTCGCTTGGCGCCGTCGAGGGCAATGGCGGGATAGCCGTCCACCCAGAAGCTGGCGCGAAAGCGCTCTCTGAGGCCGGCTGCCCACTCACGCCAGGCGTCACCACCGGCCAGTGCGAACGCGTCGAGCAGGTCGGCCCCGGCGATCGCGGCGGCGTACGCGTAGCCCTGCACTTCGCACAAGGCGATCGGGGCGGTGGCGAGGGTGCCGTCGAGCCATTGGACGGAGTCCCGCGAGTCCTTCCAGCCCTGGTTGGCCAGGCCGTGACCGGACTCGTCGACGTACTCGAGGAAGCCGTCGCCGTCGGGATCGGCGAAGTCCCGGATCCAGGTGAGCGCTCTCTGCAGGTTCGGCAGCAAAGTCCGTACTTCGTCGGCCGGCATCCCCCATCGCCAGGCCTTGTGCAGCGTGGTGATCCAGAGCTGGGTCGCGTCGTGCGTCCCGTAGTACGCCGCGGGCAGCACCAGCCCGCCACCGTGATCAGCGACCTCCGCCCGTAGTTCGTGCGGGATCTTTCCCGGCTGCTCGGCCGAACCAGGATCGACCTTCGTGCCTTGGTACGCCGCGAGCGCGCGCAGAGTGCCCGCCGCGAGCTCCGGGTCGATCGGGATCAGCATGCCGGCCGAGATCAGCGAGTCGCGGCCGAAGAGCGTCAGGTACCAAGGCGGTCCGGCACCGAGATAGCGCTCTCCCCCGTCGGCCGCCAATTGGAGCCCGGCCAGGTCGTCCAAGGATCGGCGGACCCAGCGACCGACCCGCCGGTCGTCACAGTCGATCTGGAAGCCGTCGTAGACCGGCCTGGCGCGAGGTGGCTCGATGCTGAACCCGTCCGCAGGGGCGAAGGTCGCGCTCAACCTGAGCGTGACGGTTGCCTCCTGCCCCGACTCGATCCTCAACCTCCAGCTGTGGTTGAGGTCTGGAGCCGGTTCGAAAGAAACGCTCACGCGCGTCCCGGAGCTGTCTTCCCAGTGCAGCGCATCGCCATCGGAAGTCGGCTCGATCATCGGAAGATCCATGGCGGCTTCGCTGCGAACAGCCGCCGTACCGGCGAGATCGGTGCCCAGGGCAAGGGCGAGTTCACAGTCGACCGTCCCGTGAGAGCGGTTCACGAGGGTGATGCGTTCGGTCACCCCGTCGCCGTCCATCTGGCGAGTGCGCTTCAGCCACACCGTCGGATCGTGACCGTCGTCGCCGAGCGCGTCGAGCACAGCGACGTACCGGGTGGTGCTGGTGGCCGGCTCGTCCAGCTGGACCGGCTTGGGCTGCCTGCCGTCGACGGTGACCTCCAGCCGGGACAGGATGCGCCGGTCGCGGGCGTAGACGCCTTCGGCTCCGGCGCCGGTCAGCTGCCCCGATCGTGGTGACAGGACCACCCAGGGCGCGGCCAGCGTGGTGACGAGATCGTGAAGGTCAGGCATGGATCCACCCTAAGACCGCCCGTTTGCGGCAGAGTGGCCGCGTGAACACCGTTGCGACTCTCCTCGTCGGCGTGGCGATCTTCGTCGGCATCCTCGGCATCGTCGTGCCGGTGCTGCCCGGCGCGATCCTCAGCCTGGCCGCGATCCTGTTCTGGGCGATCGAACTGCAGACCGCCACCGGCTGGACCGTGCTGGCCGCTGCCGTGGTGCTGATCGGGGCCAGCCAGGTGGTGAAGTACATCGTGCCCGAGCGCCGGCTGCGCGAGTCCGGCGTACCGCGACGATCGATGTTCATCGGGGTCGTGCTCGGTATCGTCGGCTTCTTCGTGATCCCGGTGGTCGGCCTGTTCGTCGGCTTCCCGCTCGGCGTGTACCTGTCGGAGCGGCAGCGCCTGGGCGCGCACGACCAGGCCTGGGTCTCCACCAAGCACGCGCTCCGGGTCACCGGCCTGTCGATCCTGATCGAGCTGATCGGTACGACGCTGGCGGCGGGCGTCTGGCTGGTCGCGGTGCTCTTCCTGGTCTGACTTGCCAGGGTTTTGCCAGGGTCGGCGCAGGCTCGTCTCAGGTCCGCTGTGGAGGGTGGGACGACCAGTACCAGGTGACCTGCTTGGTACGCAGTACCGGGAGGCACTACAGCTATGGCGTCGAACCAGAAGCTCACCGACAGAGGCTGGCGGCTAGCCGGCACCGTTGCGGCCGTCGTGGTCACCACCGCGGCCGGCGGAGTCGCCTGGGCGACCACCAGCGCCGATCCGACCCCCACTCCGAACCCGACCGCCTCGCCGTCGGCACCCAACGCGACCGAACCGGCCAAGCCGAAGGGTCCTGGTGGCCCCGGCGGACCGGGACGGCACGGTGAGTTCGGGCTCGGCCGGGCGTTGCACGGCGAGTTCACCGTCGAGAAGGAAGGCGGCGGGTACCAGACCGTCGCGACCCAGAACGGCGAGGTCACCGCGGTCGGCAAGGACGCGATCACGGTGAAGAGCGCCGACGGTTACAGCAAGGAGTACGTGGTCACGGCGGACACCCTGGTGAACGCCACACGCGATGGGATCGGCAGCATCAAGACCGGCAACAAGGTCGTGGTGTCGGCGGTCGTCGCCGACGGCAAGGCGACCGCCACCAGGGTCAGCGACGGAACCCAGCGCGAGGCGGCCCGGCAGAAGTTCGGCTTCGGTCCGCGCTGACACTCACAGGGGATTGCCAGCAATCTCCCAGGGATCGGCAGGGCGCGGGCGTAAGACTGGACCCATGAGCCCGCACCTGCTGGTCGTCGACGACGAACCCAACATCGTCGAACTGCTGTCCGCGAGTCTGCGCTTCGCCGGGTACGACGTGACCACGGCGACGCACGGTGCCGAGGCGCTGCGCAAGGCGCGGGAGGTGGAGCCCGACCTGGTGGTGCTCGACGTGATGATGCCCGGGCTGGACGGGTTCGAGGTGGTTCGCCGGCTGCGCGGTGAGGACCGGCACGTACCGGTGCTGTTCCTCACCGCGCGGGACGCGGTCGAGGACAAGGTGCTCGGCCTGCAGACCGGCGGCGACGACTACGTGACCAAGCCGTTCAGCCTGGACGAACTGGTGGCGCGGGTGCGCGCGTTGCTGCGCCGGTCGGGTCATCGGGAGCAGACCAGCACCGAGGCCGCCGTACTGCGCTACGCGGACCTGGAGCTGAACGAGGACAGCTACGAGGTCTTCAAGGCCGGTACGGCGGTGCAGCTCTCGCTGACCGAGTTCAAGCTGCTG
This sequence comes from Kribbella sp. CA-293567, assembly GCF_027627575.1. Lineage (NCBI taxonomy): Bacteria > Bacillati > Actinomycetota > Actinomycetes > Propionibacteriales > Kribbellaceae > Kribbella > Kribbella sp. CA-293567. Next base: position 4,092,303 of record NZ_CP114065.1, read on the forward strand.
CGCTGCCTGCTGGAGAACGCGGAGCGGGTGATGTCCAAGGGCCAGATCCTGTCGGCCGTCTGGAACTACGACTTCGCGGGCGACGCCGGCGTGGTCGAGTCGTACATGTCGTACCTGCGCCGCAAGGTCGACACCGGCGACCAGAAACTGCTCCACACCGTCCGCGGCGTCGGCTACGTCCTGCGCACCCCCCGAGGCCCGAACTGATGAACGGCCACCGCCGCCTCACCGAGCGGTACCCGCTGCGGATCACCATCGTGGTGGTCCTGCTGACCCTGGTGACCGCCGCCCTGCTCGCTTCCGGCTTCACCGCCACCACCATCATGCGCGGGTACCTGACGGACCGGGTGGACAGCCAACTCCAGGACACCGCCAAGGCGCTCACCGGGCCGAAGAACACTCCCTGGCCGGGAGCACCGGACGCGGGCAGGGGGCCGAGACTTCCCAGTGTCTTCGTGGTCCAGCGCTTCGACGCGACCGGCGCGCGGCTGGAAGAACCGATCCGGCAGCCGCTCAATCAGTCGGCGGCACAGCCGGTTCTGCCATCGCTGACGCTGGCCCAGGTCGAGGGCCGAGGCACCAAAGGGTTCAACGTGCCGGCGGTCTCCGGCCAAGAGACCTTTCGGGTCATCGCCGTCCCACTGGCCACCGGCCGCGGCTACTTGATGGTGGCGCAGAGTCTTGCCGACATGGATCAGACTCTCGGACGCCTGGTCGGGGTGCAGGTGGCTGCCGGCCTGATCCTCCTGGTGCTGCTCGCCGGCGTCGGCACGTACGTCGTACGGCGAAGCCTGCGCGGACTGGAGGACGTCGAGCACACCGCCGTGGCGATCGCCGGTGGTGACCTGAGCCGGCGGGTGCCTCAACGCGATCCGCGGACCGAGGTCGGGCGGCTGTCGCTGGCGCTGAACCAGATGCTCGGGCAGATCGAGGGCGCGTTCGCGCAGCGGACCGCTTCGGAGTTCGCGGCGCGCCGGTCCGAGGACGCCGCCCGGCGGTCCGAGGAGAACGCGCGGCAGTCGGAGGAGCGGATGCGGCGGTTCGTCGCCGACGCCAGCCACGAACTCCGCACGCCGCTGACCTCCATTCGCGGGTTCGCGGAGCTGACCCGGCAGCAGGGGGCGGCGGCCGATCCCGCGACGATGAAGCGGATCGAGGACGAGGCCAAGCGGATGGGCCTGCTGGTCGACGATCTGCTGCTGCTCGCGCGGCTCGACCAGCAACGGCCACTGCAGCACCAGCCGGTGGATCTGCTGACGCTGGCGGGCGATTCGGTGCACGACGTCCAGGCGGTGCAGCCCGGTCGGCAGGTGAAGCTGCAGATCCTTCCGGCTTCCGGTGCTCCGGTGGTGAGCGGCGACGAAGCCCGGCTGCGGCAGGTGCTCGGAAACCTGGTCAGCAACGCCCTGCACCACACACCGGTCGATGCCCCCATCACGATCTCCGTCGGCACGCGCGCGGGCGAGGCGATCCTCGAGGTGGCGGACACCGGGCCAGGCCTGAACGACGAACAGAAGGCTCGTGTGTTCGAACGCTTCTACCGGGCTGACTCGGCCCGCACCCGAGCCACCGGCGGCTCCGGTCTCGGTCTGTCGATCGTCGCGGCCCTGGTCGCGGCCCACGGCGGGAAGGTGACGGTCACCGACACCGTCCCCCACGGCGCGACCTTCACCGTCCACCTCCCCATCGCCGACTCGCAGTAGTTCGCGGCAGCGGCTGGGGTCAGCCGGTCTTCCTGCGGGCCTTGACCGTGCAGTCGCGACGCGTCAGCACCTTGCCGTCGATGACCTGCTCGCGCTCGTGAGCGCGGCCGACCAGGACCTCCCAGCGGCCGTCGTTCAGATCGAGGTCGGAGATCACCTCGTCGGGAGTCGGGAAGTGGACGTCGGGATGGTCGCCGTGCTTGGCCGCGTCCGGCCAGTCCAGGTGGCCTTCGATCAGCAGGACCCCGCCGGGAGCGACCGCCTCGGCCGCCGAGCGCAGGATCGCCTCCCGGGGCAGGTCGACCGTCGAGTGCAGGAACTGTGCCGACACGAGATCGAAGGTTCCGTCCGGGAAGGTCTTGCCGAGCTCGTGCTGCTGCCACTCGATCCGGTCGGTGACCCCTGCCTCCTCGGCGTGCGCAGCGGCCCGGGAGAGCGCTACCTGGGAGACGTCGACGGCGGTCACCCGCCAGCCCTGCTTCGCCAGCCAGATCGCGTCGCCACCCTCGCCGCTGCCGAGATCGAGCGCGGTACCGGGCTCCAGGCCGGACACCTCGGCGACCAGCGCGACATTCGGTTCTCCGCTCCAGATGCGCGAGTTCTCGCGGTAGCGGTCGTTCCAGTACTCTTCGGCGGACCTGTCATCGGCAGTCATGGGACCAGCATCCGCCCGCGGGGCCGGACCGACAAACTTCGTTGCTGTTCCGGCAAAGCGGCCGGTCGGGCCGTTCAGGCCAGATACCACCGCCGGGTCTCGTCGATGATCCGGTCGAGTTCCGCGCGATCGCCGGGCTGCTCGGCGAGGTCGGGGTTCAGGATCCGCTGCACCAGTTCGTTGACCCGTTCGGTCCCGATCCGCAGCGGCAGGCTGAACATGAGTTCGTCGATCGTGCTGCCGGGCAACGGCGGGTCCGGCGGGCACTCGGCGTACCGGTCGAGCAGGGCGCTGAAGTCGTCGAGCGACCGGACCAGCTCACCGGTCGCCACGAACCGCGCGTGCTCGGTCGGGATACCGGCCTGCGGCGCCCCGATCGCGTCGAACCACATCCAGCCCAGCCCGGACAGCTCCTCGACGACCAGCCACTCCTCCACCGCCGGCGCCGCCTCCAGTTCGAGTCGCAGCAGGTACCCGAAGACCGTGTTCAGCGCGGCGCCGTGAACCTGTTTGCCGATGCCCACCAACTGGTAGGCGAACTGCAGCGGATCCGCCTTCTCGAACCAGCGCTGCACCGCCCACGCCTGATCGACCAGACACAGCTTCGACGCGGCCGTGACGAACGCGATCAGATCGTCCGGCCCCAGGTTCAGCCACCACTCCCCCGGCTCGAGCAACCAGTACTGCGGATCCGCCCAGCGCCCACGGGTGAACAGTCCCCGGACGCCGAGCGGCGTCAGCACCAACCGGCCTTCCTTGAGCTCGACCGCCCCCAGCCGGCCAAGGAGCGCCGTACCGGGGCTGTCCGGCGCGGCACAACCGCCGTCCCGGAAGGCCACGAGCAGAACGTCGATCAGTTCGGGCCAGTCGGTCAGGAACACCCGGTAGGTCTCCAGCCAGGCGGTCACCGGCCGTTCGCGGAGCACCTCGCCGTCAGCGGGATCCCACGCATGCATCGCCGGCCCGTACTGCGGACCGACGGGACTCGGGCAGATCCAGCCGGCCAGTACGGCGATGCGCCACAACTCGTGCTCGGTCTCCTCAGCCTCCTGCTCGTAGACCCGCTGGGCGAACTCGGCCAAGTCGCCGAGGAGCTCCGAAGCCGCCGCATCGGTCTCCAGCCGGCCAGGCATCTCCGTGACCGGGGCGGGCGAGCCGGGCAGCGGCTGCAACGGCAACGTGACCCGGCGTTCGACCGGCCCGGCGAGGGCGTTCTGCTCGGCCCAAGAGAGCGCTTCCCAGCGCGCTTCCCACCCGTCTTCGTTGCCAAGAGCAACCAGCACCCGACGCTGCAGGCACCAGCTGACCGGATCGACGCGGCCCAGCCGGGGATCGTTGAACGCGACCCCGGCCTCCTCGGTGAGCTGATCGGCCAGCGCACCGCGCCCGGTCTGCCGAAGGACCTCGAGGAACTGCGGGAAAGCGACCCGGAGCTCCTCGATCCAGCCTGGCCGGACACTGCCGGAGTACGGCAGCAGGTCGTAGAGCGCGGTGGTGAAAGCGCCTCGCCGGTAGTGGTCCAGGTCGGCAGCCAGTTCGTCCCTGGCCAGCGCGAGCAGCACCTCGATGATGTCCTCGTCCACCACAGCAAAGTACCGCCGCTTGCCTCGGCCAACTACTCCCTGGCCCTGGTCGTCGCGGGTCAGCCGAACAGGGCCGAGGGGCGAAGCCAGGCGCCCGAAGTAGCCGGTCAGCGCATCAGGACGGTGCGCTCCGCCAGCGTCCAGGCTGTCGTTGTCAGCAGGTAGAGGCCGGCCGCGAGTGGGATGAAGGCCGCGGTGACCAGCGTGCCGAACGGCAGGAAGCGAGCGAGCCGGCGGGCCGTCGGGGAGGCGGTCTCGTCGAGCAGGCGGAGCTGGCGGCGGGACGAGAGGAAGGCGACGACCGCCAGCAGCAATGCGAGACCCAGGTACGCCGGGGTCGAGGCGAACATCGGCCAGTGGATCCCCAGCGGTGCGCCGAAGATGGTTCCGGCCAGCAACTGGTTCGACTGGCCGGCGACGACGGCGGTGCTGAAGAGGGTGTAGAGCACCCAGAAGAACGGCAACTGCGCGAACATCGGCAGGCAGCCGGCCAGCAACGTCGTACCGGAGTCCGACTGCAGCTTGGCCACCTCACGCTGGACCCGCTCGGGATCCTTGCCGTGCCGCTCGCTGATCCTGCGGATCTCCGGCAGCAGCGCCGCCCGGGACTTCTCACCGCGGATCGCGGCGAGGCTGAGCGGGAGCAGCAGGAGGCGGACGGCGAGTGTGCAGAGCACGATCGCCACGGCCGCGGCGTACAGGCCGGTGAAGGGTTCGATCGCGGTGGCGATCCCGTGCACGAGTTGATAGGCGGCATGGACGGGCGCGTCGAGAAAAGCAGGCATGGCGAAACTCCACGAGTGAGAAAAGGGAAAGACAGGAAGCGAGAGAACTCGCTACCTTCCCGGTGCTCGTGGGCGCGGCCTGCCGGCCGCGTCGGGATCGCACAGCAGCAGATACGCCGTACGGCGGGAGTTCGCGCGGGCGGCACTGGCCCGCGCGGGCAACGGCGACGACAGCGGACGTCGCGCCGCGGTACTGGAGAGCTGGACGACGGCAAGCAAAACGGCCGCCGCCGTGAACACGGCGACGGCCAGTAAGCCGGAGTCCGGACCGAGGGCAGGCAGGGCCAGCGTCCAGACGCCGGCCAATGCCCTCTCGATCATGGCCTCAGAATACGGTAGAGCTCAGCACAGCGGATCAGTCCAGGTAGTCGCGCAGCACCTGGGAGCGCGACGGGTGCCGCAGTTTCGACATCGTCTTCGACTCGATCTGGCGGATCCGCTCGCGGGTCACGCCGTAGACCTTGCCGATCTCGTCCAACGTCTTCGGCTGGCCGTCGGTCAGGCCGAAGCGCATCGAGACGACGCCGGCCTCCCGCTCGGACAGCGTGTCCAGAACGGCGTGCAGCTGCTCCTGGAGCAGGGTGAACGAGACGGCCTCGGCCGGCACGATCGCCTCGGAGTCCTCGATCAGGTCGCCGAACTCGGAGTCGCCGTCCTCACCCAGCGGGGTGTGCAGCGAAATCGGCTCGCGACCGTACTTCTGCACCTCGATGACCTTCTCCGGGGTCATGTCGAGCTCCTTGGCGAGCTCCTCCGGAGTGGGCTCGCGCCCCAGGTCCTGCAGCATCTGGCGCTGGACGCGGGCCAGCTTGTTGATGACCTCGACCATGTGCACCGGGATCCGGATGGTGCGGGCCTGGTCGGCCATCGCGCGGGTGATCGCCTGCCGGATCCACCAGGTGGCGTAGGTGGAGAACTTGTAGCCCTTGGTGTAGTCGAACTTCTCGACCGCACGGATCAGACCGAGGTTGCCCTCCTGGATCAGGTCCAGGAACAGCATGCCGCGGCCGGTGTAGCGCTTGGCCAGCGAGACGACCAGTCGCAGGTTGGCCTCGAGCAGGTGGTTCTTCGCCCGGCGGCCGTCCTCCGAGATCCACTCGTACTCGTCCTTGACCTTGTCCTTCAGCTTGGTCTCGGCGTCACCGATCTGCTCCTCGGCGAACAGGCCGGCCTCGATCCGCTTGGCCAGCTCGACCTCCTGCTCGGCGTTCAGCAGGGGGACCTTGCCGATCTGCTTCAGGTAGTCCTTGACCGGGTCGGCCGTGGCACCGGCGACCATCACCTGCTGCTGGGGCTCGTCGGTCTCGTCTGCCTCGGAGACGATGAAGCCCTGGTCCTCGGTCAGCTCCTTCACCAGCGGCGTGACCGCCTCGGCGTCGAAGTCGGACTCGTCGACCTCGTCGAGCGCGCGCGGCTTGCCGGTCTTCGGGTCGATCGCGACACCCGCCTCGGACACGGCCTTCTTCGCCGGCGCCTTCTTCGCGGCGGCCTTCTTCGCGGGAATACCGTCCTCCTTGGGGGACACAGCAGCCTTCTTGGCGGAAGCGGCCGTCTTCTTCACACTGGCGGTGGTCCGTTGAGTCGTACTACGGGCGGTGGCGGCCACCGCCCGAGTGGACTCGTCGGGGAGATTCTCGGACGAGCTGGACGACACGAATTACCTCTCGTCTGACGATTCAGTCTGCAGGGTTTCTGAAACAGCAAATACGGTACTGCGGGCACTGCGAGTCGGTGGCCCCGCGCTGGTCAGGCGGCAGCAACACTTCATTGTAATCCGGCTACCAAGTCCGGAGCTCCCACGACCCCCTCCACGGCGCGCCTCACCGGTACCAGTCCACCGTCCGACTGGTACCGGCGCCGCCCGGCGGTACGGCTCTCAACTGTTCCTGGTCTGCCGCAACGGCCGGGCCACCACCCTCTTCTCCACCTGCTGCTCCTGCTTGAACTGACGAACCTTCACCAGGGAGGCCACGTCGATCACGTCGGCGACCGACTTGTACGCGCCGTCCTCGCCGTACGGCTCGGACGCCTCGCGCCAGCCGCGCGGGCGGACCTTCAACTGCTTGCCCAGCAGCGCGACGAAGATCTTCGCCTTCTGCGCGCCGAACCCGGGCAGCGCCGACAGCCTGGCCAGCAGGTCGTCACCGCTCTTCACATCGGCCCAGACGGCCGAGGCGTTGCCGCCGTACTCCTCGTCCAGGTGCTTGGCCAGGGTCTGGATCCGGGCCGCCATCGCGGTCGGGAACCGGTGCACGGCCGGCGGACCGGCCACCACCTCGACGAACCCGTCCGGGTCGTAACCGGCCACCGTGGACGGATCGAACGGGCCGTCCATCCGTTGCGCGATCGCGACCGGACCGGCGAACGCGCGCTCCATCGGGATCTGCTGGTCGAGCAGCATCCCGACCAGCAACGCGAACGGGTCGCGGCTCAGCATCTCGTCGGCGTCGGGCTGCTGTGCGAGGCACAGCTTCTTGCTGCGTGTCGAAGTCACCTCAGTCCTCCTCCCCTTCAAACAGCTCAGGCTCGGCCTTGACGGCCAGCACCGGACACGGAGCATCGAGCAGTACCCGCTGGGCGTTGCTGCCGAGGATGAGCTTGCCGACCGGGGAGCGGCGACGCAGCCCGATCACGATGAACTCCGCGTGCACCTGCTCGGCGACGGCCACCAGGTCCTCCGCCGGATCGAGTCCACGCACCAGCTGCCTGACCTCGTAGGGCACGCCGGTCGAGTCGAGCTGCTCTCGTACCTCCGTCAACGCGGCATCACTGGCCGCGGCCTCGTCGCTGTCGAAACTGCGGCCACCCCGGTGCGAGTTCACCACCACCAGCTTGGCGTCGCGCAGCTTCGCCTCCTCTGCCGCCCGCCGGAGCGCCGCGCGCCCTTCGGCCTTCGGCACATAACCCACGACGATGGTCGTCATCGACTTGCCTCACCTCCGGGTGTCCATCACCTGAAACGGTCGACCCGTTCCGAACGATACTGCCCTGAACCCGCTCCGGCATCTGTGGAAATGCACGATCTGTGTCGCGACCGTGACGCTTGGGCGATTGCGCCCGCAACACGGCCGTGGCAAAGAGTCGCCGGTCAGGCGCCAACGGTCACCGTCCCCCAACGGTTCACGACGACATACCCGCCCTGGCGCGGTTCAACCTTCGTGGCGCATACCTTTGCAGGGTTGCGACCCGACGCGCCAGCCCGGTGTCCAGGTCCGGGGTCCCCAACCCCGGCAGGCGATCGTACGCCGTTGCCTTGGGCAAGCGCGCCGCCGTTCCGCCCGGCCGGTCGTGGCCGGGCGGCTGTCCTTCGTTGTCTGCCACGCCGTCCACCGGCTCGCACCGGGGGAACTTACGCGGTTAACCGGATCAGTCGATCGGCCATTCGTGCACCGGCAGGTTCTCGTGCATGTGGTCGCGGTACCGGCGCAGCATTCCGCGGAGCGCGTCCTTGCGGCCGTGCGATCCCTTTGTGTACAGCCGGTGGAACTCCTCGGCCTGCCAGGAGGCGCCGTTGCGGTTGGTCAGGCAGCGTTGCTCGATGATGCCCAGCAGGCGGTCCCGGACCGCGGCGTCGACGCCCCACTGGTCCAGGCCCTGTGATGCCAGCGGCAACAGCCGCCGCAGGACCAGCTCGGTCGCCCGGGCGGTGCCGACGCCGGGCCAGAACACCTCGGCGTCGATGCCCTGCCGGGCCGCCTCGTGGAAGTTCTCCTCCGCGGCGCTGAACGACATCTGCGACCAGATCGGCCGTTCGTCGTCGGCCAGGGCGCGGACCAGGCCGAAGTAGAAGGCGCCGTTGGCCATCGTGTCGACCACGGTGGGGCCGGCCGGCAGCACCCGGTTCTCGACCCGCAGATGCGGCTTCTCCCGGACAACGTCGTACACCGGACGGTTCCAGCGGTAGATCGTCCCGTTGTGCAGCCGCAACTCCGAAAGGGCCGGGGTGTCGCCCCGGTCCAGCACGGCGATCGGATCCTCGTCGGAGGTGACCGGCAGCAGCGCCGGGTAGTAGCGGGAGTTCTCCTCGAACAGGTCGAAGATCGAGGTGATCCAGCGTTCACCGAACCAGACCCGTGGCCGGACGCCCTGCGTCTTCAGTTCGTGCGTGCGGGTGTCGGCGGCCTGCTCGAACAACGCGATCCGGGTCTCGCGCATCAGTTCCTTGCCGAACAGGAACGGCGAGTTGGCACCGATCGCGAGCTGGACGCCGGAGATCGCCTGGGCCGCGTTCCAGTAGCGCGGGAACGCCTCGGGCGTGACCTGCAGGTGGAACTGCGTCGAGGTACAGGCGGCCTCGGGCACGATGCTGTCCGCGGTCACCTGCAGCCGCTCGATCCCGTCGATCGCGATCTGCACGTCCTCGCCGCGGGCCTGGAAGATCTGGTCGTTCAGCAGCGCGTACCGCGGATTGGTGCTGAGCGCCTCGCGGTGGATGTGCTCGGTCAGCAGGGTCGGCAGGATCCCGACCACCACCATCGACGAGCCGGTCCGCTGCGCCTTCTCCTCGGCGGCGTTCAGGCTGGCCCGGATGGACTCCTCCATCCGCACCAGGCCGGTGCCGTCGATCTTGCCCGGTGGCACGTTGATCTCGATGTTGAACTGGCCGAGCTCGGTCTGGAACGCGTCGTCCTCGATCGCGCTCAGCACCTCGGAGTTCTTGAACGCCGGGTCGCAGAACTCGTCGACCAGGTTCAGCTCGATCTCGATCCCGGTCATCGGTTTCTCGGCCTCGAACCGCGACTCGCGCAACATCCGCGCGAACGCGTCCAGATTGCGATGGACCTGGTTGCGGAACGCGGTCCGATCCGCTCGGGTGAACTCGACCCGGTCGACTTCTTCGCCCATCTGCGCCTCCCCTGTCGCCTGCGTTGCCTCAGTCTGCCCGACCGACGCCTGTTCCGTGTGCCCACTCGCGTCGCTGCTCATCCCCTGGTCACTCCCCCGGTGTTCACCGGGGGAAGACGATGAAGTGCTCCCTCACCACCCGCCGCGGCTCGGGCCCGGCCTCCGCGAGTACCGCGGCCAGCTCGGCCAGTACGGCGGACCGCAGCGCCAGCTCGTGTTCTCCCGGATGCCGGTCGGCGCCCATCGCGAAGTCCGCGCCGGCCTGATCCGTCATCTCGATGTGCGCACCGAGCACCAGCTCGACCGGATTGCCCGTGGCCACGAACTCCGCCAGCCGCGCGACACTCGCCCGATACGCCGCCCAGTCGGTCACGTACAACCGGCCTGGGTAGAGCGAGTCTCCGGTGAGCAGCAACCGCGTCGACCGGTCGTAGAACGCCAGGTCGGTCGTGTGATGACCGGGAATCGGGATGATGTCGAGGGTCCGCTCCCCCAGCTCGAACTGCACGATCTGGTCCGGCCAGGCGGTGATACCGAAGTACTCCGCGACCTCCTCGGCCGACGTGCCGACCACGTGGTCGAACTGTGCGTCGCCACCGATGTGATCGCCGTGACCGTGAGTGTGGGCGACCACCAACTCCAGCTCGTGCCCGGACAGCAACTCGTCGACGACGGCACGGAGGTCGGCATGGCCGGTGCCGGTGTCGAGCAGCAGCGCTCGTTCCGAGCCGAGCAGCAGGTAGCAGAACGGGCCCTCGAAGTTGGTGCGCAGGGCTTGCCGGATGATCGCCGTCCGGTCGTCGTACCAGTGCACCTGGTGCTCGGGGCCACTGGTCGTCGTGCCGTCGTCCCAGGCGGGGAAAGTGGTCATGCACCGATCCTGACAGGAATTGTCGGCGGCTCCGGGGAGACTGGGTCCGTGCGTACCGATCCGTCCGTCCTGCACGTCGACCTGGATGCGTTCTTCGCGGCGGTCGAGCAGCGGGACAAGCCCTCCCTGCGCGGCAAACCCGTCGTCGTGGGCGGTATCGGCCTGCGCGGCGTTGTCTCGACCGCGTCCTACGAGGCCCGCAGGTACGGTGTCCGCTCGGCGATGTCGACCGCCGAGGCGCGCTCGCGCTGCCCGCACGCGGCGTACCTGGGGACGCGGTTCGAGGTCTACCGGATCACCAGCCAGGCAGTGATGGCGCAGATGCGCGCGCTGTCCCCGCTGGTCGAGCCGCTGTCGCTGGACGAGGCGTTCGTGGATCTGGCCGCGGCCGGGCTGAGCAACCTGACCGTCGACGACGTCGAGGCGATCGCGAACGATCTCAAGGCGGCCATCACGCAGGCCAGCGGCGGGCTGACCGCGTCCGTCGGGGCGGGCACCTCCAAGCTGATCGCGAAGATCGCCAGCGATCTCGACAAGCCGAACGGGGTCGTCGTCGTGCCGCCCGGCACCGAGGCCGAGTTCCTCGCGCCGATGCAGGTGACGGTGATTCCGGGCGTCGGCCCGGCGACCGCGCAGCGGCTGAGCATGGCAGGCGTCCGGACGGTCGGCGACCTGCAGCAGCTCGACGAGGACGAGCTGATCCGGCAGGTCGGCTCGGCGCACGGGTCGAGCCTGCACCGGCTCGCGACGGCCTCCGACCACCGGCCGGTGGTGAGCGACCGGGAGACCAAGTCGGTCAGCGTGGAGGACACCTTCGAGACCGACATCATCGACCGGTCGTTGCTGGCGGCCATCGGCGACCGGATGGCGCACCGCGTCTCGGAGCGGCTGCAGAAGGCGCAGCTGTCCGGCCGGACGGTGACCGTGAAGACCCGGATGCACGACTTCACCACGCACACCCGCTCGTCGACCCTGGCCGGTCCCACCGACGACCCACGAGTGATCGCCCGGGTCGCCCGGCGGCTGCTCGAGGGCAGCGACATCTCCGGGGGGATCCGGTTGCTCGGGGTCGGTGTCTCGTCCCTGGCCGACTGGATCCAGGACGACCTGTTCACCGAGAGCGAGCACGAGGAAGTTCCCGCCGAGCTGATCGACCTGCCCGAGCGGCCCCGCGAGCGGGACGTCGGCTACTTCCCGGGTCAGGACGTGGTGCACACGCAGTACGGCGAGGGCTGGGTCTGGGGCTCCGGCCGTGGCCGGGTCACCGTCCGGTTCGAGACCGCGTCGACGCCGCCGGGCCCGGTCCGCACCTTCGCGGTGACCGACCCGGAGCTGACCAAAGCACCGGTTCCGGGCGGCGAAGAGGACAAAACCGACGAAACCGGCCAAGATGGGCCGAATGACTGACGTCCGCGGCGGGGTGTACCCGTTCTGCCGAGCCTGCACCGCGTCGTCGACGGCCTGGCGCGCGCCGGACCCGATCACCCGGCTGAGCGGGGTCGGCAGCCGCTTCTACGGTCACCGCGACGTCTGCGCGGACTGCGGATCCTCCGTGCGCACGCTGTACTCGACCTTCCTGCTGCTCCCGGTCGCCAACCGCGGGCGGTTCCGGATCATCAGGACCGGTGGCCGCAGCTACGTCGGCCGCAGGCTGCTCGACCGGCCGATGGCCGTCCCGAGCCTGCCGCGGCAGGACCCGCCGGCCTCGGAGTTCAGGAACCACCCCGAGCTGGTCGACGCGACGTACGAGCAGGCCGAGGCACACTGGGCCGCTCGCGACTCGGCCGGCGCTCTCCCCCTCTACGAAGCTTCGCTCGCCGCCTGCGAAAAGGTCCTCAGGGCCGACGATCCAGCCACGTTGCAGGTGCGGCTGCGGGTCGCCCAGGCGCTGCTGGCGACCGGTGACTACGCCGCGGCGATCGGCTGGTTCGAGCTCGTCACACCCCAACTCGTCCGGGTTTTCGGAGCCGATCACGACCTGCCCAGGGTCGCGGTCGAAGGCGTGACCGGCGCTCAGTTGATGGTCGGCGGACCCAGGGCCGAGATGAAGTTGCTCGCCACCCTGCTCGACCAGGACGAGAAGACCTTGGGCCGAAAGCACCCGAAGGTACTGCGGACCCGTGCCGCGCTCGGCCGGGCGACGATGTTCGCCGGCCAGTACGGCGCCGCCGTTCAGGTGCTGGAGACAACGGTTGCCGACAGCATCGACGGGCTGGGCGCCGACCACCCGGACACGCTCATCTTCGGCAGCATCCTGCTGGAGGCCTGCGACACCGCCGACAGCCGCGGCAAGAAGAAGGACCGCGAACTGGCCGCGACGGCCCGCGACCGCTGGACGCTAGCCCCGAAGGCGGACTGACAAGCAGGTCACGCAGCCCTCGAGCTTCTCGAACTCGCTGATGTCGACCACGACCGGCGTGTAGCCGCGCTCGCGGAACAGCGCCGCGGTCCGGGGCGCGGAGGCGGCCATCAGCAACCGGTCCTCCCCCAGCAGGACCACGTGCGCGCCGCCCTCCTCCGGTACGGCGAGGAACTTCGGGAAGGCCGCCGGGTTGTCGGTGAGCGGCTCGTACCCGATCACCGTGCCGTCCGGCAACGCGGTCACCGCCGACTTCAGGTGCAGCACCTTCTCCACCGGTACCGCGACCACCTCGGCGCCGAGCGGCGCGAAGTACTGGCGGAGCTGGTCGACACCGGCCTGGTTCGTGCGGCCGCCGAGTCCGGCGTACACGGTGGTGCCGACCTTGAGGATGTCGCCGCCGTCCATCGTGCCCGGGTCGGTGATGTGCGCGATCCGGTAGCCCTGGGCCGCCACGGTGCGCTCGGCCTCGGCCGCCTCCGGGCGTCGCTCGTCGGCTCCGGCCCGGGCGATCACCGCAAGGTCCTGATAGACGACCATGGTGTCCTCGACGAAGACGCCGTCCGGGCAGTCGTCCGCAGGCGGGACCTCGATACAGCTCCAGCCGGCCTCAGTGAGCACGTCGACGTACTGCTGCCACTGCTGGACCGCGAGGTCGGCATCGACCGGGACGCGGTCCAGGTGGGTGAGCAGACCCTCTGCCAGGCGGGGGCTCGGACGGCGGACAAGTGCGCGGACGGTGGCCATGAGCGCAGGCTAACCCGACCGGGTGCGCAGCACCGCGCATGAGGTCAGGCGGCCGCGGGTACCAGAGGCAGACAGTGGTTCGAATTTGGAGGACGTGAGTATGCCGAAGATCCTGCAGCAGACCGGTGGCGACGTGGTGGAGGCCATCCTGGCCGACCATCGCTGGTTCGAGGAGGCCCTGCGCGAGCTGCGCGACGTCCAAGCCGACCGGGCCGCCGTGCTCGCGGATCTGGCCACCGTGCTGATCGCGCACGCGGAGGCCGAGGAGTCGAAGGTCTATCCGTCGCTGAAGAACCGGCACGCGATCGACGCCGAGGAGGTCGAGCACTCCGAGCACGAGCACGACGAGGGCAACGAGGCGCTGCTCGCGCTGATGGAGGTCGAGGACCCCGCCAGCGAGGAGTTCGGCGAGAAGACCCACGAGCTGTCCGAGGCGTTGTCCCATCACCTGGACGAGGAGGAGCGCGACGTGCTCAACCCGGCCAGGACCGACATCGACCAGAGCGTCCGGGTCGAGCTCGGCGAGGCCTTCGCCGAGGAACGGGCCCGGCTGATCGAGAACGACTGCGGTTCGATCGAGAACGTGCGCAAGCTGGTCGAGGCAGCCAAGAAGAAGGACTGAACCGCCCGGCCGGGCCCGGTGCCCCCGGGCCCGGTGGGCCGCCCACCGCCGGCTCGGCGGGGTGCTGCGGTGGAGCCTGCAACCTTGAGCACGGGCCAGTCGCCAGAATCGGCGTCAGTGCGACTGGCCCGTGCCCAAGGATGCGGGACCCAGAAGTTCACAGGGTGATTCTGAGCCCTTCGGCGGCGGCTATGACTTCGCCCGGGAAGATCCGCTGGGCTTCGGACACCGAGATCGCCCGGTCCGAGCCCGGCCAGAAGTGGGTCAGGAGAAGCTTCCGCGCGCCGGCGGCGGCTGTCGCCGCTTCGCCGGCTGTCATCACGTAACGCGGTGTGCTCCGGGGTGATGAGCCCTGCAGAGTAGCGTCGCAGATGAAAAGGTCGGCTCCGGCGGCCAACGCAGCGGCCTCTGGACCAGGGCCGCTGTCGCCCGTGTAGGCGACCGTGAGCTCTGGCGTGCTCAAGCGAACACCGAGGTTCGTCACGTAGTGCGGCAAGAGCGTCGTTCCCAGGCGAAACGGTCCGATGGTGGTCGACTCGGCGAGGTCGCGTACGTCGAACACCGTCGCGGGGTCGGGGTGCGGCTCGAGCGTCCGGAGTACATCGAGAACGCCAGGGGGACAGTAGAGCGGGATCGGCGCGGCCTCGCGGGCCAGGTAGTGGCGGACGCGGGCGAGCGCGCTCACGTCGACGCAGTGGTCGGGGTGCTGGTGGGTCACGATCACTGCGTCGACCGCCCCCTCGGGGCAGTGCTTCAGCAGTTGCGGCAGGGTGGCGTAGCCGAGGTCGAGCACGATCTTGAACCCGTCGTACTCGAGCAGGAATCCCGCGCACGCCCGGCCCGGCTCGGGCCACGCGCCGCACGAGCCGAGAACGGTCAGCGACCTCATCGACCGGCGAAGGCCAGATCGCTGGGGACGATGTCCTTGCCGAGCGGGAGCAGGGAGACCGGGATCAGCTTGAAGTTGGCCAGGCCGAGTGGGATGCCGATGATCGTCAGGCAGAGCGCGATCCCGGTGGCCAGGTGACCGAGGGCGAGCCACCAGCCGGCGAAGATCACCCAGATCACGTTGCCGAGGACCGAGCCGGCGCCCGCGCCTGGCTTGTCCACGACGGTCCGGCCGAACGGCCAGAGCGCGTAGCCGGCGATCCGGAACGACGCGATGCCGAACGGGATCGTGACGATCAGCAGGCAGCAGATCAGCCCGGCGACGACGTAACCGACGGCCAGCCAGAAGCCGGCCAGCACCAGCCAGATCAGGTTCAGAAGCGTTCTCATGTCCTCCAGCCTGCCACCCGGCGGGTGTGCTCGAGGGTCAGCCGGGCCACCAGTCCGGGATTGTTCCGGGGTAACCAGTGGCCACCCCTGACCACCTGCACGCTCAGGTTCGGGGCCCAGCGCCCGACGTCGGTCTGCAGCGGCGTCGTCACGAACGCGTCCCCGTCCGGCGAAACAGCCAGCACCGGTACGCCGGTTCGCCGCTCGCGCGGCCGGAGCAGCCTCGGCAGGACGTTCGCCCGGTACAGCTGCAGCCCGTTGACGTAGTCGGCCAGAGAGCGCTCACTGGGATCGGGGCTGCTACCGCCGGCACTGCGTTCCAGCCGGCCGAAAACGCGATGCGCCCAGCCTTTCCGCCATCCTCGCTCCGGCAGCCAGGGCAGCTGGAAATAGAAGACGTACCAAGAGTGGGCCAGCTGTTTCAGTCCAGCGGGTGACAGCCCGCGCCGCCGGAAGAAGTGGCCCGCATGGTCCAGAGAGGGCCCGGAGATCGACACGAACGAGGCGATCCGGCCGGCCAGCCGCTCGCTGGTGACGAAGTGCCACGCCTGGATCGAGCCCCAGTCGTGCGCGAGCAACTGGACCGGCTGGTCGGGGGCGACCGCGTCGAGGACCGCGGTGAAGTCCTCCTCCAGCCGGTCCAACTCGTACGCCGAGCGCTGCCGCGGCTGGTCCGACTGCCCCGCGCCACGGACGTCGTACGCGACGACACGGAAGTGCTCGGCCAGCCTGCTCGCGACGTCGCGCCAGAGTCCGGCGTTGTCCGGGTAGCCGTGCACGCAGACCAGCACGGGCGCGGTCGGCTCGCCGTACTCGTGGACGGCGATGCGGGTGCCGTCGGCACTGGTCACTCGGCGCACGGGAATCAGTAGTCCTCCACCAGCAGAGTCTCGAATTTGATGCCTGCCGCAACCAATCGGCGACGCAGCGCCGGCCCCAGGGCGACCGCCGTGGTGACTTGGCCGGCAGTCTCGGGGAGGTCGTCCAGGGCCAGTGAGAGAGCGCTTTCGGCGAGCATCTTCGCCGTCTCGCCGTACCCGGGGTCGCCGCCGGACACCTCGGTCACGACCCGCTTCCCGCCGCCTTCACCGATGAAGCGCGCCTTGAACCAGGACTTGGCCCGGCGCTCCTCACTCGGACCGTCACCGGCCTTGAAGCGGCTCAGCAGTGCGTTGCGGGCCGGCGGAATCTGCGCGGCGACGGCCAGCAGACCGAACCCGGCGATGCCGCCGGCAACCATCGGCAACTGCTTCACCGCGGCGTAGTGCGAGTACCGGAAGTCCGGCCCGTACTCCGGCAGCCTGGCGGCCGAGGTGACGACGATCTGCGGATCGACGGTCGGCAGCGGTACGGCCCAGAACCCCTGGCTACGGTGAAGCTTGCCGGCTGCGGCCTTCACCGAACGGCCCTCCAGCCGCGGCTCGACCTGGCGGCGCGCCCGCCGGGCGTCGAGGTTCGACTTGCCACGCGACAGCACCGTAACCACCGTGTGCAGCGTGCCGGACGACGGCTTGCCGCCGGCCCGGACGAGGCCGTCCACCTTGAGCGGCACGTTCTTCGGCAACTGCTCGACGGTGAACTGCACGCCCAGGTCGTAGGGGATCGAGTCGAAGCCGCAGCAGTGGACGATCCGCGCTCCGGTCCGGGCAGCCAGCGCGTGGTGCGCGACGTACATCCGGTCGACGAACTCCTGCTCACCGGTGAGGTCGAGATAGTCGGTGCCCGCGGCGGCGCACGCGGCCACCAGCGGTTCGCCGTACCGGATGTAGGGGCCGACGGTCGTGACGACGACCCTGGCAGCCTCGGCGACCGACTGCAGGGAGGCGGCGTCGCCGACATCGGCGATCAGCAGGTCGACCTCCACGCCGAGTTCGGCGCGGACCGCTTCCAGCTTGGCCCGGTTGCGGCCGGCCAGCGCCCACCTGAGCTCGGCCGGCGCGTTCTCGGCGAGGTACTTCGCGGTCAGCGCGCCGGTGAAGCCCGTCGCGCCGAAGATGACGACGTCGTACTCGCGGCTCATCGCTTGGCCGCCTTCTCGGCATCCGCGCGACCGCCGGCACCGGACGCGCGCGACGACGCCGCGGCGCCCCGGGCCTCGATGTCGGCCAGCGCGGCACGGTCGGCCTTCGGCACGCTGAAGCGTGCCCCGAGTTCGACCACGTGCGGAACGAGCGACCGGAAGATCTTGAGGACGCCGATCCAGCCCGGCACGTGGACCACGCGAGAGCGCTTCCTGATCCCGGCGGTGAACTTGTCCACCGCGAAGTCGAGCGAGTAGGTCTTGCCGACGAACGGGATCCCGGTGCGGGCGCCGCCGAACACCGGGTGGTCGTCCACGCCGCGCACCATGTCGGTGTCGACGAAGGTCATGTGGGCCACGCCGACCCGGACGCCGAGGTGCCGCAGTTCGGAGCGGAGGCTGTTGCCCATCGCCTCGACACCGGCCTTGGAGACGTTGTACGACGCCAGGCCGGGGATGTGCACGACCGCGGCCAGCGATGACACGAGCAACAGGTAGCCCTTGCTCGCGAGCAGGTGCGGCAGGGTCAGGTGCACGGTCCGCCAGACGCCGTACAGGTCGACGTCGAGAACGCGCTCCCAGACGTCGGGGTCCATGCTGCGGGTGAAGCCGGGCGCGGCGATCCCTGCGTTGGCCATCACGACGTCGATCCGGCCGTACCGCTCGGCGATCGCCTCCACCGCGGTTCGCAGCGACTCGGTGTCGGTGACATCGGCCTCCCACCAGCCGGCATCGGGGCCGCAGTCCTCGGCGACCTTCTTCAGCTCGTCGGGTTCGAGACCGACCAGGGCCGGCGTGTCTCCCTCGCTCGCCAGCCGGCGGGCGACGGCGGCGCCGATCCCGCGGGAAGCGCCGGTGATGAGTACGACCTTGCCAGCCATCGTGACCTCCGACTTGTTGAGTGGATACTCAACAGTAGGTGCTTGTTGATCCATTGCTCAATACACTGTGCCCGTGAGTCACACCTCGTCCACCCGGCTGCAGCCGGAGGAGCGCCGGACCCAGATTCTCGACGCCGCGCGCCGGGTGCTGGAAGCCGACCCGCATCGCGAGCTGAGCGTGGAGGTGGTGGCCGCGGAGGCCGGCGTCTCCCCCGCGCTGCTGTTCCACTACTTCGGCTCGAAGAAGAAGTTCCAGTACGCCGTGATCGAGGCGGCCGCCGCCGAGGTGATGCTGCGGACCGCGCCGGATCTCTCCCTCCCACCCGAGGAGCAGCTCCGCAGTGGCATCCGGGCCTTCGTGCGGGCCGTGCTCGAAGCACCGCAGCTCTATCGGGCCACCCTGCTGATGTCCGCGGCCGGAGACCCCGCGGTCCGGGCCCTGCATTCGGAGCTGCGTCAGGTTTTCAGCCAGTGGGTGATCAGCGCCGTCGCCCAGCGAGGCATCTCGATCACGCCCGCCGTCGAACTGGCCTGCCACGGCTGGCAGGGGTACGTCGAGCAGCTCCTGCTGACCTGGATCGGCAACCCGACCATCTCCCCTGCCGAGCTGGAGAGCCTCTGCGAGCGCTCTCTCGACGCGGTCCTCAGCACGACCGGCACCTGAGCTCGACTACTGCTTCAGTCCGACGAAGGCCCGCAGGACCAACCCGG
The DNA here is from genome assembly GCF_027627575.1 of Kribbella sp. CA-293567. NCBI lineage: Bacteria > Bacillati > Actinomycetota > Actinomycetes > Propionibacteriales > Kribbellaceae > Kribbella > Kribbella sp. CA-293567. The sequence continues at coordinate 4,111,363 of NZ_CP114065.1, forward strand.
CCAGCAGCTCGCCGTTTTCGTTGCCGATGGCATCAACCAGTCGCTGGTCGGCAGCCCGCAGTACGGCGCGGCCGCGCTCCAACAGTGCTTGGCCCGCTTCGGTGACCTGCAGGTCAGCGGTCCGCCCCCGCCCCGGTTCGGTCAGCAACTCGACTGCGCCGAGCTCCCGCAACTGCCGCAACGTCGACTGCATGCTCTGCGCAGTGATGCCGTCCCTGCGCGCGAGCTCGCTGTAGGACAGGCCTGGATGGTGGGCGAGATGGCCGAGCGCGGAGAAGTGCCGCATGGACAGGCCTTGCTCGCGCAGCCCCGCCTCGACCTGCTCACGGAGCCGGCGTCCCAGCATCATCAGCAGCAACGACGGGCTCACGGCCGCTCCGTCCGGTGGGCCGCTGGGGGTCGCGTCGTCGGTCACCCCGCCATCATCGCAGGCCAGGTTTCAGTCCGGCTGATACCTCAGTTACAGTCTGCCTGAAACTTCGATCGTCAGGGAGAACCGATGAACAAGTTCCTGCTCAGCGTGCACGTGCTGGCCGCCATCATCTTCATCGGCCCGGTGACGGTCGCAGCGAGCATGTTCCCGCCCGTCGCCCGGCGCGAACTGGCCGCCGACCGGCCGGAGACCGCGGTCCTGCGGGTGCTGCACCGGATCAGCAACGTCTATGCCGTCGGCGGCATCGCGGTGCCGGTCTTCGGCCTCGCGGTCGGCGCCGGCCTCGGCGTACTGGGCGAGGTCTGGCTGATCGTGTCGATGGGCCTGACCGCGCTGGCGGCCGGGGTGCTGCTGCTGGCCGTGCTGCCGACGCAGGCCGAGGTGCTCGCCGTGGCCGGGCAGGATGGCGAAGCCAGGGCCGCGCTGCTCCCACGGGCGAGGAAGCTGTCGATGACGACCGGCATCTTCGGCCTGTTGTGGGCGACCGTCACCGTCCTGATGATCATCCGGCCCGGCTCGACGACCGGTGTCTGACCCAGGGCGCTAAGGTTCCCGGGTGCTGAAGGTTGCGACAGTGAATGTGAACGGGATCAGGGCGGCGTACCGGCGAGGGATGGCCGGGTGGCTGGCGGAGACCGACCCGGATCTGTTGCTGTTGCAGGAGGTCCGGGCGACCGACGAGGTACTGCGGGACCACCTCGGCGCGGATTGGCAGATCGCGCACTCCGAGCCTGTCCTGGCCGGACACAAGGGCCGCGCCGGTGTCGCGGTGGCGAGCCGGCGGCCGATCAAGCAGGAGAACAGCGAGATCGGGCCCGAGCGGTTCAGCGGCTCCGGGCGGTGGGTGGAGGCCGACGTCGTCCTCGACGACGGCTCGACGCTGACCGCGATCAGCACCTATGTCTTCACCGGTGAGTTCGAGACGCCGCCGCGGCAGGCCGAGAAGTACGCCTTCCTGGACGCCTTCGCCGAGCGCCTGTCGGCACTGCGCGCCGACGGCCGGCACGTGCTCGTCTGCGGCGATCTCAACATCGCGCACCGCGAGGTGGACCTGAAGGCCTGGAAGGCGAACCGGAAGAAGAGCGGCTTCCTGCCCGACGAACGCGCCTGGATGGATCGTTTGTTCGAGGCCGGCTGGGTGGATCTCGGCCGGAGGTTCGGCGGCGAGGGCCCGGGACCGTACTCCTGGTGGTCGTGGCGCGGAAAAGCCTTCGACAACGACGCCGGCTGGCGGATCGACTACCAGATCGCCTCGCCCGAACTGGCCGCCGCCGCGACCTCCTGCGCGATCCACCGCGCCCCGACATACGCCGAACGCTGGAGCGACCATGCGCCGGTGGTGGCGACGTACGAGATGTAGTCTCCGGGCATGTCCGAGTTGAAGCCACCAGTCGCCGCCCGCAAACCGATCGAACGCAGCCACCACGGAGATGTCTTCGCCGACGACTACGAGTGGCTGCGGGACAAGACGAGCGACGAGGTGCTCGACTACCTGCGGGCCGAGAACAGCTACACCGAGGCCCGCACCGCGCACCTGGAATCGTTGCGCGAGGCAATCTTTTCGGAGATCTCCGGCCGCACCCTGCAGACCGACCTGAGCGTGCCGGCCCGGCGTGGTGGGTTCTGGTACTACTCCCGCACCGTCGAGGGTCAGCAGTACGCGATCAGCTGCCGGGTGAAGGTGGCCGGTGACGAGCCGCCCGCGACCGACGGCGAGATCGCCGGCGAAGAGGTGCTGCTGGACGGCAACGAGCTGGCCGGCGACTCGGAGTTCTTCTCCCTCGGCACGGTCGACGTCTCCCCCGACGGCCGGCTGCTCGCCTACTCCGTCGACCTGATCGGCGACGAGCGGTTCACGCTGCGGATCAAGGACCTCGACAGCGGCGAACTGCTGCCCGACGAACTGCCGAGCGTGCACTACGGCTCCGCCTGGTCGGCCGACGGCTCCACCATCTTCTACTCCAAGGTCGACGACGCCTGGCGTCCGTTCCAGGTCTGGCGGCACACCCTCGGCCAGGCCGGCGACGTGCTGGTGATGGAGGAGCCGGACGAGCGGTTCTGGATCGGCGTCGACCTGACCCGCAACGGGCAGGCCATCCAGATCTCCATCGGCAGCAAGCTGACCAGCGAGGCCTGGCTGCTGGACGCCAACGACCCGGCCGGCGACCCGGTCCTGGTCGCGGCGCGGCGCGAAGGCGTCGAGTACGACGTCGAGCACGCGGGCGACCAGCTGCTGATCGTGCACAACGCGGACGCGTCCAACTTCTCGCTCGCGACGGCCCCGCTGGACTCCCCCGGCGACTGGACCACGCTGATCGAGGGCGACGAGTCGAGCCGGCTGCTCGGCGTCGACGCCTTCGCCGAGCACGTGATCCTCTACCGCCGCCGGGACGCGCTCACCGAGCTGGCGATCATGCGGCGGACCGGCGACTCCTTCGGCTCCCCGGAGGCGCTGACCTTCGACGAGCCGATCTACACGGTCTCCCCCAGCCGCAACGACGAGTGGCACGACACCCGGTACCGCTTCGGCTACACCTCACTGGTGACACCGGGCACGACGTACGACGTCGATGTGGTGACCGGCGAGCGCCGGAAGCTCAAGCAACAGCCTGTGCTCGGTGGTGTCGACCTGAGCTCGTACACGCAGTACAGGGAGTGGGCGACGGCTCCCGACGGCACCCAGGTGCCGATCTCTCTGGTGGCCCGCAAGGATGTCGCCAAGGACGGGAACGCGCCGGTCGTGCTGTACGGCTACGGCTCCTACGAAAGCTCGATGGACCCGTGGTTCTCGATCCCGCGGCTGTCGCTGCTGGACCGCGGCGTCGTGTTCGCGATCGCGCATGTGCGCGGTGGCGGCGAGCTCGGCCGGCACTGGTACGACGAAGGCAAGATGCTCGCCAAGCGGAACACGTTCACCGACTTCGTCGCGGCGGCCGAGCACCTGGTCGGAGCCGGCTGGTCGAAGCCGGAGCGGATCGTCGCGCAGGGCGGTAGTGCCGGCGGTCTGCTGATGGGCGCGGTCGCCAACCTGGCACCGCGGGCCTTCGGCGGCATCGTCGCCGAGGTGCCCTTCGTGGACGCCCTGACCACCATCCTGGACCCGTCGCTGCCGTTGACCGTGATCGAGTGGGAGGAGTGGGGCAACCCGCTCGAGGACCCGGCGGTCTACGAGTACATGAAGTCCTACTCGCCGTACGAGAACGTGACGGCCCAGCAGTACCCACGGATCCTCGCGATCACCAGCCTCAACGACACCCGGGTCTTCTTCGTCGAGCCGGCCAAGTGGGTGGCCAAGCTGCGGGCGACCGCCACCGGTGACGTCGATGTGCTGCTGAAGACCGAGATGGAGGCCGGCCACGGCGGACGCAGCGGCCGGTACGACGCCTGGCGTGAGGTCGCCTTCACGCTGGCCTGGGAGCTCGACACCCTCGGTCTGGCCTGACCGCCGGGAAGGCCGCGCGCTCTTCCTGCGTTGCACAACTACGAGAGCAGCCGATAGGTGTGTCCTGCAACACATCTATCGGCTCCGAAAGGCCGCTTCCGCTGCCGTTCGGAGCCGTCCTGCGAGAAAGCTGAGAAACAACTCCGGCGCCCTTTCGGGGCAGAAACCCCACAGGTGTAGCTGATTGTCCGCACAGCTTGTGTTGGCCGGCCATGAACCGGGGTACTGAGCGTGGATCAGGCAGTGGTTCCGCCTGAGTGGGGCTGCCGGGAAATCTCAGGGAACGTTCAGGCTGTTTACACACTCATCGTGGAATCTTGAACCTCACTCGAGCGTTGCTCTCCATGTAACGACGAAGGGAGTTTCGGTGGCTCGCATGGCTCGTGTCCGGTCAATGGACGAAGGTATCGACGGTAAGGACAGCGTCGGTCTCTACCTGGAAGAGATCGCTCGCACTCCTTTGCTGACGGCGGAAGAAGAAGTCGAGCTCGCTGAAACGGTTGAGGCAGGTCTCCTGGCGGAGCAACTGCTGGCCGAGGGGCGAACTGGACGCAAGAAGGGCGGAGCGCCCAAATATGCAACGGCGGAGGAGCTCGAGTGGCTGGCCGAGGAGGGCCAGCGCGCGCAGCAGCGGTTCGTCACCGCGAACCTCCGGCTGGTGGTCTCGATCGCCCGCCGCTACGGACGGTCCCAGATGCCGCTCCTGGACCTGGTCCAGGAAGGCAACACGGGCCTGATCCGCGCGGTGGAGAAGTTCGACTACCGCAAGGGATTCAAGTTCTCGACGTACGCGACCTGGTGGGTGCGGCAGGCGATCACCCGCGGTATCGCGCAGCAGGCCCGAGTGGTCCGGCTGCCGGTGCACGTGGTGGAGCAGCTGAACCAGATCGGGTCGGCCCGGCGGACGCTGGAGCGCAAGCTCGGGCGTGAGCCGGAGATCGACGAGATCGCCGCCGAGCTGGACCTGGACCCGGAGCGGGTGACCGACCTGATCCGGATCGGCCGGGACCACATCAGCCTGGACAACCCGATCGACGACGAGGGCGAGACCTCGCTGGGCGACCTGATCGCGGCCGAGACCGCGCCGGGCCCCGACCAGCTGGTCGCCGACGCGTCGGACCGCTCGGGCCTGTTCAGCCTGGTCGACCAGCTCGACCCCCGGTCCGCGGACGTCATCCGGCGCCGCTACGGACTGCACGACGGCCGCCAGGCCAAGCTCGCCGACATCGGCGCCGTGCACGGCATCTCCGCCGAGCGCGTCCGTCAGATCGAGCGCGAGGCCCTCGGACGGCTCCGCCTGCTGGCGGATCCCACCCTGGCAGCCTGACCCCCACCACCAGCTCCCCCCAGGACCCCCGAGCCGCGATCCGGCCCGGGGGTTCTTCGCGCTTCCCCAGCCGTCAAGTGTTACCCCCGTGACTGGAGAGTTACCCCTTGGTCGAACGTGGGGTAACTCTCCAGTCGCGGGGGTAACACTTTGCTGGGGCAGGCTCAGGGGGTGGGCGGATTCCAGCTGTCCAGTAAGGGGATCAGGTCTGCCAGTGTCTGGACGGTCGCGTCCGGCGTGCCCTCGGTGTGGCCGATCTGGTTGGTCGGGATCGCGCTGTGCGGAATGTGCGCCGCCCGCATGCCGACGTTCTGGGCACCCCAGACGTCGTCGAAGAGCCGGTCCCCGACGAACAGGCAGCGGGCCGGCTCGGTCACCCCGACCGCCTTCATAGCTGACAGGAACGCCTCCGGGTGCGGCTTGGTCCACGGCACCTCGCTGGTGTAGACGGCGCCGTCGATCAGGTCGAGCACGCCGTCGCGGGCGAAGATCTCCTCGTGCCGCCGGCGGGACCAGATCGTGTTCGACAACACCCCGATCCTGAGCCCGCGAGCACGCAACTCGCGCAGCGTCTCGATGGCGTCGGGCGCCAGCTCGGTGTGCGGGTGCCACTGCAGTTCGTACTCCGCGTGCGCCGCCGGCGTCAGCTCCACCTCGGCGAGCAGGCACACCTCTTCGAGCGTGCTGCTCAGGTGCTCATCGCGGGAGCGCCGCCAGACGGAGTTCTCGGCGGCGAGGAGCTTGGCGGCCAGCTCGTCGGCGCGTTCCTCGTCGACCAGGCTCGCCACCGACCGCCAGACGGCGTACAGGTCGATGTCGTGCCAGGTCGCCAGCGTGCCGCCCCAGTCGAACAGGACGGCTTCGATCGGTTCACTCTTCGCGTTCGTCACGGCGGACACCCTGCCAGAGAGCGCCGACAGAACTCACCCGGATTTCGGCGGCCGGTCAGCTGACCTCGGCGATCTTCTGCCGTTTGGCCAGCCGGAGCACGGCGACGGCGTACAGGGCCATGCAGGGCAGGTCGAGCACGAAGACCGGCCACGGAGCACCGCCCTGATCGGCCCAGCCGCCGAGCTGGCCGACGGCCGCCGGGATCATGAAAGCGACGATGTTGTTGACCGAGTGCAGCGCGATGCCGCACTCCAGTCCCCCGGTCCGGATCGTCAGCCAGCCGATCACGATCGCGAACAGGAAGATGTCGGCCATCGCCCAGCCGGTGTAGCCGTGACTGAAGACGAACGCGATGCTGCTGATCACGAGCGCCGGCCACGGAGTCCGGAAGAGGCGTTTGATCGCTTGGACGACGGCGTTGCCGTCGGTGTCGTCCGGACCGTAGGAGCCGATCGCCTGGACCAGCCAGCCGCGGAACACGAACTCCTCGGCGGCGGACTGGAACGGCACCAGCAGCAGGATCACCAGCGCAGGCACGACGAAGCGGGCCCAGCCGACGAAGGAGCCGTCGTCGGCCGGATCGGTGCCGTCACCGACCCCCGGGAAGAGCGCTTCGAAGGCGGCGCCGAGGCCGTAGTTGAGCGCCAGGTAGCCGACACCGGGCAGGCAGCACAGGAGCATCCAGCGCCAGCGGATCCGGTTCAGCACCGATGCGACGCTCAGAGCCGGGCGGCGCTGGATCCACCGGACGGTGAACAGCACCACCGGGGTGAGGATGCCGAGGATCACCAGGTTGACCGCGAGGTCCTCGGTCGGGTTGTCGAACAGCTTGTCCACCGCGGCGGGCTCGGCGAACTCGCCGGTGACCAGCGCGTGCGCGAGCTCCCAGACCAGCACCACCCCGAGCATCGTGAAGAACGCGCCGACGACGAGCACGACCGTCCCGATGATCGGCCGCCACCAGCGATGCCGCGGGGTCCGGGCCAGCCGGTGGTACGGCGTACCGGGTGGGGCGGTGGCCGTCGAGGGCTCCTTCATCGCCCACTGCTGTGGGTAGCCGCCATACGGCTGCCCGTACGGCGGAGGCCCGTACTGCGGAGGCGGATACGGCACAGGCGGTTGTCCGTACGGCGGCGGCCCGCCGTACGGCACTTGCCCGACAGGTGGCCCGTACTGCGGCGCACCCGGCCTCGGCCCGCTGGGCGGTGCGCCGTACGGGGGTGCCGCCGGTAGCTGCCCGTACGGCGAGGTGCCTGGGGGCACATAGGGCGCGCCTGCTTGTGCCTTTCCAGGAGGCTGCCCCGGCGCCTGCCAGCCCGACGACTGTCCCGGCTCCTGCCACGGCCAAGGCGGCTGCTGACCTGGCTGCTGCGCCGCAGGAGAGTCGACCGGCCGCCGGCCGTCCGGGGTGTTGGCGGAATCGGCGGGAGGCTGGGCATCGCCCGCAGGGGGCGGGTCCTGGTGGGGTGCCATGAAAAGACTCTATGAGGTCGGGGGTGAACAAGGGTGCGGACTGGCATGCTTCGGGCATGAGTGGTGTGGGGGTTCGGGTGGGGTACTCGCTGGGATCGGTCGCGACCGGCTCCTTCGGGACGGTGCCGGGGTTGCTGCTGCTGCCCTACCTCACCGACACGCTGGGGATCGCGGCGGTGGCCGCCGGCGCGATCGTCTTGTTGCCGAAGGCACTGGACGTGGTGCTCAACCCGGTCGCCGGCCGGATCTCCGATCGGCATCGGTCCCCACAGGGGCCGCGGAGACCGTTCCTGCTCCGCGGCGGCCTGGCACTGGCGACCTGCTTCGCGCTGCTCTTCGCCGCTCCCGATCTCGACTCGCGCGCTCTCGACGCGGCTTGGGTGGTGCTCGCCTTCGCCGGCTGCGCGACGGCGTACGCGTTCTTCCAGGTGCCGTACGTCGCGATGCCCGCCGAGATCACCGACGACTACGCCGATCGCACCCGGCTGATGACCTGGCGGGTCGCCGTCCTGACCATCGCGATCCTGATCAGCGGCGGCAGCGCACCTGTCATCCGCGACGCGATCGGTGGCCGGGACGGCTACCGCGTGATGGGCCTGGCCGTCGCCGTCCTGCTCGCCATCGGCACACTCGGCGCGTACTACGGCACCCGCAACGCCCCGATCGGCGTTCCGCGCGAGACGACCGGCACCCTGGGTGAGCAGCTCCGCGTGGTCGCCCAGGCCGCCGACTTCCGCCGCCTCCTCACCACTCTCGTCCTGCAGGCCCTCGCGCTCGGCTCGATGCTGGCCGGGATCGACTACCTGGCCCGCTACGTACTGCGAGATCCCGGCGCCGCCAGTATCGGCTTCGTCTGCGTCGTCGGACCCGCGTTGCTGGTCAGCCCGCTCTGGCTTGCCATAGGCAACAAACTCGGCAAGAAAGCGGGCTTCGTCATCGCGTCCGCGGTGCTCGGCCTCGGCGCTGTTTCGCTGGCCACGGTGCAGCACGTGCCGATCTGGTGCGTCTATCTCGTCCTTGCGATCGTGGGAATCGGCTTCACCGGCGTCCAGGTGTTCCCGCTCGCCATGCTGCCTGACGTGGCTGCTGTGGACGCGGCCCGCAGCGGGGTTCGCCGGGCGGGCGTCTTCACCGGCATCTGGACCGCCGGCGAGACTCTCGGACTCGCGCTGGGACCCGGCCTCTACGCCGTGGTGCTGGCTGCCGGCGGCTACGTCTCCTCTACGACCCGCGATGCCGTCCAACCTGATTCGGCGCTGACCGCGATCGTGGCCGGACTGTCCGTGGTCCCTGCTTTGCTGATTGCCGTCAGCTTCGTTCCCCTGTTGCGTTACCGGCTGACCGCCGACGAGGTTCTGGAGGCCCGATGAGCGACGTACTGGCCCGGCTGCGTGCCCTGCAGCAAGGCGATCTGCCGACCCATGGCGGCCAAACCCTGGCCTATGTCTACGACTCCGGCCTGGCCGAGGCAGACGAGATCGGCCGCCGGGCCCTCGCGCAGTACGGCGCGACGAACGGTCTCGACCCGACCGCGTTTCCCAGCCTGCGCACCTTGGAGAACGAACTGGTGGCCTGGGCGGCCCGCTTGCTGCAAGGTGATGGCGCCGTCGGCACGGTGACCTCGGGCGGCACCGAGTCGATCCTGCTGGCAGTCCAGGCTGCACGGGACGCCGCCACGGTCAGCGGCCATGCAGGCGGTCAGCAACCCAGCATGGTGCTGCCTTCCACAGCGCATGCCGCGTTCCACAAGGCCGCCCACTACTTCGGTGTCCGCGCGGTGATGGTCGATGTCGACCCGGTGACCTTCCAGGCCGATCCGGCCGCGATGGCAGCGGCCTGCGACGACACCACGGTGCTGGTGGTGGCCAGCGCCCCGTCGTACGCGCACGGTGTCGTCGACCCGATTCCGGAGCTCGCCCAACTGGCCGCGGAGCGCGGCATTCGCTGTCACGTCGATGCCTGCATCGGCGGGTGGGTTTTGCCCTACCTGCGAGCCGATGGGGTCGACGTCGCGCCGTTCGACTTCGCCGTACCGGGGGTGACGAGCATCTCGGTCGACCTGCACAAGTACGCGTACACCCCGAAGGGCGCGTCGATCCTGCTGCACCGCACTCCCGCGCTGCGCCGGCCGCAGTACTTCGCCCATGCCGACTGGCCGGGCTACACGATGCTGAACTCGACCACCCAGTCGACCAAGTCGGGTGCTCCCCTCGCCGCGGCTTGGGCAGTCGTGCACCACATCGGGGACGAGGGCTACCAACGCCTCGCCCGGACGTCGTACGACGCGACGCTGCGGCTGGCCGAAGCGGCCGCGAAGGTGGAAGGCCTGACGGTGCTCGCCCGCCCGGCGACGACGCTGCTCGCTCTTCGCAGCGACGAGCGTGCCGACGTCTTCACGATCGCGGACGAACTGACGGCACTCGGCTGGTTCGTTCAGCCACAACTGAGTTTCCGCGATCAACCTGCCTCCCTGCACCTCTCGATGAGCGCGGCGACGGCAGCGGGCCTCGACGACCTGATCGCGGCCTTGACGCAGGCCGTCGCCGCGGCCCAAGCCGCGGGGCCGGTCCAGATCGCGCCCGAACTCGCCGAAGCCGCCAAGGCGCTGGACCCGGCGCTGCTCGACGACGACGCGTTCGACGGACTGCTCCAGCTGGCCGGGCTCGGAACGGGTGAGACGCTGCCCGACCGGATGGCCCCGGTCAACGCGCTGCTCGACGTGGCTCCCCCACGCCTGCGCGAGGCCCTGCTGATCGCCTTCCTCGACCGCCTGATGCGCCCCGCCTGAGCCGCGGCGGCAACGCCTGTTGCATGCTTGGCCGACCTTTGTGAAGACCTGGAGGAGACCCTCGATGGTGACCGATCCGACCGCCGGACCGACCGCGACGACGCGCGCCCTGCCCCAGTCGGTGCTGACGCCGCTCACCGGGTCGGCGATCTTCCTGGTGGTCCGGATCGAGGCCGGCGGCGAGGAACAGGCCCGCGGACTGCTCGAGCGCGTCACCGGGCTCACCCGGTCGGTCGGTTTCCGGGTCCCGGCCGGCAACCTGTCCTGCGTCACCAGCATCGGCTCGGACGCCTGGGACCGCTTGTTCGGCGGACCGAGGCCGGCAGCGCTGCACCCGTTCGTCGAAGTGCAAGGCGTCAAGCACAGGGCGGTGGCGACCGCAGGTGACCTGTTGTTCCACATCCGGGCCGGCCAGCTGGACATGTGCTTCGAGCTCGCGCAGCAGATCATGAAACAGCTCGACGGCGCCGCGACCGTGGTCGACGAGGTGCACGGCTTCAAGTACTTCGAGATGCGCGACTTGCTCGGCTTCGTGGACGGCACCGAGAACCCGAGCGGTACGGCAGCCGACGAGGCCGTCCTGGTCGGTGTGGAGGATCCGGCGTTCGCCGGTGGCAGCTACGTGATCGTGCAGAAGTACCTGCACGATCTGAAAGCCTGGAACGCGCTCACCGTCGAGCAGCAGGAGCGGGTGATCGGCCGGACCAAGCTCGAGGACATCGAACTGTCCGACGAAGTCAAACCGGACAACTCTCACATCGCGCTCACGGTGATCGAGGACGAGGACGGCAACGAGCTGCAGATCCTGCGCGACAACATGCCGTTCGGCACCGTCGGCAGCCAGGAGTTCGGCACCTACTTCATCGGCTACGCCAAGGATCCCGGCGTCACCGAGCTGATGCTGCGCCGGATGTTCCTCGGTGAGCCCGAGGGCAACTACGACCGCATCCTCGACTTCTCCACCGCCGTCACCGGCACGCTCTTCTACACCCCGACTGCGGACTTCCTGGACGAGCTGCCCCCGGCGCCCTGACCACCGCACGCCGTTCGGCCGGGAGAACGTCAGTTGTCGCCGCGGAAGATCTCGTTCTCCGGCGCTGTGCCCCAGCGGAACCACAGAGGGTCGGCGTAGCCACCGGGGAGTTGCCCGCGCAGTTCGATCGGGGTCTTCGCGCCGTTGGCGTGGCCGATGGCGTAGAGGTAGGCCGACTCGGTGTCCCCGTCGATGGCGACCACCACCTCCCCGAGGCTGCACGACTGCGCGACGAGGGACTCGAAACCCTGCCAGGTCTTCGACCGGACCATCGTGACGACCGGCTTCAGTGCCGCCGTGGTCGGGATCCGGATGGTGTAGAGCGCCCCGCCGCGGGTGTTGGCGAGGAACGTGTCGAACGAGTAGTTCTTGCTGATCATCGCGATCGACTTGAGTGACGCGAAGCCGGGAGCCGATTCTGCCTTGCGCCAGACTCCGGCCGGATCGATCGTCCAGCGGTGCAGAACGCCGTCGTCGTGCACCGCGTAGACACTGCGGCGAAGTGGCATGGTGAAGTTCGGCGACTGCCATTGGACCTGCTCCAGCAGCCTGAAGCCGTCCCAGCCGCCACCGATCCGCTTGCGTTGCCGAGGCGGTACAGCGGGACCGTCGGTGCTCGCGGTCGAGTAGGCGATCTCGTACATGACGCCTTGCTGCACCGCCAGACCCGCCGAGTACCCGTCGTTCGCAACCCCCGGCTCATAGGTGAAGTAACTCTGCAGCGCAGGCCGGCCACCGACCGGGTAGACACCGGTCGTGGACCTGGTCTCCGTCACGGTGACCGGCTTCGTCGCCCTCACCTCGCGCAGGATGTGCTGGTCGCCGGTCAAGGATCCCAGGTTCACGCTGCAGGCGAGGGCGGCTGCGGTCGACCCCTCCGCGACCGTGCCTGCCGCCCTCGCCACGCCAGGTGTGAGTCCAGCGACCAGCAGTGTCAGCCCCAGTACCGCGGAAGTACCCCGAACGCGCCTTCGTCCAACAGCGATCATCGTCGTTGTCCTTCCGGATCAGAACTGGTCCAGACCTGTGGCCAGTATCGAACCTGTCGATGGGCTAGATGCGCCGGGCGCGGGAAAAGTTGCGGCGTCGAGGGCGATTCTTGATCTTCGCGGCCGGCGGAAACTGTCGGTGCGGTGGGCGAGACTGGGGTCATGTTGCTCGCTGATGTGGTCGCCACTTCGACGTCGCTGAGTCAGACCAGGTCGCGCCGCGCCAAGGCCGACCTGATCGCGACCCTGCTCACCACCGCGACCGAGGCGGCGGAGACCGAGATCGTCGTGACCTACTTGTCCGGTGAGCTGCGGCAACGGCGTACCGGGGTGGGCTGGCGGACGCTCGCCGACGCGCCGGCCCCCGCCGAGTCACCGTCGCTGACGATCGAGGAGGTCGACCAGGCGTTCGCCGAGCTGTCGGCGTTTGCCGGCGCGGGGTCGCAGGGCAGGCGGCGGGCGGCCGTCGACGCGCTGTTCGCGCGGGCGACGGAGGACGAGCAACGGTTCCTGCGACTGCTGGTGAGCGGAGAGCTGCGGCAGGGCGCGCTCGACGGGGTGATGGCCGACGCCGTGGGCAAGGCGACCGGGATTCCGCTGGAGAAGATCCGGGCAGCGACGATGCTGCGCGGAGCCGCCGCGCCGGTCGCGGTCGCGGTGCTGACCGAAGGTGAGGCCGGGCTGGAGCAGTTCGGCCTCGAGGTCGGGCGCGGCGTGCAGCCGATGCTGGCGCAGTCCGCGACGGGTATCGCGGAGGCGCTGGCGAAGACCGGCACGCCGGCAGCGATCGAGTGGAAGCTCGACGGCATCCGGATCCAGGTGCATCGCGACGGCGACCAGGTCGTCGTCTACACCCGCACGCTGGACGACATCACCAGCAGGGTGCCCGAGGTGGCCGACGCGGTGCTCGCGTTGAAGGCGGACAAGATCGTGCTCGACGGCGAGCTGATCGCCCTCCGGCCGGACGGCCGCCCGGAGGCTTTCCAGGTGACGGGTTCGCGGACCGCGACCCGCGCCGCGACCGGTCCCGAGACGGTTCCGCTGACGCCGTACTTCTTCGACATCCTGCATCTCGACGGGCACGACCTGCTCGGGCTCGACTCCACCGAGCGGCACGAGTGGCTGAGCACGGTGGTGCCCGAGGAGCGCCGGATCCCGCGGTTCGTGACCGCGGACGCCGAGGCCGGCGAGGCGTTCTTCACCGACGCGGTCCGGCGCGGCCACGAGGGCGTGATGGTCAAGTCGTTGGCGGTGCCCTACGAGGCGGGGCGGCGCGGATCGGGGTGGGTGAAGGTCAAGCAGACGCACACCCTCGACCTGATCGTGCTCGCGGCGGAGTGGGGGCACGGCCGGCGTACGGGGTGGCTGTCGAACCTGCACCTCGGGGCGCGGGACGAGGAGACCGGCGAGTTCGTGATGCTGGGCAAGACCTTCAAGGGGCTGACCGACGAGCTGCTGCGCTGGCAGACCGCCAGGTTCCAGGAGCTCGAGGCCGGCCGCGACGAGTCCACGGTGTACCTGCGGCCGGAGGTGGTCGTCGAGATCGCGTTCGACGGGGTGCAGACCTCCCCGCGGTACCCGGCCGGCATGGCGCTGCGGTTCGCGCGCGTGCTGCGGTACCGCGAGGACAAGACCCCGGCGCAGGTCGACACCGTGCAGGCAGTCCGCGCGATCCACCAACCTACCGAAGGACCGACCGATGACGAGTGACTCCGACGACCCCGCCCTCGCGTCCCGGCGCCTGGCGCACGAATCCCTGCGGCAGGACGATCCGACCGGCTGGTTCGAGCGCCTGTACTCCGCTGCCGCCGACGGCTCGGCGGTCGTCCCGTGGGACCGCGGTACCGCGCATCCTCTGCTGCTGGACTGGATCGACACAGCCCAACCGTCCGGCGACGGCCGAAGGGCACTCGTCGTGGGCGCCGGCACCGGCTGGGACGCGGAGCTCATCGCCGACCGCGGCTACGACACGACTGCCTTCGACATCTCCCCCACCGCTGTCGACACCGCTCAGCAGGCTCACCCCGGCTCGAAGGCCACCTACCAGGTGGCCGACCTGCTGAACCCACCCACCGACTGGCACCACGCCTTCGACCTGGTGATCGAGATCTACACGGTTCAGGCGCTGCCGATCTCCCTGCAACCCGCCGCCACCGCTCAGGTCTCCGACTTCGTCCGCCCCGGCGGCACTCTCGTCGTCATCGCCTCCGCCCGCGACGACGACCATTCCCCCGATGCCGCCATCGACGGTCCCCCGTGGCCCCTGACCCGCTCTGCCATCGATGCGTTCGCCACCTCCGACCTCAAGCTGATCCAGGTGGACCGCTCCCCTAGCCCCACCTCCCGCACAAGCCACCATTGGCGAGCGGAGTATCTCCGCGACTAGCTGAGACTGCGCACGTCTGACCAGGCAGATCGAGTAGAACATGTGTTCGATAATGAGTTAGACTGCGGTATGGCTGGGCGAAGTGAGGCGGGGCCCACCGCGTTGCGAATCATGCTGGGATCGCATCTGCGGAGGTTGCGGGAGCGGGCCGGGGTGACCCGGTCGGCTGCGGGCTGGGCGATCCGGTCCTCGGAGTCGAAGATCAGCCGACTGGAGCTGGGGCGCGTCGGTTTCAAGGAGCGGGATGTCGAGGACCTGCTCACGCTGTACTCCGTCGACGACGTCGCGGAGCGGGAGCGGTTGCTGCAGCTGGCCCGAGACGCCAACAGTCGCGGCTGGTGGTATCGGTACCACGACGTCACACCGCAGTGGTTCGACGACTATCTCGGGCTCGAGGCCGCGGCCGAGCTGATCCGCACCTACGAGCTCCAGTTCGTGCCGGGGCTGCTGCAGACCCCGGAGTACACGCGGGCCGTGGCTGGGCTCACCTCGGGGAGCGAGCGTTCCACCGCGGAGCTCGACCGGATCGTGGCCCTGCGGACGACCCGGCAAGCCGTCCTCTACCGCGATCCGCCGCTGCGGCTGTGGGCAGTGATCGAAGAGTCCGTGCTCCGCCGCCCGATCGGCGGGCTGGAGGTCCTGAGCGACCAGCTCGCCGCCCTGATCGAGGCGGTCCAGCAACCGAATATCACGCTGCAGATCATCCCGCTCGGCAGCGCAGGTCACGCCGCGACGGCCGGCGCGTTCAGCGTGTTGCGCTTCCCCCAGGCCGACCTGCCCGACGTCGTCTACCTGGAACATCTGACCAGCGCGCTGTACCTCGACAAACGAGACGACCTGGACGCCTACACGCACGTCCTCGACTCGCTGACCGTCTCCGCGCCGCCGCCCCAGCAGGCCGAGGAGCAACTCACCAGGATCCTCGAGCAACTCGGCTAGCTGTGATGTCCAGGGAGATTGTCCCGTGTTGCAGCGGTGAGTCGGTGTGACAGGTGAAGGCCGCCGGTTGGGGAGGGAAATGGCCCGGATCGGGGGGAAACCCACCCCAGCCCGTCCGGTCCGTACAGACCGGGCGACTCCACCACATCCCGCCGAGCCCGGCGCGGTCCCTGCCAACCGCCCAGATCCAGAAACACAGCCACCCGAACTTGGGGAACAAATTTTGGAGGCGGCACACTGGATTCTTGGTGCGCGGCTGTCCGTTCGGGCCGTTCCCGTTCGTCGGTCGGGCACAAGGAGGAACTGCTGTGAAGTATCTGCTGATGATCTGTGGTGACGAGTCCGCCGCCGAGCACGCCGGCGAAGGATGTGGTGGCTGGTCGGAGGAGATGGAGCGTCGAGGCGTCGTCCGCGGCGGCGCCGGACTCGCCCCTCCCGCCGACGCGACGACGGTCCGTGTCCGTGACGCCGAGGTGCTGCTGACGGACGGACCGTTCGCCGAGACCAAGGAAATGGTCGGCGGCTTCGTGCTGATCGAGTGTGCCGATCTCGACGAGGCGATCGAGATCGCCGCGAAACACCCGGCGGCCGGCTACGGCACGATCGAGATCCGCCCGGTGATCGACGGCCCGCCGCCATCCCGGTGACCCCACCCGGCCCAGCACCCGGCGCAGCGAACGGCCCAGCGGGTGGTCCAGCGCCCGGCACGGCTAACGGCCCAGCGCCCGGCACGGCTAACGGTCCGGCACCCGGCACGGCTAACGGCCCAGCGCCCGGCACGGCTAACGGTCCGGCACCCGGCACGGCTAACGGTCCGGCACCCGGTACGGCTAACGGTCCGGCACCCGGTACGGCGAACGGTCCGGCACCCGATCCGGCGGCCGGCGAAGAGCCACCCCTCGTCCGGCGGCGGCGCGAGGTGGAGGAGGCGGTCGCGCGGGCGTTCCGGGAGGAGTGGGGGCAGTTGGTCGCCACGCTGATTCGGGTGACGGCCGACTGGGATCTCGCCGAGGAATGCGCGCAGGACGCGTTCGCCGTCGCCCTGGAGCGTTGGCCCGGCGACGGCATCCCCGACCGGCCCGGCGCCTGGCTGACCACGACCGCGCGCAACCGGGCCATCGACCGGCTGCGCCGTGAGGCGGTGGGCGCCGCCAAGCTACGAGAGGTCGCCGCAATGGCCGAAGACACGGTTGACGACGCACCGGCCGGTGCCGTGCCCGACGACCGGCTGAGCCTGATGTTCACCTGCTGCCACCCGGCGCTGGGAGTCGAAGCCCGGGTCGCCCTGACCCTGCGCACCCTGGCGGGACTCAGTACCGCGGAGATCGCCCGGGCCTTTCTCGTCACCGAGCAGACCATGCAGAAGCGCATCAACCGCGCCAAACAGAAGATCAGGAACGCGGCCATCCCGTACCGCGTCCCACCCGCACACCTCCTCCCCGACCGCACCCCCGCCGTGCTGGCCGTTCTCTACCTGCTCTTCAACGAGGGCTACAGCGCGACGACCGGAGCAGATCTCGTCCGCCGGAAGCTCAGCGCCGAGGCGATCCGCCTGACCCAGGTCCTGGCCCAGTTGATGCCGGACGAGCCCGAGGTCGGTGGCCTGCTGGCCCTGATGACCCTGCACGACGCGCGCAGCGCGAGCCGCCAGGACGAGGCCGGGCGGCTGATTCCCCTGGAGGAGCAGGATCGAAGCCAGTGGGACGCCGGCAAGATCGCCGAAGGCATCGACGTACTGGAGACCGCACTCCGCCGGCGTGAGCCCGGTCCGTACCAGATCCAGGCCGCCATCGCCGCCTGCCACGCCACCGCGAAGGATGCCCAGGGCACCGATTGGCCGCAGATCGCCGGGCTGTACGGCCAGCTCGCTCGCCGGCTCCCCACGCCGGTCGTCCGGCTCAACCAGGCAGTCGCGATCGGCATGGCCGAAGGTCCCGAAGCCGGGCTCCTGGTCGTCGACGAATTGGTTGCCTCAGGCACCTTGCCGGGCTATCACCTGCTGACAGCCACCCGGGCCGATCTGCTCCGCCGGGCCGGCCGCCACGACGAGGCCGCGACCGCGTACCGCGAGGCCCTCGGCCAGGCACCCACCGACACCGAACGCGCCTTCCTGCAGCAAAGGATCGAAGAAGCCGCTCCCGACGGTGGCTGACACCATGCGGCCGAGTGACGAGTTCTGTGCCGCGGTCAGTGCTGGAGATCGGTCATGCCGAGCCACTCCGCCAGACTCTCCAGTTCGCTCTGGACGTCCTTGCTGATCCGGCGACTGAACGCGACGTCCTCGTGGACAGCGTTCACCCGCAGCACGGAGGCCTTCCGGTCAGCTGTCGCATCGACCTTGCCGACCAGTTGATCGCCGTGCAGGACCGGCAGCGCGAAGTATCCCCAGCGGCGTTTCGCGGCCGGCTTGTACATCTCCAGCGTGTACTCGAAGCCGAACAGCTCTTCCGCCCGGCCACGGTTGTGAACCAGCCGGTCGAAGGGTGACAGCAGCGCAGTACGGCCGGCGAAGTCGTCGGTTTCGAGCGCGGCGGGATCCACCCGCCACTCTCCCTTGGTGCCTTCGACCTCGGCCGGCTCACCGACGAACCCGACGATCCAGGGCTCGACCGGCACCGCCGTACCCTTCGCCCGCGCGATCCCCAGCGACCGCAGGCGCCGCTCGTTCTTCCGCCGGGTCGCCTCCTCGACGGTCGGGACCACCAGGTCGGCCGGATACACCCGCTCGGCGAGATCCCATTTCCGCTCCCGGCCGATCCGGCCGGAGATCGCGACCTCGCCGCGCGACATCAGGCACTCCAGCAGCTGCGTGACGTTGCGGTCGTTGGTCCAGCCGGTCGAGGCCCACGGCACGACAGACGTGTCGGGAATCTCCCGCGAGGTCAGCGGACCTCGCTCGCCGAGCAGTTCGAGGACGTCGCGCCGGAAAGTTTCGTTCTTCCGCAGCCACTCCCGCATCCGCTCCCACTCCGGCCAGTCCGCGGCTCCGGCGAGGTACAGCCCGACGTCGCTGGCCGGACGGATCAGCGCGTTGTGCTCGAACAGCGTCCGGTCGATCTCCAGGGCCTGCCGCAGCCGGGCCGGCTCGTAGACCGCGCCCAGCCGGCTCCAGGCCACCAGGTCGGCGTTCGGCGCGACCGCCGCGGTCGGATCGACCTGCAGCAAGGTCAGATCGTGGACCATCGTCACCAGGTCCGCCGGCCGGTCAGCGGTCAGCAACTGAGCCCGTACGGCGATCCGTCGCGCCTGCTGCCTGGTCAGCTGCAGTACCACTAGTCCCACTCCCAATCGATGCCGACGACACCGCGATCCACCGCCGGTACGACGACGTGCACCCGGCCGTCCGGCGTCATCATCAGTTCGCGGCGCAGGAAGTCCGGCCCCGCCGTGTGATGCCGGCGGAACTCGCTCACCCGGACCGGGAGCGCCGCCCGGTCGAACTGGATCTCCAGCACGTGGTGCGTGCCGGCCCACTCGTGGAAGCGATAGTAGTGCGTCGACGGGATGCCGTTCAGATCGACGATCTCGTACTGCACCACGGTCGTGTCGCCGATCATCAGGGTGCGATCGAGCAACAACTCGCCGAGCACCGCACCGGCCTCCGGATCACGGGCCACCCGCCCGGTCCGGCAACCGGCCAGCCCCCGGGGCACGATCCGCGCCGGATCCGACCCCGGCTCGCCCTGATGGACGACGATCTGGCGGTCCACCTCCTTGACCGCGACCAGCGCCTGGATCACCCGCTTGGTGGACGGGCTGCGGTCAGCGCCGATCACCAGCTCCTCGACCACGGTGATGCTGCGCATCCGGCCATGGGCGTCGCGGCGTACCTCGTCGAGCAGGCGGATCAGCGTCGGCGCGTTATCGACCACGGCGTACGGGCGGGTGGTGGCCTCGACGGCCGGCGGGATCCGGACGGCGAGCCAGCCGGCCGGGAGGTCCAACAGGTCCTCGAGTGCGGTCACCACTGCCAGTGAACCCGCGCGCGGATGGCGGCTGCCGCTCTGCCACGTGCTGAGGGTGGCGACACCGACGTGCAGTCCTTGGTCGGCAAGACGGGCCTGAATCCGGTTGAGCGCCAGCCCACGGTTCGCGATCGCGGCTCGGAGCGCGTCCGCGAACGGCGCTTCCGGGCCGACGCCGGGAACGTGGGTCCGCGCTTGCGTCATCTCCGCTCCCGGGCCGAGGCAGGTTTGCGTCAGTGTAAACGTTCACAACCCGGCCGAGCAGGCAGCGACCCGCTGCCGTTCACCTCGGGCCGGCTGTTCACACCGCCCCGGCGAGGCCGGAATCACACCTTGTCCGCCGGTGGCCGAGTGATCACGATGAGTGCCCTCACCGCCCCAGTGAAGGAGGCCCCCTATGAGGAGGGTCAGTACTCCCCGCACCAGGTCGTGGCTCGCGGCAACGATCGTGGGTCTGGCAGCGCTGCTGCCGCTCGCGCCCGTCGCCTCCGCCGCCGCTCCGGTCGCCCCCACCGCGTCGGCTGTCGCCGCCAGCCGCTACCTGAACCTCACCGGCCAGGCACAGGAGAAGTCGAACTGGTGCTGGGCCGCCACCGGCAACAGCATCGCCCGGTACTACGGCAAGAACTACTCGCAGAACCAGTTCTGCAACCTGGCCTTCGGCTACAGCCAGAACGCCGCCTGCCCGAACGACCAGGCCACTCTGGCCAACGACCAGCGGGCGTTCCGCGCCATCGGGATCACCCCGGGCAGCTACGTCAACGGCACCCTGAGCTTCAGCACCCTCGTCACCGAGATCAACGCCAACCGCCCGGTGATGACCCGGATCGGCTGGAAGGCCGGCGGCGGTCACATGATGGACATCATCGGCTACGACTCGGCCGACTCGTCGATCGAGTACTACAACCCGTGGGGCAGCGATCCCCGGTACAACTACTCGACCTACAACTGGTACCGCAACAACACGCAGTTCGCCTGGACGCACTCGCTCTACCGGATCGGAGCCTGAGCCATGATCCCCGTGAAGCACCTGGTACTGCGTACCGCGGCCGGCCTGGTCGGCACCTTCCTCGCCTTCTCGGTCACCGCCACCGCCACCGCCGCTTCTGGCCCCGACCTCGCGGCGGCCGCCAACGCTGCCCACTCGGCCGAAGCCACCAAGCTGCTGAACAAAGCTGCCCAGTCCCACAGCACCGGTTCCGCGAAGAGTTCAGCGACCTCCAAGCTCGCCGTCCAGCAGGCCACTATCCCGGTCTACGCGCTGAGCGCCGACTTCGTCCGCACCGGGTCCGGTGACGTCGGCACCCTCTGGTACGTCGCGACTCCGGCCACCAAGGGCAGCACCAAGCTGACCGTCTTCACCGCACCCGACCAAGCCGGCGCCTGGCACCCTGTCAACGTCGCCACCGGTAACACCGAAGCGACGATGGCAGCAGCCGCCCGCGGCGGGAAGCTGCTGACCGAGCCGCAGATCGGCGCCTGGTACGCCGTCAACGGCAGCACCCTGCGAGCCCTCAACCCGGAAGCGACCAAGGCCGTCGGTAGCAACCCGGTCAGCCTGGCGGCGTACCGGCAGCAGGTCAGCAGCCGCTACGCGGACAAGCAGGCCGACAGCGCGTACGCGAAGAACGGCACGGCCGGTGGCTACAACGAGTCCGCCACCGTGACCAGAACCAGCACCGGTCCGGACACTGGCCTGGTGCTGGCCGGCGGTGCGGCGCTCACGACGGCTCTTGCCGCCGTCGTCCTCCTCACCCGCCGCAGGCGCGCCAACTGAAGCCGGTTCGGCCGGGTCCGGGGTACCCCTCCCCCGGACCCGGCCGAACTTTTCGGTGACCTGAAATATCCAGCGGACCTCCCTGCGGCTACGATTGGGACAGCACCAAACATCGGCGACGCTTCTCGCGCCGCCGATCACCTCGTGACGGCAGCGCCTGCCGACTGGCATCGACCGTCGATGGTCGGTTCCACCCCGGTGGCCGGCTCCGCCGGACTCATCTCGACCGCTCCAGGAGCGGTGCGCCCGAGCCGCCCGCAGATCGGCCGGCCCGGACCACTTCCTGCGAGGTCGTGCCGTCCGCACGAGGGCGTGCGGTGCCGCCGTACCGCCATGGCAAGCTCGCCGTGGCAGTCCTGAGGAGGAAAGTTTGGCCCGACGAGGCCAGCGTCAGCCCGACGCTCGGCGTACCGCTGCTGCTCCCCGGAAGCGGCGTCCTGCCCGCGATGCCGAGGGGTTGATCCCCGTTCTGGCCCGTGCCGTCCGCGAGATCGAGGCCGCGGTCGAGCGGTCCAGCGTGCAGCCTTCGGTGCGGACCAAGTTCCAGGTGGTCGCGCTGCTGGTGCGCGAGGAGCGGGCCCGGGTCAACGGCGACGCCAAGGCCACCGAGGCCTACCGCACCACCCAGTTGCGCCGGCTCGACGGACTGGCGACGATCCTTGCCAAGAGCGCCGCGCTCGAGCCGTCCCTGCTCGCGCTGCTCGCCGAGGACGCCGTGGTCTCCGAGGCTGCCACCCTGCTGAAGCGTGAGATGCAGCGCGCTGCCGGTGAGGAGCCGCCCGAGGTCGAGCCCGCGGTGTTCGAGCCGCCGACGCCGGCCGCCGCGCCGCCGCGCCAGGTGGTGCCTCAGTCGGTCGTCTCCCGGCAACTGGCCAATCCGTTCCTTGCTCCCGATTTCAGCGCCGCCGCGTCGATCCCCCGTCAGCCGCAGGCCCGCCGCCTGTCCGGCTGGGAGCTGATCGGCCCGCTGCTCAAGTCCTTCGAGTTCGCCACCGCGTCGTCGAGCAAGACGCTTCCCGAGCCTTCCGCGCTGCAGTTGCCCGGCGGCCAGGAGCTGATGCCGCACCAGGCGGAGCTGGTCGCGGCTGCCGCTGACGGGCACCGGACCTTCCTGCTGGCCGACGAGCCGGGTCTCGGCAAGACGGCTCAGGCTCTCCTCGCCGCGCAGGCGGCGAACGCCTACCCGCTGCTGGTCGTGGTTCCGAGCGTCGTGAAGACGAACTGGGCCCGCGAGGCGGGGATCTGGACGCCGAAGCGGGTCGCGACCGTGATCCAGGGCGACGGCGACACGATCGACGGTTTCGCCGACATCGTGATCGTCAACTACGAGGTGCTCGACCGGCACGTCGGCTGGCTCGGCGAACTGGGCATGCGCGGCATGGTGGTCGACGAGGCGCACTTCATCAAGAACAAGAAGTCCCAGCGCTCCCGCAACGTCCTGCAGCTGGCCGAGCGGATCCAGTCGCGGACCGTCCGTCCGCTGCTGATGGCGCTGACCGGTACGCCGCTGATCAACGACATCGACGACTTCCGGGCGATCTGGCAGTACCTCGGCTGGATCGACGAGAAGGCCCCCCGGGCCGAGCTGATGGCCAAGCTCGACGACACCGACCTGACCCCGGCCGACCCCGGTTTCTACGCGGCGGCCCGGGCCTGCGTGATCGACATGGGCATCGTCCGCCGGCGCAAGGTCGACGTCGCCGCCGACATCCCGGCCCGCCGGATCGCCGACCTGCCGGTCGAGCTGGACGGCGCGGTCGGCCGCTCGATCCGCGCCGCCGAGCGCGAACTGGCCGACCGGCTGGTCAAGCGCTACCAGACCGCTCTCACCACCCGCACCTCCGGCGTCACGGTCGAGGGCATCGACCACGACCTGGTCCGGGCGGTCGCGGGCTGGGAGCGGACCGAGCAGGCCAAGGCGAAGTCCGGCGACAACATCTTCAGCCTGGTCCGCCGGATCGGTGAGGCGAAGGCGGGCCTGGCCGCCGACTACGCCGCGCAGCTGGCGCACAACGTCGGCAAGGTGGTCTTCTTCGCCCGTCACATCGAGGTGATGGACACCGCCGAGGCGCTGTTCGCCGAGCGCGGGATCAAGTACGCCTCGATCCGCGGCGACCAGACGCCGAAGAAGCGGCAGACCAACATCGACGCCTTCGTCAACGATCCCGAGGTCTCCATCGCGGTCTGCTCGCTGCTGACCGCGGGCGTCGGCCTCAACCTGCAGGTCTCCTCGAACGTCGTGCTGGCCGAGCTGTCCTGGACCAACGCCGAGCAGACCCAGGCCATCGACCGGGTGCACCGGATCGGCCAGGAAGAGCCCGTCACGGCCTGGCGGATCATCGCCGCCCAGACCATCGACACCCGGATCGCCGACCTGATCGACGCCAAGGCCGGCCTGGCGGCCCGGGCCCTGGACGGCTCCGACGAGGAAGTGACCTCGTCCGCCGACCTTCAGCTCGAAGCGCTGGTCACGCTGCTCACCAACGCCCTGTCGGCTTAGTTCCCGTCGGCCTAGTTCGACGCTCGCTGCTCCAGGTCGGCCGCCAGGCCGAGGGCAGCGAGCGAACGGCGGAGGTTCTCCAAGGTGGGCTCGATCGTCGGCGGCTCCGACCCGTACAGGCACACGGCGAGCAGCCCGCCGGTCGTCCAGCCCGCCTCCTCGATCCTGCCCTCCTCGTCCCGGAGCAACTCCCAGCCGAGCTGCTCCAGGTGGTCGAGGGCGTGGAGCCAGTCGTCCTCACCGGCCACCCCTGCCGCGGGCCCGGGCGTCACCAGGTAGCCCGTGCCGGCCCGGGGATCGAGGTACGCCGTGTGCTGCGCGAACTCCACGATCGTCACGTCGACGTAGACCAGCGGGCCTGTACCGCGGGCCGCCGACCGGCGGGTCGCGAGTGTGCCGTCACTGCGCAGGCAGCGCCGGGTCAACGGCGAGCGCGGCCCGCAATCCGTCGGCCGGCCACGCCTCACGCCGCCACCTCCACGTCGAAGACGCGGTCCAGACCTGTGCGGTGCAGGACGTCGGCCATCTTGCGGTTCGCGTGCCGGATGACGATCCCGCCACCGCGGCGGCGGCAGACCCGGTGGGTCTCGAGCAGTTCGGCGAGCAGGGTCGACGAGATGTGGCTGAGCTCGGAGACGTCGATGACGACCAGGCTGGCACCGTCCATCACCAGCCCGCGCAGCCGCCAGCCGAGCGCGGCCACGCCGTCGTCGAGGTCGGATTCCGACAACGCGACGATGGCCTTCGGCAGCAGTGGTCCTCCCCTGGTGTCCTGCATTCCAGGCGCCTCCCCCGGTCAGTTCGGTTGATGCTCCAACTCTGGCCGATCGAGGTTGCGATCGGTCGGGTCGCCACTTGACGATCGTGTGACTCCGGGGCCGGCCGGCACCGCGGCGGCGGACCGATCTTTACGATCAGGTGACATCGCCTCCCCCGGTCGTCCCGCGGCGGCGCGGAGTTGCGACGATGGGACGATGCCGCCACAGGTCCTGGTCGTCGAGGACGACGATCGCATCCGGGCCGTACTGCGCCTCGCTCTCGAGGACGAGGGCTACCAGGTCGCCGAAGCGGCCGACACGGCGTCCGCGCTCGACCAGGTCCGGGCGGAGATGCCCGACCTGATGCTGGTCGACCTGATGCTCGGTGAGGTCGACGGCTACACCTGTATCCGCGAGGTCCGCCGGCTGAGCGATCTGCCGATCGTCATCGTCAGCGCCCGCTCCGACACCCATGACATCGTCGCCGGCCTGGAGGCGGGCGCGGACGACTATGTCACCAAGCCGTTCCAGGTGAAGGAGATCACCGCCCGGCTGCGCGCGCTGCGGCGACGGCTGCGCACGGGCAGCGAGGTGGTCGAGCCCGACATCGTGCTCGACTCGGATCCCCGTCGGCCGCTCGTGCTGTCGACCTCACGCGGCGCGGCGGTCCTGGACGGCAAGGACGTGCCGCTGACCGTGACGGAGTACAGGCTGCTCGCCGAGCTGGCGCAGCCGGCCGGCCGGGTGCTCAGCCGGGCCGCCTTGCTGGCGTCGGTCTGGGAGCACGGCTACTACGGTGACGAGCGCATCGTCGATGTGCACATCCGGCGGCTGCGGACGAAGATCGAGCGGGACCCGGGTCATCCGCAGATCGTGACCACGGTCAGAGGGATGGGCTACCGGCTGGATCCTCGGTGATCAAATCGCTGCGTACGCCGGGCCTGCGGCATCGCCTGGTGCTGGCGTTCGCCCTGATGGCGCTGCTGGTTTCGACGGTCTTCGCGGCCAGCACCTATCTGCTGGCCCGCGGCTACCTGCTCGCTCAGCGCGAACGAGTGGTGCGCCATCAGGCCTTTGCCGACACCGCGTTCGTCCAGCGCCGGCTGGAGAGTGCCGGTGCCGACGTGTCCGCCGTACTGACCGCGGCCGGCACTCCGCCTGGCCACACGATCATCCTGCGCTGGCGTGGTCAGTGGTACGCGTCGGCTCTCGACCAGGGACAGGACGCGCTACCTGCCGACGTGAAATCGAAGACCGCCGCTCAGCAGGCGGTGAGCCAGCGGTTCAGGTCAGCTGAGGGGCCGGCGCTGGCCGTCGGCGTACCGATGCCGGCGATCGAAGCGGAGTTCTACGAGATCGCGCCGTTGAAGGAACTCGACGGGATCCTGCGGTTGCTGAGCGGGATCCTGATCGGCGGCGCGCTGCTGGCCACGGCCGCCGGCGCCTTTCTCGGCCGGTGGGCCAGCCGGTCCGTCGTGACACCGCTCAACCGGGTCGCGTCGACCGCCGCGAGCATCGCCGGCGGCGACCTGGACACCCGCCTTCCCGCGACCGACGACCCCGAGCTCGCGACCATCGTCGGCTCCTTCAACAGCATGGTCGACACCCTGCAGCAACGGATCAACCGCGATGCGCGGCTGGCCGCCGACGTGAGCCACGAGCTGCGGTCGCCGTTGACGACGCTGGTCGGTTCGGTCGACCTGCTGAACGCGCGCCGGGACGAACTGCCGGAGCGTTCTCGCCGGGCGCTGGATCTGGTCACCGCGGACCTGCAGCGTTTTCGCCGGCTGCTCGACGATCTGCTCGAACTCGCCAGGGCCGACGCGGGTCTCGACAGCCGCCCGACCGAACAGGTCGAGCTGGGCGGTCTGCTGCGGCAGGTGCTCAGCGAGGTGGAGCACGACCCGTCAGTTCTGACGATGCCCGGCGGCGTCGTCGTACTGGCGGACAAGTCGCGGCTCAGCCGGCTGTTCCGGAATCTGTTCGAGAACGCCGAGCGGCACGGCGGCGGGCTCACCGCCGTCAGCGTCGCCCGGGCCGAGACGGAGGTACTGGTGTTCGTCGACGACTCGGGCAGCGGTATCCCCGGGCCCCAGCGCGACCGGGTCTTCGAGCGCTTCGCCACCGGGCCGACGAAACGCGGATCGTCGTCGGGGACGGGCCTGGGACTCGCGCTGGTCGCCGAAACGGCTACGGTGCACGGCGGCTCGGTGTGGTGCACGAACTCGCCGGACGACGGTGCGCGTTTCGTCGTCCGGCTGCCGGTGGCGGAGG
Organism: Kribbella sp. CA-293567; assembly: GCF_027627575.1. NCBI lineage: Bacteria > Bacillati > Actinomycetota > Actinomycetes > Propionibacteriales > Kribbellaceae > Kribbella > Kribbella sp. CA-293567. The sequence continues at coordinate 4,138,338 of NZ_CP114065.1, forward strand.
TGGACCGATGAGAGCGGGTAGTTGCCTTCTCGCGGTACTGGTGCTGCTGACCGGATGCGGCGTCCCCATGCAGGACCAGGCCTCGCCGATCGAGCCGGAGGCAGTGCCCAGCAGGCTCGGTACCCCAGGCAACTCCCCGAGCGCGACCACGACAGCGCCGCCCGCCCAGTTGCTCGTTCCGATCTACTTCGTCCGCGAGGACCGCTTGGTGAGTCTGACGAGAGAGGCGCCGAGCCCCGCGCTGACCGACCAGCTGAACACCGTCGTACTGAACCTGCTGGCCGGCCCGACCGACAACGAACAGGCCGCCGGCCTCAGCTCCGCGATCCCGGCCGGCCTCCAACTGTCCGTAGTCGAGGTGCAGGGCAAGCGCGCGGTCCTCGAACTCACCGGCGAGACCGACGGCCGCTCCGCCACCGACAACGTCCTGGCCGTCGGTCAGATCGTCCTGTCCTTCACCACCCTGCGCGCGATCGACGAGATCGTCTTCTGGCGCGACGGCGTACCGGTCGAGACCCTGCTGGCCGACGGCGCGCTGACCACCAAGCCCCTCACGGCCAAGGACTACGCTCCGCTGCAGACGGGCTAGCCTGCGGTCGTGCCGAACCACTCGGTCAGGTGGCTGTCGAGGTCCTGCTGGTCGTCGCCGAGCCACGCGACGTGCCCGTCCGGGCGGATCAGGAGGGCCGGGGCGTCGAGCTCTTCGCTGGTGTCGACCACGTGGTCGACCCGGTCGGCCCAACCTTGCACCGACAACTTCCCGCCGGTCTGGTCGAGCAGCAGTCCGCGTCCCGCGTGCATCAGCTCGTACAGCCGGCTCTTGGTGAGTTCGACGTCCTTCAGTCGTCTGCCGAGCAGCTCAGGGCCTTCGCCGAAGTCGTAGCGAAGACCGATCGCGATGATCTTCTCGGTCAGGAACCGGTTCACCTCGTCGAGGTCCATCAGCTCGATCATCAACCGGCGTACCGCCTGAGGTCCTGGCTCGGTGGACATCAGCAACCCCTGAGCCCGGGTGTTGGTCAGCACATCGGCAGCGACCGGGTGGCGTTCGGTGTGGTAGCTGTCCAGCAGTCCGTCCGGCGCCCAGCCGTTGATCTCGGCAGCCAGCTTCCAGCCGAGGTTGAAGGCGTCTTGCACCCCCAGATTGAGCCCTTGCCCACCGAGCGGCGGGTGGACGTGCGCCGCGTCACCGGCCAGCAGCACCCGTCCTGCCCGGTACTGCTCGGCCAGCCGGGTGGAGTCACCGAAACGGGACAGCCAGCGTGGTGAATGCACCCCGAAATCCGTGCCCGCCGTCACCCGAAGCTGCTCCTTGAACTCCTCCAGCGTCGGCGGAACCGACCGGTCACCGGCCAGCCCACCAGCCGGTACGACGATCCGGTACCTCCCCTCGCCGACCGGCCCCGCGCCGAACATCAACTGGGTCTTGCGAACCTCGGTCATCACGGCGGTCACCACCTCCGGGTCCTCGGTCAGCTCCATCTCCCCCAGCAGCGCCTCCGACGTACTCGGCTCGCCCGGGAACGAGATCCCGGCCAGCCGCCGCACCGTACTGCGACCACCGTCGGCCCCCACCAGGTACCGCGACCGCACCTCCGCGCCATCCGCCAGCTCGACCGTGACGCCGTCGTCGTCCTGACGCAGCCCGACCACCTCACGCCCACGCCTGATCTCCGCGCCGGCCTCGACCGCGTGCTCGGCCAGCAGCCGATCGGTCTCCGGCTGCAGGATGCTCAGGACGTAGGCATGCGCCGTGTCCAGCCCCGGCGGCTGCGGCTTCGCGATCCCGGCGAAGAAGCCCCCCAGCGGATACTCCTTGCCGATGGCAAGGAACCGCTCCAGCAACCCGCGCTGGTCCAGCACCTCGATCGTGCGCGCATGCAGCCCGAGCGACCTGACGATCGGCGTCGGCTCGGGATCGCGGTCCAGCACGAGCACCCGCATCCCGTGCAACCGCAGTTCCCCGGCCAGCATCAACCCGGTCGGCCCAGCTCCGGCAACCACCACGTCGTACATGAATCCCCCGGCTTTCGTCTTCGTTTTAGGCCAACGACCGAGGATTCTGCAGCACCACCCGCCCCTTGCGGCAAGCCCACCCCTGAGCTATAACTTGGAAGAGGCAAGGAGATCCTTCTCCTTGCCTTCGCTGTTTTCCCGGGCCGCGCGAGCCTTCCGCTGACGAGCTCAGACACCCGCCACAATGAGCGCTCGGCGCCGGCGCGTACTCACGTGCTGCGGGAGGGAGTGGCTCGATGGCAGGACGCAGAAAGCCAGGCTTGTGGGTGATGGAAGGCAGTTGGTCAGCATCCGTGCGCGACGTACGCTCGGTCGACCCAGTGCTGTCGGCGCTGCAGGACAATCGCCGCGCACACCATGCCAAACGACACATCAACGACCCGGACGACTTGGCGCAGAGCCTCAAGCAATGGGGCCAGAAGCAGCACAGCGGTTTCAACATCGGGTACGTCGCCCTGCATGGCAGTCCGGGCGCCGTACACATCGGACGAAGAACAGTCGATCTCCATCAACTCGGCGGGCAACTTCCGAAGGCCGCCCTCGCGAAGAAGGCGCTCCATTTCGGCTCGTGTTCGGTTCTCGACCTCGATCAACCGGAGCAACAGGAACTCCGCAAGGCGCTCGGCGTCAACGCGCTCACCGGATTCACCAAGGACATCGACTGGTTCGAAGGTCTGGCTTTCGAACTGCTTCTGTTCGAGGCTTTGACCTGGTACGCGCGTCCCAGCGATGCGGAGAAGTATCTCAAGAGGACTCACGCTGCCTTTGCCGAACGTCTAGGTTTTGTCATGGTTCGCAGCCAGGCACCTACCGCAAGCACCACCGAGAACTTCTGATCTTTGTTTCTTCAGTTCTTTTCCAGCTTGTTTCCCGCCCCACTGGTTCGGTGGTGGGTTGGTGGTCTGGGTAGCCTGTGGGGGATGAAGCTCGGTCGGGGACTCCTGGACTCGGTGCTTTCGCGCGCCCTGTTCGTGGTGGGAGTGCTCGGGGTCATCTCGGTGATCGCCGGGCACGGGGTCACGCTCGATCGTGGGCCGGCTCCGGTCCTGCGTGACGGGCCGACCGTTCAGCAGGTCGTCGTCCTGGACGACGGTGCCGAGGTGCTCAGCGCGCCTGCAACCTGGGTGCTGGACCTGGCTGAGGTGGTGGTCGCCGCGCCGATCGCGCCGCCGGATCACTGCCAGGAGACCTGCGCGGCGTTCCTTTCCTCCGGCACGCTGCTGCTCCTCGGGTGGGCGGCCGGCCGGCTGATCAGTGCCAAGCGGCAGATCTCTCCGCGCTGTATCGCGATGCACGCGGCCGCCGCGGGCAGTTCCGGCGGCCGGCGAATTCTGTCGCCGGTCAAGCACGGCATTCTGCGCATTTAAGCCGACCCTCGCCTGCGGTTTCACCTCACCTCGCGAGAGGTTTCTCCGGCATGCCTGCCACCCATCACCTTCGACCACGAAGTGAGTTTTTGATGACTCTCAACACCCGTATCTCCATCGGCATCGCGGCCGCTTTCGCCGTCGTGCTGATCGCACTGCTCGCCCTCAACGGCGGCGGCTCCGACGGCGACGCCACCCCGGCCGCCGGCACCACCACCGGTTCCGAGCGCCAGGAACGCCTGGTCCGGCCCGACAGCCACAAACTCAACGTTGCCCCCGACAACAAAGTGACCTTCGTCGAGTTCCTCGACTTCGAGTGCGAGTCCTGCCGCGCGGCGTTCCCCGCCGTCGAGGAGCTCCGCAAGCAGTACGGCGACCGGGTCACCTTCGTCGTCCGCTACTTCCCGATCCAGTCGCACTTCAACTCCGAGCGCGCCGCCCGGGCGGTCGAGGCCGCGGCGAAGCAGGGCAAGTTCGAGCAGATGTACCAGCGGATGTACGAGACGCAGACCGAGTGGGGCGAGAAGCAGGTACCGGCCGACGCGCGGTTCCGCGAGCTCGCCAAGGGTCTCGGCCTCGACCTGGTTGCCTTCGACCAGGCCTACAACGACCCGGCCACCCTCGAACGGGTCAAGAAGGACGCCGCCGACGGTGAGGCGCTCGGCGTGACCGGTACGCCGACGTTCTTCGTCAACGGGGAGAAGCTCCAGCCCAGGTCCGTGGACGATCTCAAGGCGAGCATCGATGCCGCGCTCGAGTAACGCCGGCGGGCCGGACGGCGTGCCGTCCGGCCCGATCCCACGGTTGTTCCCGTGGTTGCTGCTCGTCGGCGGGATCGTGGGATCGCTCGCGGCCGCCGTACTGACGGTCGAGAAGATCGCCGTTCTGCGCGATCCCAGCTATGTGCCGTCCTGCAGCATCAACCCGGTGCTGTCCTGCGGCACGGTGATGACGAAGCCACAGGCGGAGGTGTTCGGTTTCCCCAACCCGCTTCTCGGGATCGCCGGGTTCGCGATGGTCGCGGTCATCGGCGCCGCACTGCTGGCCGGCGCCGGCTTCCGCCGCTGGTTCTGGCTGGGCCTGCAGGCGGGCGTCACCTTCGGTGTCGTCTTCGTGCACTGGCTGATCTTCCAGAGCCTCTACCGCATCGGCGCGCTGTGCCCGTACTGCATGGTCGTCTGGGCCGTCACCATCCCGATCTTCTGGTACGTGACGTTGCGCAACTTCGACCTGAAGGCCGCGGCCCGGTACCACGGCGTCGTACTCACCGTCTGGTTCGTCATCCTGCTCACTGCGATCGGCGAGCAGTTCTGGTCGTACTGGCGCACCCTCCTGTGAAGGTCAGGCGGCGACGAGCAACCCGGTCGCATACATGACCAGCAGCCCCGCCGCCACCCCGCCGGCCACCGTTGGATCAAGCAGCTTCCCGGTGGCCGAGCGGAGGCTCGGTGCCAGCTGGACGATCACCTGAGCGATGGCGCCCACCCCGACCCCGAACAGCGCCGACGCGAGCGCGGCATCGTTGACGGAGGCGCCGATCGCCGCGCCGGCGATCGCCGGTCCCCCGGCCAGCAACCCGAGACCGAGCAACCGGACCAGCGACGGTGACCGGCTCGCGAGCGGCGCGACGATGGCCAGTCCCTCGGTCGTGTTGTGCAACGCGAAGCCGACCACCAGCGCGGCGCCCAGCGCCAGCTCACCGACGGCGTACGCCGATCCGATCGCCAGGCCTTCGCCGAGGTTGTGCAACCCGATGCCGATGGCAATCATCAGGGCGAGCCGGCCACCGTCCGGCTCGGCGAGAGGATGCCGGGACTCCCGGCTCTTGAGGTAGCGGTCGACCGCCGTCAGGGCCAGGAAGGCGAGGCCGGCGCCGAGGATCACCAGGAGCGGTCCGCCGAAGGCACCACCCGACACGGCGGCGAGTTCGAGCCCTTCGATGGCCGCGTCGATGGCGAGAAACGCGAGCAGCCCCACCGTCAAGGCCATCAGGCCGCGGATCACCCGCAGCCGGACCCTTCGCAGTACCGGCAGGAAGATCATGCCCAGCACCACCGGGATGACGCCGACATAGGTGCCGAGCAACGCCATCAGGCCGAGCAGGTTCTTGCCGGCCTTGGGCGACTCGACGGCAGCCGGAATCTCGTGCTCGATCACGGCGCCGGTCGAGGTCAGCATCGCCAGCGTGTACGGCTGGCCTTCGGCCCACGGGTAGTCGATGCGGACGATCTCCTTGCCGAGTCGCCCCAACGGCTGCTCGGCACCCGTGAATCCGGCGTACGCGTCGTTCACCGCGATCTGCGCGACCTGCACCGGGTCCGGGCCGGTGTTGCGCAGCGTCAGCTCGATGATGCCCGGCGAGAGCGTGACCCGTTCGACCGCGAGTTCCTCGACCGGTGGTCCGGTCCGCTCCGGCAGACTGCGGTTGCCGAGCAGCGCGAGCGCGGCCAGCCCGAGCGCCACCAGGACCACGACGACGATCGCGACGGCCGTGACCGGCATCCGGCCGCGAAGGCCGGCGGTGCTCACTCGATCACCTCGAAGAAGCCCATCCAGCCGAGGTCGGCGAACTCGCTCTTGTGCGCGTGGAACATGTACTTGCCCAGGTGCGGGAACCGCAGCTCGCAGATCCCCCGCTGGCCCTGGGCCTGGACGACGGTGTCGGTGTACTCCGAGGACTCCAGCCGCGTACCGGTCGGGAAGTAGTCGAAGAAGTTGCCGTGCAGGTGGAAGCTGTTGATCGGGTCGTACTCCAGGATGTTCGCCAGGTAGATCCGCACCAGCTCACCCCGCCGTACCCGGACCGGTTCGTGCAGGTAGTGGAACGGGATGCCGTTCACGGCGTACAGCTGATTGCCCTGGGCATCGAAGTTGGTGTTGTAGCCGTTCATCACCATCACCAGCTCGTCCGCCTTCGGCCGGTCCTGGGGCGGATCGATGACGAAGGTTCCGTACAGCCCACGGGCGATGTGCTCGGCCAGCGGCCCGACGTGGCAGTGGTAGAGGTGGATCCCGAACGGCTCGGCGTCGAACTCGTAGACGAACTCGCCGCCCGGCTCGATCACGCCGCGGCCGATCCCCGGTACGCCGTCCATCTCGGCCGGGTGGATGCCGTGGAAGTGCATCGTGTGCGGATGCTCGGAGCCGTTGACGAACTTGATCCGCAGCCGGTCACCGGCCCGGCAGCGCAGGGTCGGGCCGGGGACGCTGCCGTTGAAGGTCCAGGCCGGGAACCGGACTCCCGGCGCGACCTCGATCTCACGGTCGATCGCGTAGATCTCCCACTCCCGCAGGGTGCGCCCGTCAGGCAGCTCGGAGGTCTTGCCGTAGTCGAAGCTGCGGAGGATCTCGGTGGGATTGAACCCGTTCGCCGCGTGGTCGACCGGCCCGCCGCGGAAGGTCGGGCCGTTGACGCCTCCACCGTGCGCGCCGTGGTTGCCGTGCGCCGTGCCGGGATGGTTCGGCGCCGGGTCAGCCTGCCGATTCTGCTGCGCCGGGTCGGCGTACGCCGCTCCGGGGATCGCGCCGAGAGCGACTCCCGCGCCACCCAGCAGGAACCCTCTGCGGGAGGCGCCCATCAGACCGCCCCTCCGTGCACGAGATCCGTCAGCAGCGGCGGCAGCGCGTACCGCTCGGCCCCGGCCTTCACCCACAACGGCCCGCCGAACGGCTCCCGCTCCATCACCTCGAGGACGACACCGGGCGTGATGCCCCGCTCCGCGAGATACCGCAACGCCGCGCTGTCGTCATCGGCAACCCGCTCGACCCGGAACCGGCTCCCGGCCGTCGCCCCGCTCAACGGCGCTGCCCACGACTCCACGTGCCGTCCCTTGCGCGGCGGGATCGGGTCGCCGTGCGGATCGTGCGTCGGATGTCCGAGGTAGGCATCGATCCGGTCCTCGAGCCGCTCACTCAGCGCGTGCTCCAGGATGTCGGCCTCCTCGTGCACCTCGTCCCAGTTGAGCCCCAGCACCTCGACCAGGAACGTCTCGACCAGCCGATGCCGTCGAGTCACCCCACGAGCATGCCGCTCCCCGTGGCCGGTCAGCCGGATCTCATGCGCCGACCTGGTCAGCAGCTCACCGGCCTCCAGCCGCTTCAGCATCGCGGAGACCGTCGGCGGCGCGACCCTCAACTGCTCGGCCAGCCCCGAAGTCGTCACCGGCACCTTCCGCCCGGCCAGCTTGAAGATCGTCCGCAGGCAGTCCTCGACCGCCTCGGTATGAGAGATCTCGCAGCACACGGCAGTTTGGGAAGGCACAGCCTCAACATTAGTCTTGTCTAAGCACAGCCGCCAGCGCTGGCTAACTCATCGAGTGGCTTCCGGCGTCTTCGACCCTTCGCCGCAATCCGCACAGCAACCCGCCGCAACCGCCTTGGGCACCGCCGCGCCAAGCGACAACATCGGTCTGCCGGACGGCACCGGAATCGGCGTCGGCGCGGAAGCCCGCGCGGCGCCCGCTCGCCGCGCTGCTCCGAGCGCTCGATGAACCGGCAGCTTGTTCTTCCGCCCGGCCCGGATGCCGTTTGCGATGACCAGCACCTCAGCCAGTTCGTGCGACGCGACCACCGCCGCCAGCCCGAGCACCCCGGTGGCCGCGAGCGGCACCAGTGTCACCAGGATGCCGCCGCTCAGCACCAGGTTCTGCGTGAAGATCCGCCGCGCTGCGCGCGTGTGCGCGATCGCGTCCGGCAGGCGCCGCAGATCCTCGCCCATCAGCGCGACCTCGGCCGCCTCGATCGCCACGTCACTGCCCATCACACCCATCGCGATCCCGGCATCAGCCGTCGCCAGCGCCGGGGCGTCGTTGATTCCGTCACCGACCATCGCGACCGGTCCGCGAGCCTGCAGTTCGGTGACGATGCGAGCCTTGTCCTCCGGCAACAGCTCAGCGCGTACGTCGGTGATGCCGGCCTCCAGCGCGATCGCGGCAGCCGTACGGGCGTTGTCACCGGTCAGCATCACCACATCGACGCCGAGCCTCTTCAGCATCGACACCGCCTCCGCGGCCTCCGGCCGGATCTCGTCGCGCACGGCGATCGCCCCCAACAGCGCACCGCCGTGCTCCACCAGAACCACCGTCGCACCAGCGTCCTGCAACCGCCTGACCTCGGCAGTCAGCTCACCGGCCTCGACGAACCCGGGCTTCCCCAGCCGCGCCTCGCGCCCATCGATGCTGCCTTGAATCCCCCGACCCGGCACAGCCTCCATGTCACTGCCTCGAACCCCACGGCTCAGCACAACCCCGGCGACATGCTCCGACGTACCGGCAGCAGCGTCGTCAGCCGCAGCAAGGACGGCGGCAGCGAGCGGATGTTCACTGCGCGCCTCCAGCGCCGCCGCGATCTCGAGCACCTGCCCCTTGCCGACACCCGGCGCCGCGACGATCTCGACCACCGACGGCTCGTTCCGGGTCAGCGTCCCGGTCTTGTCTAGCGCAACCACCTTGACCCCACCGAGCGCCTCGACCGCCGCACCGCCCTTCAGCAGTACGCCGGCTTTCGACGCCGCTCCGATCGCCGCGACCACGGCAACCGGTACGGACAACGCGAACGCGCACGGCGCCGCGGCCACCAGCACAACGAGCGACCGCTCGACCCAGACAGCGGGGTCCCCGAGCAAGCTCCCCACAACAGCCACCAGAGCTGCCAGCACGAGCACTCCCGGAACCAGCGGACGGGCGAACTTCTCCGCCAGCCGCTGACTTGTTCCCTTCCGCTCCTGCGCCTCCTGCACGACATGCACCAGCCGCGCCAGCGAGTTGTCCTCCGCCGTCGCAGTGACCGTCACCTCGAGTGCTCCGGCACCGTTCACTGTCCCGGCGAAGACGACGCTTCCCGGCCCGACCTCCACCGGCACCGACTCTCCGGTGACCACCGAGGTGTCCAGCGAACTCCGCCCGGACGAGACCACGCCGTCGGTCGCGAGCCGCTCACCGGGCCTCACCACCAGTACGTCGCCGACCCGGAGCTCCTCCGGCGCGACCTGCGCCTCCGCGCCACTTCGCAGTACGGTCGCTGCCGGAGGCACGAGGGTCAGCAGGGCCCGCAGTCCCTGCCGGGTCCGCGCGATCGCGTACTCCTCGAGCCCTTCGGCGATCGAGAACAGCACCGCCAGCATGGCCGCTTCGCCATAGTTGCCCAAAGCAACCGCTCCGGCGGCGGCCAGGGTCATCAACAGGCCGACCCCGATCCGGCCGCGCAGCAGCGCCCGAACAGTTCCGGGCACGAACGTCGCCGCACCGATCCCGAGCGCTACCAACTCGGCGATCCTCGGCCAATCGCCGGGCAGTACGAGCGCGCTCAGGAGCACGATCGCTGCCAGCCCAGCGGCCTGCAATTCCCGGACTTGCCAGACCGAGCCCGGCGGCGTCACCTCGCTCGATGCGGACGGGGTGTCGGTGGCGCAGCACGCGTCACCCACGAGACACCGGCGCGCAGTCGTAGTCCTCAGGTCCACAGACTTCGTCGTCCGCACCGTCGTGATCGACCAGCAGCACCAACGCGGCCAGCCCCGCCAGCGCGTTCGCAAGCTTGGGATCAGCCAGCTCGTACCGCACTCGACGCCCGACCTGAACGGTCTTGACCAGCCCGCACCCGCGCAGACAGGACAGGTGGTTCGACACGTTGCCTCGAGTCATCCCCAACTGGTCGGCCAGGTCCGACGGGTAGGCCGGCTCGTCCAGCAGCGCCAGCAGCAACCGCCGCCGGTTCTCGTCCGCCAGAGCGGTCCCGACCCGCGCCAGCGCGCCGGCGTCCACTGCCACTGAAGTCATGACGCCGACGATACAGCCGTCACTGAATCAAGCCAAGACTGTATCGAACCGCGATCGAGTCCGATCGGGCCCGCACTGTGGCCTGCGACACACAGTGATCGGTGAACGCCCGATGACAAGGCGTGACGACGGTGCTGTCAGGTGCGTACCTGGGGCTCGGGCATGCCAAAATGGGAATGATCCGGGTCGGCCGACCGTTGGCACGGATGACGAATCTCGGAGGTTTGACATGTCTAATCGCGTTCTGCGTGGTTCGGGGCTGGGTGGGGTCAGCTTCGAGGATGACCGTGGCGTGGAGTTCGCGCCGCGACAGATGATCACTTACGACTGCCCGCGTGGCCACGTGGTCGAGGTCACGATGGCGCACGACGCCGAGGTGCCCGCGATCTGGGAGTGCCCTCACTGCGGCAGCGAGGCCGCCCGTTCGACCGGTGAGAAGCCGGAGCCGAAGCAGGAGAAGCCGGCCCGGACGCACTGGGACATGCTGCGTGAGCGGCGCAGCATTTCCGAACTGGAGGAACTGCTGGCCGAGCGGGTCGCGTTGCTGCGGTCCGGCGAGATCGGGCCGGCGCACCTGCACCGCACCCGTTCCACCGGCAAGCGCAGCGCCTGACGAACCCCGAACGGGCCGTCACCACACCGTGGTGACGGCCCGTTGTCATGTCCGGGGCCAGATCCTCGGCGGTCGAGGCTCAGGGAGCCGGGCGGTTGTCCGGTGGGTCGATGACCTCACCCTGGATCACGTCGTCCGAGGCAGCCCGCTCACGGCGGGCCCGGTCGGCGTCGTCGGCGGTCGGCGGCCGGAAGGTGCCGGGCATGAAGCCGGTCATCGGATTGCCGCCGAGCTGGACGGCGACCCGCCGGTTCAGGAACCCGGCCAGCACCTTGCGGGCCAGCGGCCGGGTGAACGGCAGCACGAAGAAGAACCCGAAGATGTCGGTGATGAAACCCGGCGCCAGCAGCAGGGTGCCACCGACCAGTACCAGCGCGGCGTCGGCCAGCTCCTTGCCGGGCATCCGCGCCGTCTGAGTGGCGTCCACCAGCGCGTTCCAGGCCCGTCGGCCCTCCCGCTTGATCAGCCAGGCGCCGAGGGCGCTCTCGACCAGCAGCAGGGCGACCGTCGGCCAGCCGCCGATCGCCTGACCGACCTGGATGATGACGTAGATCTCGATCACCGGGACGACCAGCAACGCGACCGCAACGAACCAGGGCATAGTCACACCTTCTTACCTAGACAGGTACTTTTTCACGGTCGGGGGTCGCCGCGGGCGGGTTGCCGGCGCGCGGCTTGCGGCCGCTCACCAACGCCACCAGTGCTCCCAGGATGCCCAGGCCGGTCAAGATCCACTGCGGCCAGCCGCCGAGCCTGGTCGCCAGGGTCTTCGCGTCCCGGACCGGGACCTCCGCCACGTACACGTCGCGGACGAACTCGCCCGACTTGTGCTCGACCTTCCCGTCGGGAGTGATCACGCCGGAGATGCCGCTGGTGGAGGCGACCAGCACCGTCCGGCCGGTCTCGATCGCGCGCATCCGGGTGATCGCGAACTGCTGCTCGGGCTGTCCGGTGCCGCCGTACGTCGCGTTGTTGGTCTGCACGATCAGGATCTGCGCGCCGCCCTTGGCCACGTCGGACACGACGTTGTCGTAGGCCAGCTCGAAGCAGATCAGGTCGCCGTAGGTGACGCCGTTGATCGGCATCAGCCCCGGACCGACCCCCGGCGCGGTCTGGCGCCCGACCATCTCGAGACGCTTGATGTAGGGCAGCAGTTGTTCGCGGAACGGGACGTACTCCCCGAAAGGCACCGGATGCCGCTTGGCGTACCGCTGGCCGGCACCGGTATTGGGATCCCAGACGATGCCGGTGGTCTGGCGCTCGTTCGGCCCAGGCCCCTCGGTCACGGCGCCGACCAGGATCGGCACCTTGACGGCCTGGACGGCGGTCTCGATGTCGGCCCTGGTCTCGGCGTCCTTGTACGGATCGATGTCGGTCGAGTTCTCCGGCCAGATCACCAGATCGGGTTTGACCTGGGTGCCGGCCTCGACCTGCTTCTGCAGATCGAGGGTCGCGTTCATGTGGTTCTTGGTCACCGTCCGGGCGCGGCCGAGGAACTCCAGCCCCTTGCCCGGCACGTTGCCCTGGATCATCGCCGCGGTGACGGTCTGGCCGTTGCCCTCGGTGGAGAGCGTGACCAGGCCGCTGAGGCCGACGATCGCGATTCCGGCGACCAGGGCGACCGCACGCAGGCTCAGCGCGCTGCGGCGCCGCAGTACGGCGTAGACCAGGACTCCGAGCAACGCGATCACGAAGCTCAGTCCCGCGATGCCGACCAGCGAGGCGAGCTTGCCCAGGGACGAGTCGGCGAACGCCCAGGCCAGCCGGCCCCACGGGAATCCGCCGAACGGAACCGACGCGGTCGCGTACTCCGTGGCGACCCAGAGGCCGGGGATCCACAGCATCCACAGCCGGTGCTTCAGCACCTGGCCGGCGAACAGGCCGAAGACGCCGTAGAAGAGTCCTTCGAGGATGGCGAGCGCGATCGCGGCATCGCCGCCGATCACCGTCAGCCACGGCACCAGGACGGCGTAGTACGTGATCCCGAAGCCGGAACCGACCAGGAAGCCGCCCTTCTTGGAGACGCCGTTCAGGGCGGCCAGCAGCAGCGGTACGGCGACGATCGCCAGCCAGGGGCGGTCCTGCGGCTCGAAGGACCACCCGAGCAGCGCACCGGCACCGACCGCCACAGCCACTCTCGGCAAGATCCGCGCCAACGCCTTCAGCCGCTCCACAACCACGCCCCTTCGCCTCACCGCCCGGCCACTGCCGGGTGCACGACGGTACAACGTCCGGTGGGCCCGGATATATCCGGTCGGTGACCAGCAGCCGGTCGGTACGGGAAAAGGAAAGAGGCCCGACGCCCTTCGGACCAACCGGAGACCCGCTGGTTGCGAGCCACCCGGCTGTTGTCTACTGGGCGCCGAGCCTCTTTTACCTCTGCCCCGCGGGGGGCTAACCACCGGCGATCTCAGCCCCCGTCGACTCAGGCCTGGCACTGGCCTGGTCAGCGTCGCGGGATCATCCGGTGGCCGAACCTCTTTTGAACTGCTGGGAAAACGGGTGGTGACGACTCCAGAAACGATGCTCGCTCGCAGCCGTGGTGTCAACCTCTCCGGCGGCTACTTGAAGTCGTTGTAACACGTTTGCCTGTCCTGACAGGACAAACGAGCCATCGGCATCCGCGTCACGTTACAGAGCCGTCTCGGCACTCCACGTGATCGTTACCCAGGGCAACCAATCGTCACGCGACCGGTACGACGACCGTGCCGGTGGCGCGGGTGATCAGCAGCGGCTCGGCCAGCACCTCGGCCGCCGACTCCGACAGGTCGGTCCGGCCGCGGCAGACCACCGCGGCCTCGAAGGAGATCTCCCGGCTGCGGTTGCCGACCCGGGAGATCGTCGCCTTCACCTCCACCACGTCACCGGCCCGCAGTGGCTGCAGGAACTGGACGTCGGAGTACGAAGCGAAAAGTCCTTCATCTCCGTCGGCCTGGATGCACACCTCGGTCGCGACGTCACCGAACAGGCCGAGCACGTAGGCGCCGTCGACCAGGTTGCCGGCGTAGTGCGCGTGGCTGTACGGCACGTAGCGCCGGTGGGTGACGGTGAGGCCGATCGTTGCCTTGGTCATGCAGTTCTCCGAACCGATGGCTGCTTGCGACGGGTGACGAGGGCGTCGACGAGGTAGCTGGCCACCTCGCCGGGAGTGGTGCCGCGGCCGAAGACCCGGTCGACGCCGAGCTCCGCCGCCATCGCCTCGGTGAAACGGGGGCCGCCAGCAACCAACACGGGGCGCGCGTCCTCGGGGTACGCCTCCCGGAACGCGGCCGACATCTCCTTGGTGTTCATCATGTGCGCCTCGCGCTGGGTGACCACCTGGGAGACCAGGATCGCGTCGGCCTTCTCGGCCTTCGCGCGCCGGACCAGCTCCGGTACGGCGACCTGGGCGCCGAGGTTGACCACCTTCAGCTCCCGGTAGTACTCCAGGCCCTTCTCCCCCGCGAAGCCCTTGATGTTCATGATCGCGTCGATGCCGACGGTGTGCGCATCGGTGCCGATGCAGGCGCCGACCACGGTCAGCCGGCGGCGCAGGCCCTTGCGGATGGCGAGGTTGGCGTCCTTCGGCGAGAGCAGCGGGTAGTCGCGTTCGATCACCTCGACCTTGTCGGTGTCGACCAGGTGGTTGACCGGACCGTAGACGACGAAGAAGGTGAAGTCCGGGCCCATCGGCTTGGCGTGCACCACCAGCGCCGGATCCATCCCCATCTTGTTCGCGAGCTGGATCGCCGCGCCCTCGGCCCGCTTGTCGTGCGGGATCGGCAGCGTGAACGACATCTGCACCATCCCGTCCCCGGTGGTGTCGCCGTACGGCCGGATGATGCTCACTGCGCCTCCTCGAGCAACTCGATAGCTGGGTTGTAGTACTCCGGCGAACGGCGAGCCACGCCGTCCAGCCCGCGGCCGGCGTCCTGCGGGCGCTTCATCAGCCCGAAGGTGCCGTCCCCGATCGCGTTCAGCAGACCGTCGTCGACGATCCGCTCCAGCAGCTCCACCGACTCCCCCAGCACCTGCCGGGCCCGGTTGGCGATGAACCCGTTCGGCGCCGGGTGGAAGTCCTCATGAAGGTTGCCTGCGGCACCCAATACGTACCGGACGTTCTGCAGCGCCAGGTCGCGGTCGGAGATCCACGGCGTCACGACCGCCTCGGTCATCATCCCGACCAGCAGGATGCCCTGACCGGTCAGCGCGCCGACCAGGTTGAAGAACCCGTCCAGCAGGTAGCCGCGGAAGACGTCACCGGTCATGTGCCGGGTCGGCGGCATCCACTTCAGCGGCGCCTCCGGGAACAGCTGCCGGGCCAGCATCGCGTGGGCCAGCTCCATCCGGAAGGAGTCCGGGATCTCCGGGGTGATCTCGAACGCGTGTCCCAGTCCCAGCTGCCAGTCGGCCAGCCCGGCCTCCTTGGCGAAGAACTCGTTCAGCAGCTGCGACACCGTCACCGTGTGCGCGGCCTCGACCGCGTCGGCGGTGGTCAGGTAGTTGTCCTCGCCGGTGTTGATGATGATCCCCGCCCGGGCGTGGATCTGCCGGCTGAACCGCTGGTCCACGAAGGTCCGGATCGGGTTGATGTCGCGGAACAGGATGCCGTACATCGAGTCGTTCAGCATCATGTCCAGCCGCTGCAGCCCGGCCAGCGTCGCGATCTCCGGCATGCACAGCCCGGACGCGTAGTTGGTCAGCCGGATGTAGCGGCCCAGTTCGCGGGACGACTCGTCCAGCGCCGCCCGCATCAGGCGGAAGTTCTCCTGGGTCGCGTAGGTCCCGGCGAAGCCCTCACGGGTGGCACCCTCGGGCACGTAGTCCAGCAGTGACTGTCCGGTGGAGCGGATCACCGCGATGATGTCCGCGCCGGCCCGGGCCGCGGCCTGCGCCTGCGGGATGTCCTCGTAGATGTCACCGGTCGCGACGATCAGGTAGATCCACGGCCGCTGCTCGGGATCACCGTGCTTCTTGATCAACCGGTCCCGCTCGCGCCGCCGCCCGTCGACCAGCTTCAACCCACCCGCCGCGGCCTTCCGCGCCGCGGCCTTCGCCCGTACCGCGTCGCGCCCCTCCGGCAGCCGGAACGTGACCGATCCGGAGGCGGCCTTCTGCGCCAGCACGGACAAATCCTCCGCCTCGCCACGCAGCAAGGCGTCCCACACCGGCAGCGCCAGCCCGTGCTCCAGACCGACGTCGGCCCGCACGGTGTCGGCGAGCCGGTTCACCCAGGGGATGCCGTCGCTGTCGGCGCCGGCCAGCCCGGCCAGGCGCAGTACGGCGCGCTCGACCGAGACCGTCGTGTGCTGCTTGGCGATGTCGACGATCGGCCGCCCGGCCTTGCGGGCCAGGCTTCGCGCCTTGCGGACGGTGACCGGATCGAGGTCGAGCTTCTTCACTGCACGGGTCACGAGGACCATCCTTCGGATTCGTACACGACGCGACCAGCGACGACAGTGCGCCGGCAGACGGGGACAGGGGCTTGGTCACTCAGGTCGGGCAGCACGGGAACGCCTGCCCGCGGATCCGTCGACCAGGCCGCCACACGCTGGTCCGGCGTCTGGACGACGAGCTCCGCATCGCTCTCCCAGACCGCGTACGTCGCCGCGGTTCCGGGCGCGAGCACGCCGGCGTCGTCGATGCCCGCAGCCCGCCACCCGCCTCGCGTGTGCGCGGCGAAGGCGGCCCGGACCGTGATCCGCTGCCCCGGCTCATGGTGGAACGCGGCGGCCCGCACGGCCTCCCAGGGGCCGACCTCGGTGACCGGCGAGTCCGACCCGAAGGCCAGTACGACGCCGGCCCGGGCGAGCGAGCCGAACGGGTTCATGCCGGCCCAACGGTCACCGACGCGTTCGGCGTACATGTCGTTCGGTCCGCCCCAGTGCCGGTCGAACATCGGCTGGACGCTGGCGACGACGCCACAGCGGGCCAGCGTCGCGATCGCCGCGTCGTCGACCATCTCGACGTGCTCCAGCCGGTGCCTCGCGGCCACCAGCGCCTGCACGCCGACCTTTGCCGCGGCCAGTTCGAAGCCGCGCGCGACGTTGTCGAGGGCCGCGTCGCCGATGCAGTGGAAGCCGGCCTGGACCCCGCGCTCGGTGCACGCGACCACGTGGTCGGAGATCTGCTCGGCGGTCAGGTACGCGTGCCCGGTGTGATCCGCGCGATCCGCGTACGGCGCTCGCAGCGCGGCCGTCCGCGAGCCGAGGGCACCGTCGGCGTTGAGATCACCGGCCAGGCCTGCGAGGCCGTACTTGGTGACGTTGTCGAAGACGCCGGGCTCGCCCCAGTACAAAGTGGCCGACAGGCCCAGCTCCTCGGCGGCCTGGCGCACCAGCGGCAGCTCCCACACCGGGCCGATATGTGGTGCCGCCATCTCATGGAAGGCGCCGATCCCTCGCCGCGCCATCGCCTCGACCGCGGCGCGGGAGTCGGCGAGCCGCTGGTCGGCGCCGACCAGCTCGCCCAACGCGTCGCGGACAGCGTGGTGGGCAGCGCGCTCGACCCGGCCCGTCGCGTCGTACCCGGCCTGTGCTGCCAGATCGCCGACCGCGGCGGCGAAGGACGACGAGATGACGCCGGAGTGGCCGTCGATGCGGGACAGGTAGACACGGCGGCCGCCAGCGGCACGGTCGAGCTCCTCCGCGGTGGGCGGGCGACCCTCCGGCCACTTGGTCTCATCCCAGCCGGAGCCGTCGACGACCGCGTCCGGCCCGAGCTTCGCGGCGAAGGCGGCCACGCGGTCGAGCGCCTCGGTGAGATTCGCTGTACCGGCGAGGTCGAGGCCGGTCAGCAGCGCGCCGATCTGCGCGGTGTGGACGTGCGCGTCGACGAAGGCCGGCGCGACGAGCTTGCCCTGCAGGTCGACGACCTCGTCGGCGCCCTCCGCGTAGGAGGCCGCGCTGCTGTCGTCACCGAGCCAGCTGACAACACCGTCGTCGAAGGCGATCGCGGTGGCGTGGGGGTCGGCGGGTGAGTAGACGGAACCGTTCGTCAGAAGTGTGCGCACGGCCTAATCCTCCGCCAGCCTGCGCTCGAACAGTCCACGGACACCCGGCTCGTCCCGCAACAGCTTCAACGCGTACTCCGCGTGGCCGGGCACATAACCGTTGCCGACCAGCATCGTCACGTCCGCGGCGAGCCCTTCGGCCCCGAGCGCGGCAGCGGAGAACGACGTCGCCATCGAGAAGAAGATGACCGTGCCGCCGGCCTTGGTGGACAGCACGGCGCCGTGCTCGCAGCCGGGTACGTCGACACAGACCACGGTGATGTCGGCGGTCTCCTCAGTCTGGGTGAAGTTGGCTTCGCTGCCCACCGCGCTACGCGCCTGCGAGTCAGCCACAGCCTTCGCGAGCGCGACCGGATCACGGGCATCGGCGAGTGCGACGACGTCGGCCAGCCCGGCCTCGGTGAGCTTGTCGGCCTCGGCTTGGAACGGAACGATGCCGATCGTCCGGGCAGCGCCCGCATCCCGCGCAGCGGCCAGCGAGAGCGACCCGCTTTTCCCTGCGCCGCCAATTACTGACACGACAGGCTTTATGCCTTTGTCGACATACTCGCGCACTACTCGTGCCGTCAGCGCAGGGGCACCGCAGACGTCCATCACGGCCAGCGAAAGCTCCGGAGCGAGGTCGTCGGGAAGCTTGGCGACGATCGAGCGGGCGAACAGGATCGCGTGCCCCTCGGCCGGCACCTGCTCGCTGCGGCCGTCCCACTGGGCGAGGCCGTCGGTGATCAGCAGCGGCGTGAGCGTGAGCGACACCAGGGTGGCCACCCGGTCGCCCTTCTCGACGCCGAGCGGTGAGTCGGGGCCGACCTCGTCGACCGTACCGACCAGCATGCCGCCCGACCCGGTGACCGGGTTCTGCATCTTGCCGCGCTCGGCGACGATCCGCAGTACGGCCTGCTTGACCGCTTCACCGTCGCCGTCGTGCGCCTCGGCCAACTGCCGGTACGACGCGGCGTCCAGATTCAGCCGCTCGACCGAGATCCGCACCTCGTCGGGCCACAGGTCAGGGGACGCGTCCAGCCGTTCGGCTGCCTGCGGCAACACTCCGGCAGGTGCGATGACGCGATGCAGTCCGACTGGCGAACCAGTGCTGTCGGGCACGGGGGCTCCTTGGTGACGACGGGCAAAAGACTAGTGTGGCGGCAACACAGAGGAAATCTTGCGGTGTTCTAATGGATCTACCGTAACTTCTATCGCTATCCTCACAGAAGACCGACACCGTCGTAGAGCCCCAGGAGGACTCGTGACCGATCTGATCAGCCCGGAGCTTGCAGCTGCCGCCCTCGGCGAGACGCCGAACGAGCAGCCGTACGCGTACCGCCGGGCCGACCTCGTCGAGCCCGACTGGACCCGGATGCCGGGGTTCAAGGACGTCACCGCCGAAGAATGGCGCTCGGTCCAGTGGCAACGCTCGCACTGCGTGAAGAACGTCAAGCAGTTGCGCGATGTGATGGGCGACCTGCTCGAGGATCGCGTCTACGAGGACCTGACCCGCGACCAGGCGGAGCGCGCGACGATGTCGATGCTGCTGCCGCCGCAGATGCTGAACACGATCGTCCCGCAGGGCGCGGCGGCCGGCCACGACTACACCGAGGCCTTCTACACCGACCCGGTCCGGCACTACATGCTGCCGATGTTCACCGACCGGCGGACGGACTGGCCGTCCCACCCGCACGCCGCCCGCGACTCGCTGCACGAGCACGAGATGTGGGCCACCGAGGGCCTGACCCACCGCTACCCGACCAAGGTGCTGGCGGAGATCCTGCCGACCTGCCCGCAGTACTGCGGACACTGCACCCGGATGGACCTGGTCGGGAACTCGACCCCGGTGATCGAGAAGCTGAAGTTCACCATCAAGCCGCAGCAGCGCCTGGACGACATGCTCGACTACCTGCGCCGCTCCCCCGGCGTCCGCGACGTCGTGGTCTCCGGTGGCGACGTGGCCAACATGCCCTGGCCACGGCTCGAGTCGTTCCTGACCAGCCTGCTGGAGATCGAGAACATCCGCGACATCCGGCTCGCCACCAAGGCGCTGATGGGGATGCCGCAGCACTGGCTGTCCGACGACGTCCGGGCCGGCGTCGAGCGGGTCGCGCAGCTCGGCCGCAAGCGCGGCGTGATGATCGCGATGCACACCCACGTGAACGCGGCCCAGTCGGTGACGCCGCTGGTGGCCGAGGCGACCAAGGCGATGTTCGAGGCCGGCCTGCGGGACGTACGCAACCAGGGCGTGCTGATGCGCGGCGTGAACGACTCGGTGCCGCAACTGCTCGACCTGTGCTTCGCGCTGCTCGACGGCGCGACCATCACGCCGTACTACTTCTACATGTGCGACATGATCCCGTTCTCCGAGCACTGGCGGGTGTCGGTCAAGGAAGCGCAGCACCTGCAGCACGGGATCCTCGGCTACCTGCCGGGCTTCGCGACGCCGCGGATCGTCTGCGACGTGCCGTACGTCGGCAAGCGCTGGGTGCACCAACTGTCGGAGTACGACGAGGTCCGTGGCATCTCGTACTGGAAGAAGAACTACCGCACTGGGATCGAGCAGCAGGACCCCGAAGCGCTGAACCGCACCTACGAGTACTACGACCCGATCGACACCCTGCCGGTCGAGGGCCAGACCTGGTGGAACGAGCACGCCGGCGACTCGCTGGCCGAGGCCGAGAAGCAGGCCGCCGCCAGCCGCAACGCCGCCGAGGCGCAGAAGCTGATCGAGATCAGCTGAGGGATTCTCCCCTCCCCAACAGCGGGTTGGGGAGGGAAATGTCCCGGATCGGGGGGAAAACCCACCCCAGCCCCGGGACACCTCCGTTGCTGCACGAAACATCCGCCACCGTGCCGCCAACACCCGCCAAACCGGCCAGATCCAGAAACTCAGCCATCCAAAACTGATGGAACGAACTTCTGACACTGCACACTGGTCTCGTCGGACAGGGGATGACGGGGCTAGCGGGGGCGGGTGGGTGCGATGGGTTGGTACAACGTTCGCTGTGTGTTCCAGCTGGACGGTGACCGCGAGGGCCGTTCGCCGTACGAGGAACGCATCACGCTGTGGCGGGCCGACGACTTCGACACCGCGATCGAGCTGGCCGAGAACGAGGCGCTCGACTACATCGAGGACATGGGCTGGACCTATCTCGGTCTGGCCCAGTGCTTCTACCTCGGCGACGACGTCACCCAGATCCTCCCGGGCACCGAGGTCTACTCGCTGATCCGCAGCAGCTCGCTGCCGCCGGAGAAGTACCTGGACACCTTCTTCGACACGGGCGCCGAACACCAGCGCGGTAGCGACGGGGTTGAATAGCGCGGGTGAGCGACCATCTTGCGGCCACGCGGGCGTCGTACGACGCCGCGGCCGAGAACTACACGGAGTTCGTGAGCGGCAAGCTCGAAGGCCTGCCGATGATGCGGGCAGTGCTCGGCGCCTTCGCGGAACTGGTGGACGGGCCGGTGGCCGAGGTCGGCTGCGGGCCGGGCAACATCACCAGTCACCTGGCGTCGCTCGGGGTGGAGATCCGGGGCATCGATCTGGCGCCGCGGATGGTGGAGATCGCGCGGGCGGCGTACCCGGGGCTGCGGTTCGACGTCGGGTCGATGACCTCGCTGAAGCTGGCCGATGGTGAGCTGGGCGGGCTGGTGGCGTGGTACTCGATTCATCACCTGCCGCCGGGCGAATTGCCTGGGGTGCTGGCCGGCTTTCATCGGGTGCTGTCGTCCGGGGGACGTTTGCTGATCGGGACGCATGCGGGCGACGAGGAACGGCGGCTGCTCACCGAGGCTTACGGCGTACCGGTTCGGTACGAGTCGTTCATCCAGCCACCGGAGCGCATCGTCGAGAGCATCCGGTCGGCCGGGTTCACGATCACCGCCCAACTGCTCGAGCCCGGCATCCGGCCCGGCCGGTCGTACCTGTCGGTGTTCGCGCAGAAGGACTAGAGGGCGGGCGGGCGGCGCTCGTACGGCGTACTGAGCACGATGGTGGTCGTGGTGGAGACGTTGGCCTTGGCCCGGATCACGGCCAACAGTTGCTCCAGCGCGAACGGCGTCGCGACCCGGACGATCAGGATGTAGCTGGAGTCACCGGCGACGGAGTAACAGGACTCGATCTCCGGAACCTCCCGCAACCGCTCGGGCGAGTCGTCCGGCTGCGACGGGTCGATCGGCCGGATCGAGATGAACGCCGTCAACGGCAGGTCGAGCGCGGTGTGGTCGATCGTTGCCGCATACCCCAGGACGACCCCGCGCTGCTCCAGCCGCTTGACCCGCTGATGCACCGCCGACGTCGACAACCCGGTCGCCTTCCCCAGGTCGGTGAAGCTCATCCGCCCATCGGACGCGAGCAACGCCACAATCTTGCGATCCAGGTCCTCCATGCGCCGACCCTACTCTGAGAGAGCGCTCCCGCTGTATTGCGTCCACGCCTGCGCTTGCCCTTCGTCGCCTGCCAAAGGCCTGCGCTTGCTCCTCCGTCGCATGCTCCGGCGATGGGCTCCTACGTCGCCCCGGTGAAAGCGAATGCGTCTGCTCGCGTCTTGCATGCTCCGGCGATTCGCCTCCTCCGTCGCCCTGTCGAAGGCGAACGCAGCCGCCCAGGTGTTGGCGGCTTGGGTGAGCTGTCTCCTGCGTGCCGTACAAGGCGATGCAGCCGCCGGACTATCGCATGTCGAATGAGCTGTCGCCTGCCAAGGGCCTGCGCTTGCTCCTCCGTCGCATGCTCCGGCGACGGGCTCCTACGTCGCCCCGATGAGGCGAGGCGGCTGCTCGCGTCTTGCGTGCTCTGGCGCGTCCACGCCTGCGCTTGCTCCTTCGTCGCATGCTCCGGCGACGGGCTCCTACGTCGCCCCGGTGAAGGCGGATGCGGCTGCTCGCGTCTTGCGTTCTCCGGCGATTCGGCACCTCCGTCGCCCGGCGGCTGGCCGAGGCGAGCCGCACTCATCCCGACCGGGTTCCAACCGCGGTGAGCCCAACCCATCCCGCCCAGGTCTAGCGGAGCCCGTAGCAACCCATGCGACGAAGGAGCAGGCGCAGCCTCAACACATATGAAACCATCCCCCCATGCCTCAGAAGTTGATGTTGCTCGACACCGCGTCTCTCTACTTCCGCGCCTTCTTCGGCGTGCCCGACACCATGAAGGCGGCCGACGGTACGCCGACCAACGCGATCCGCGGGCTGCTCGACTTCATCGCCCGGCTGGTCGACAACCACCAGCCGACGCATCTGGTCGCCTGCTGGGACGACAACTGGCGGCCTTCGTGGCGGGTCGCGCTGATTCCGTCGTACAAGGCGCAGCGGGTCGAGTTCGTTGCCACGGGAGGTGAGCAGGTCGAGGATGTGCCGGACCGGCTGGAGCTGCAGGTGCCCTACATCCGGGCCTGTCTCGAGGCGCTCGGGATTCCCATCGTCGGCGCGCCCGACCACGAGGCCGACGACGTCATCGGGACCCTGTCGCACCAGGCCAAGATGCCGGTCGACGTGGTCACCGGCGACCGTGACCTGTTCCAGCTGATCGACGACTCGCGCGGCATCCGGATCATCTACACCGCCGCCAAGGGGGTCGGCCGCGCCGACGTGTACGACGAGAAGGCGCTGCTCGCGAAGTACGAGATCCCCGCCAGCCGGTACGCCGACTACGCCACCCTGCGCGGCGACGCCTCCGACGGGCTGCCCGGCGTCAAGGGGGTCGGCGAGAAGACGGCCATGTCGCTCATCACCGCGTACGGCGATCTCGCCGCGATCCGCGCCGCCGCGGCCGACCCCGGTACGCCGATGTCGCCGAGCGTGAAGCGCAAGATCCTGGATTCCAGCGACTACCTGGATGTCGCGCCGAAGGTCGTCGCGGTCGCCAAGGACGCCCCGGTGGGCAGCTTCGACGCCACCCTGCCGGCCCAGGTGCACGACCCCGAGAAGTGGCTCGACCTGGTCGAGCTGCTCGAACTCGGCAGCAGCGCCCAGCGCGTGATGGCCGCGCTGAAGCTCGGGCCGAAGGACTCCGTGTGAGCCACCCCCTGATCCTCCGCCCGAAGGGAACCGCATGACCCGCACGCTCGAGCTCGGCCAGAAGTACGGTGGCAGCATCGTCGAGCTCCGGCGCGCGCTGCACCAGGTCCCGGAGTACGACCTCGACCTGCCGAAGACGCAGGGCCTGATCCTGCAGGCGCTCGAAGGTCTCGACCTGGAGATCACGCTCGGCAAGGAGCTGTCCTCGGTCACCGCCGTACTGCGAGGTGGCGCCGGCCCGGGCCCGGTCGTGCTGCTGCGCGGCGACATGGACGCGCTGCCGGTGACCGAGCGGGTCGACGTGCCGTTCCGGTCGACCCACCCCGGACTGATGCATGCCTGCGGCCACGACCTGCACGTCGCGGGTCTGGTCGGCGCCGTGAAGATCCTGCACGAGCTGCGCGATCAGCTCGCCGGCGACGTGGTCTTCATGTTCCAGCCGGGTGAGGAGACCACCGGTGGCGCACCGATCATGATTCGCGAGGGTCTGCTGGAGGCGGCCGGGCGACGCGTCGATTCGGCGTACTGCCTGCATGTCCAGTCGGCCGGTGATCCGCTCGGCGTCTGGAGCAGCAAGGCCGGCCCGCTGATGGCGGCCGCCGACCAGCTCAGCGTGCGCGTCGTCGGTGCCGGCGCCCACGGCTCCGAGCCGTACCGCGGCAAGGACCCGATCCCGGTCCTGTGCGAGATCGTCGGCGCCCTGCAGACGATGGTGACCCGGCAGTTCGACGTGTTCGACCCGGTGGTGCTGACGGTCGGCAAGATCGCCGGTGGCACCAAGGAGAACATCATTCCCGACGACGCCTTCTTCGACGCGACCGTCCGCAGCTTCTCGGCCGAGTCCCGGGCCACGATGCAGGAGGCCTGCGTCCGGCTCGTGGAGGGTATCGCCGCCGCCCACGGCCTGACCGCCGAAGCCGACTACCGGGTCGGCTATCCCGTCACGGTCAACGACGAGTTGGAGTACGTCTTCGCCCGTCAGGCGATCGTCGACCTCTTCGGTCCCGACCGCTTCCGCGAACGCCCCAACGCCGAGTGCGGCGCCGAAGACATGTCCTACGTCCTCAACGAGGTCCCCGGCGCCTACGTCAACCTCAGCGCCTGCTCGGCCCCCGACCACACCACCGCCGCGGACAACCACTCCCCGCTGGCCGACTTCGACGACTCCGTTCTCCCCGACGCCGCGGCCCTGCTCGCCGAACTCGCCGTCCGCCGCCTCACCCGCGCCGACTGACGCCCCTGCCCCCTGCACCCCGCAGCGCCCTTGAACACCCAATGGCGACCTTGAACAGGTTATTACCTGTCCAAGGTCGCCGCTTTGTGTCCGAAGACACCAGAGTGGGACCGGGCGGTCAGCGCGCGGGCGGGCCGGCCGGTACCGCGGCAGCCCCCGGAGCCCCGTCCGCGATCTCCTCGGCCCCGTCGGTCAACGCGCCACTGAACTGCGCGTTGTACAGCCGCGCATAAGCACCATCCACCGCCAGCAGTTGCTGATGGTTGCCCTGCTCAACGATCGAGCCGTCCTCCATCACCAGGATCAGGTCCGCGTCGCGGATGGTCGACAACCGGTGCGCGATCACGAAACTCGTCCGGTCCGACCGCAGCGCGGCCATCGCCCGTTGCACCAGGACCTCGGTGCGGGTGTCGACCGAGCTGGTGGCCTCGTCGAGGATCAGCAACTGCGGGTCGGACAGGAACGCCCGGGCGATGGTCAGCAACTGCTTCTCCCCCGCGCTGACGTTGCTGCCCTCCTCGTCGATCACCGTGTCGTAGCCGTCCGGCAGGCTGTGCACGAAGCGATCCACGTACGTCGCCCGGGCCGCGGCGAGCATGTCCTCCTCGGTCGCGTCCAGGTTGCCGTACAGGATGTTGTCGCGGATCGTCCCGCCGAACAGCCAGGTGTCCTGCAGCACCATCCCGATCCGCCGGCGCAGATCGTGCCGGCTCAGCTCGGTGATGTCGACACCGTCCAGCGTGATCCGGCCGCCGTTCAGCTCGTAGAACCGCATGATCAGGTTGACCAGGGTGGTCTTGCCCGCGCCCGTCGGGCCGACGATGGCGACCGTCTGCCCCGGTTCGGCCACCAGGCTCAGGTCGGTGATCAGCGGCTTGTCCTCGGTGTAGGAGAACGACACGTGCTCGAACTCGACCCGGCCTCGCGACTCCGACAGCTTCGCCGGCGTCGCCTCCTCCGGCCGCTGCTCGGTGGCATCCAGTACTTCGAACACCCGCTCGGCCGACGCGACGCCGGACTGCAGCAGGTTCGCCATCGACGCGACCTGGGTCAGCGGCTGGGTGAACTGGCGCGAGTACTGGATGAAGGCCTGTACGTCGCCCAGCGTCATCGTCCCCGACGCCACCCGCAGCCCGCCGATCACCGCGATCACCACGTAGTTCAGGTTCCCGATGAACATCATCGACGGCATGATCAGCCCGGAGATGAACTGGGCCCCGAACGAAGCCTCGTAGAGCTCCTGGTTCTTCTGCGCGAAGCTCGCCTCGATCTCCTTCTGCCGGCCGAACACCTTGACCAGCTCGTGCCCGGTGAAGGCCTCCTCGATCTGGCCGTTCAGCGTGCCGGTGTGCCGCCACTGCGCGACGAACCGGGCCTGCGAGCGCTTGGCGATCACCGCGGTCAGGATCATCGAGATCGGGATCGTGACGAGCGCGATCAGGGCCAGCACCGGCGAGATCACGAACATCAGCGTGACCACGCCGACCACCGTCAGCAGCGAGGTGAGCAACTGGCTCAGGGTCTGCTGCAGGCTGGTCGAGATGTTGTCGATGTCGTTGGTGACCCGGCTCAGCAGCTCACCGCGGGGAGCGCCGTCGAAGTAGCTCAGCGGCAGCCGGTTGAGCTTGTCCTCCACCTCCGAGCGCAGCTCGAACACGGTCCGCTGGACGACGCCGTTCAGGATGTAGCCCTGCATCCAGGAGAGGAAGAACGACCCGAGGTACAGCGCCAGCACCAGCAGCAACACGTTGCGGAGGGCATCGAAGTCGATCCCGACGCCGGGGATCAGGTCGATGCCACCGAGCAGGTCGGCGAACCGGCCGTTGCCGGAGGCACGGGCCTGGTCGATCACCTGCTGCTTCGTCAGTCCCTGGGGCAGGGTCTTGCCGATCGCGCCGGAGAAGATGATGTCGGTGGCCCGGCCGAGGATCTTCGGCCCGAGCACCGCCAGCCCGACGCTGGCGATCGCCAGCAGGACGACCGCGCCGACCTGCACCCGGTGCGGCCGCAGCCGCCGGAGCAGCCGCTTGGCCGACGGGCCGAAGTTCATCGACTTGTCCCCCGGAATGCCACCGGGTGGGCCGAACCCGCGGTTCATCGTCGGCCGCTCGGTCGACTTCACCGTCTCGGCCGGCTGGTCCTCGACGGCCGGTCCGGCCGCTTTCTGATCCGTCATGCTGCTTCCTCCGCCGACCGCTGGGACTCCACGATCTCGACGTACGTCGGACAGGTCTGGAGCAGTTCGGGATGAGTGCCCCGGCCGACGACCGCGCCGTCCTCGAGCACGACGATCTGATCGGCGTCGATGATGGTGGACACCCGCTGGGCGACGATCACCACCGCCGCGGCCGCGGTCACCGGCGCGAGCGCGGCCCGCAGCCGGGCGTCGGTGGTCAGGTCCAGCGCGGAGAACGAGTCGTCGAACAGGTAGATCTCCGGCTTGCGCACCAGCGCCCGCGCGATCGCGAGCCGCTGCCGCTGACCTCCGGACACGTTGGTACCGCCCTGCGAGATCGGCGCCTCCAGCCCGAGCGCCATCGCCTCGACGAAGTCCTTGCCCTGGGCGATCTCGAGCGCCTGCCACAGGTCCTCGTCGGTGGCGTCGGGATTGCCGTACCGCAAGTTGCTGGCCACGGTGCCGGAGAACAGGTACGGCCGCTGTGGGACCAGACCGATCCGCTCCCACAGGGCGTCGGGCTCGATGTCACGGACGTCGATCCCGTCCACGAGCACCCGGCCACCGGTCGCGTCGAACAGTCGCGGGACCAGCGACAGCAAGGTGGTCTTGCCGGCACCGGTGCTGCCGATGATCGCGGTCGTCCGGCCCCGCGACGCGGTGAAGCTGACGTCCCGCAGTACCGGCTCCGCGGCACCGGGGTACTGGAAGGAGGCGTTCTCGAAGACCAGTTCACCGGTGCCCGCGAAGTTCCTCAGCGGGGTGACCGGCGGGCGGACCGAGGACTCGGTGTTCAGTACCTCGCTGATCCGGTCCGCGCAGACCGTGGCCCGCGGCACCATGATCATCACGAAGGTCGCCATCATCACCGAGAACAGGATCTGGATCAGGTAGGCGATGAACGCGGTCAGCGCGCCGACCTCCATCACACCGCTGTTCACCCGGGAGGCGCCGAACCACAGCACCGCGACGGTGGACAGGTTCAGGATCAGCATCACCACGGGGAAGACCAGCGCCATCAGCCGGCCCGCCCGGATCGCGGTGTCGGTGACATCGGTGTTCGCCTGGCCGAAGCGTTCGGTCTCGTGCGGCTCGCGGACGAAGGCCCGGACCACCCGGATCCCGGTGATCTGCTCGCGCAGCACCCGGTTGACCGCGTCGATGTTGACCTGCATCTTGCGGAACTGCGGCACCATCCGGCTCGCGATCAGGCCGATCGAGGCCGCCAGCAACGGTACGGCGACGGCCACCAGCCAGGACAGGCCGACGTCCTCCCGGATCGCCATGAACACGCCGCCGACCATCGTGATCGGTGCCGCGACCAGCATCGTGCAGGTGGTCACGACCAGCATCTGCACCTGGGTCACGTCGTTGGTACTGCGCGAGATCAGCGTCGGCGCACCGAACTGGTTGACCTCCCGCGCGGAGAACTCGCCCACCCGGTGGAACACCGCGGCGCGCACGTCCCGGCCGAACAGGGCCGCGGTCTTCGCCCCGAAGTAGACCGCCGCCACCGTGCAGACGATCTGCACCAGGCTGATGCCGAGCATCCAGCCGCCGGCCTCCATGATGTAGCCGGTGTCGCCCTTGGCGACGCCGTTGTCGATGATGGCGCCGTTCAGGCTGGGCAGGTAGAGGGAGGCGATCGTCCCGATCAGTTGCAGGACCACCACCATGGACAGGTTGCCGGCATACGGGCGCAGGTGCGTCCGCAGCAGTCGAAGTAGCATCAGCGGTCCCCGGGTTCGTGGATTCGGACACCGTCGAGGGCGAAGTCGACGATCTCCTCGGCGGTCATCGGCCGACCGTCCGAAATCATTGGGTGAGTGGCGGAGAAGGTGAGCAGCCGCAGCCGGTGACAGACCTCTTCCGGGGTCAGCCGCAGCTGGCCGGCGTCCGGGCGGAGGAGGTCGGCGAAGGCCGCGTCGGCCCGGGCGCCGTCCGCCTTGGCCCGGGCATGCTGGTCCGGATCGTCCTTCAGGTCGGGACGACGGTGCATCCGGAGCGCGACGAACAGCGTGAAGACCTTGCGCAGCCGGGTCTGGGCGATCTCGACGGCAGCGATCATCCGCTCCCGCAGCGGCAGCGACGGGTCGATGTCGCCGACGGCGGCGAGCAACGGCTCCACGTCGAAGGCGGTCCTGAACGCGGCGTCGATCAGCGCGTCCTTGCTGCCGAAGGCGCGGAAGATCGTGCCCTCGGCGACCCCCGCCGCCTCGGCGATCTGCCGGGTGCTGACGTCGACGCCGTACTTCTCCAGCAACGGCAGCGTCGCCCTGACGATCGCCGCACGGCGCTCGTCGGGTGGCATCGGAGTTGCTCGTGGGCTCACCCCGTCGAGGTTAACTGAGTGAGCACTCACTCACAACTGTATTACCGCCGCTCCAGCAGTGCGGCGACTCCGTCCAGCACCCGGGCCAAGCCGAACTCGAACCCGTGGTCGGAGTCGTACGGCGCGTCGAACTCCTGACCGACAGTAGTCCCCACCCGGCTCGCGAGCGGGTATTTCTTCGCGTCGCCGATCTTGTCCAGCAGCGGTTCGTGCGCGAGCCACCACTCCTTGTCGGTGATTCCGGAACTCCGGATCACCTGCGCCGCCTCCACGGCACTCCGTACCGCGCCGTGCACGTATCCGTTGACCAGAGCGACAACCGCGTCCATCTCCACGTCGGTCAGGCCGATCCCCTCGACCGCACTCAACTCGTACTCGTACTTCGCCATCACGCCCGGCCCCAGCGGCGGGCGGCTCACCGCGACGTGCAGCAGCCACGGATGCTTCAGGTACATCTCCCGAGCCTCCCGGGCCACCTGGTCGAGCTTGGCCCGCCAGTCGCCGGCCACCTCGCGCAGCGGCAACTCGCCGTACGCGGTGTCGAGCATGACGTCGATCAACTCGCCTTTGCCGGGCACGTACCGGTACAGCGTCATCGCTCCGACGCCGAGCTCGTCGGCCACCCGCCGGATCGACATCGCCGCCAGCCCCTCGGCATCGGCGATCTTCAGGGCAGCGGCGACGACCTGGCCGACGGTCAGGGCCGGCTTCGGTCCCCGGGTCGGCCTGGCCTGCGTTCCCCAGAGCAGCTCCAGGCTCTTCGCCGGGTCGCCGCTGCCGCCGTGGTCCTTGTCCATGTGCGCGATTCTCTCCGGTTCGCTATGCTTTCGGCGTTACCTCGTACAGCGTACTCAGTAAGGATGGCGGCTTGACCTCCAGCTTTGTTGAGGTTCTACGGTCGGAAACTGTCGGTGGTCAGGAGGATCATCGTCTCGTCCTCCCCCGAACCACCGGAGTCTCGCCGTGAGTATGGAAATGACCGCGTGGAACTCGATGTACCACGCCATGCACGCCCAGGACGACAAGCGCCCGTTCTCGAAGGCGACCCTGCTGCGGATCCTCGCCTTCGCCCGGCCGCACCGCCGGCAGCTGATCCTGTTCCTGGTGCTGAGCGTGGCCGCCGCCGTGCTCGCCGTGGCCACCCCGATCCTGGCCGGCCGGGTGGTCGACGCGATCGTCAACGGCAAGGCGGTCAGCGTCGTGGTCTGGCTGGCCGGCGTGATCGCGCTGATCGCGGTCGCCGAGGCGGGGATCGGGCTGCTCACCCGCTGGCTGTCGGCCGGGATCGGCGAGGGGCTGATCCTCGACCTGCGGACCGCGGTCTTCGACCACATCCAGAAGATGCCGATCGCGTTCTTCACCCGGACGAGGACCGGAGCCCTCGTCTCCCGGCTGAACAACGACGTGATCGGCGCTCAGCGGGCCTTCAGCGACACCCTGTCCGGTGTCGTCAGCAACGTGGTGATGCTCGCACTGACGCTGGTGGTGATGCTGCAGATGTCCTGGCAGATCACGCTGCTGGCGCTGGTGATCCTGCCGATCTTCGTGATCCCGGCTCGCCGGGTGGGCAGCAAGCTGGCCGCGCTGGAGCGGGAGGCGGCCAACTACAACGCCACCATGAGCACGCAGATGACGGAGCGGTTCTCGGCGCCGGGGGCGACGCTGGTCAAGCTGTTCGGCCGGCCGGCGCGTGAGTCGCACGAGTTCGCGGTCCGGGCCTCGCGGGTGCGCGACATCGGCGTCCGGACCGCGATGGTGCAGTGGCTCTTCGTGACCGCGCTGACGCTGGTGTCGGCGCTGGCTCTGGCCGTCGTCTACGGGCTGGGTGGCTTCTACGCGCTGCGCGATCAGCTCGACGCCGGCACGGTGGTGGCGATGGCGTTGCTGCTGACCCGGCTCTACTCCCCCCTGACCGCGCTGGCGAGCGCGCGGCTCGAGGTGATGACGGCGCTGGTCAGCTTCGAGCGGGTCTTCGAGGTGCTCGACCTCGAGCCCCTGATCAAGGACAAGCCGGACGCGGTCAAGGTGCCGGACGGACCGGTGTCGGTCGAGTTCTCGAAGGTGCGGTTCGCCTATCCGTCCGCGGACAAGGTGTCGCTGGCCTCGCTGGAGGAGGTGGCCAAACTCGACACCCGCGGCGGCGTCGAGGTGCTGCACGAGATCTCGTTCAAGGCCGAGCCGGGGCAGATGGTCGCGCTGGTCGGATCGTCCGGCGCCGGCAAGTCGACGATCGCGCAACTGATCCCCCGGCTGTACGACGTGGACTCGGGCTCGGTGCGGCTCGCCGGGGTGGACGTGCGCGACGTGTCGGCGGAGTCGCTGCGGGAGACCCTCGGAATGGTGACGCAGGACGGGCACCTGTTCCACGACTCTCTTCGCGAGAACCTGCTGCTCGCTCGGCCGGAGGCGACCGAGGACGAGCTCTGGGAAGCACTCACCCGGGCACGGCTGCTCGACCTGGTGCGGGCGCTGCCGGACCAGCTGGAGACAGTGGTCGGTGAGCGCGGGTACCGCTTCTCCGGTGGCGAGCGGCAACGCCTGACCATCGCGCGGCTGCTGCTGGCCCAACCGCGGGTCGTGATCCTGGACGAGGCGACCGCGGCGCTGGACTCCACCTCCGAGGCCGCAGTACAGGCTGCCCTGGCCGAGGCACTGAACGGGCGGACGGCGGTCGTGATCGCGCACCGGCTCTCCACCATCCGGGCGGCCGACCAGATTCTGGTGATCGAGGACGGCCGGATCATCGAGCAGGGCACGCACACCGAGCTGCTGGCGGCCGGCGGGCGGTACGAGGAGCTTCACCGGACGCAGTTCGAGCAGGCTGGGGTGACCGGGGACGTCCCGGTCGGAGCTGTCTGAATCCGTTGCAGAGCGGCAGTTCGACGTAGGTGGTGGTCTGATCGAGAGGGAGTGCGGGCTTGGCAGGGTACGTACACACGGGGGCGCTGGCCGAGCTGGCAGCGGTGTTCATTCCGGCGGATCCGCCGCGGGACGGCAAGGTCGCCTTCTGGGATCCAGCAGGCGGTGACCTGCCGCTCGGGATCGGGGAGCAGGGCACCCATCAGTTGGTGGTGAAGGACGGCGACGGCCTCACCACCCGCTCGATCCGGGTGATCGAGCTGCCGATCGACCGGGCGGTGCCGGTGCTCGGCCGGGTCCGCACCACGCCCGGCGCCCATCCGGCCGGCGCGTTCTGGGGAGCCGCCGCCCTGATCGCACTCCAGTTGGTGGCGCGCGGCCGCCTGCTGCCGGGCGTGACTCCCGCCGGCCACGACGCCTGGCGGGCAGGGCCCTTGGACGCCCCCGATATCGACCGGATCCTCAAGCTGTCCGAGGCGATCCCATTCGAAGCCCGATGTCTTCCCCTTGCCGCCCCCGCCCCCGCCCCCGGCCCTGGCGCTGGTCCGGGTTCCGGCCCTGGTTCGGACCCTGGCCCTGGCCCGGGTTCCGGCGCCGGCGCCGACTTCCAGGCTGCAGGCCAACTGCGGCTCCCGGTCGGCGAAGACCTGGTGCGGCAGTTCCTCGACGCGGTGGCCGACGGCATGCCTCGCTCCCCCGGCGCTGTCAAAGCTCACGGCACCACGCTGTTCACCGCCAGAGAACCTCAGCAGGCATCGCGGCTGCGCGGCTGGGCCGACGAGGTGTCGGCCGGTCTCGACACCGGCGTCCGCATCTCCCTGCGGATCGAGCTGCCCGAATCGCTCGGGTTCCGGGCCGTCGTGCAGTTGCACAGCCTCAACGACCCGACGCTGGTGCGGGACGCCGCCGACGTGTGGGCGGAGGACGTGCCGGGCTTCGGCCCCCGGGCCCGCATCGACGCCACCCTCGCGATCAGGCGAGCGGCACGGGTCTGGTCGCCGTTGAGCCGCCTGCTCGACTCCGCGGTACCGGACCGCCTGGAGCTGGCCGACGAGGACGTCGCCGGGCTGCTCGCAACCGGCGCGCAGCGGCTGACGGCCGCCGGTGTCGAGCTGCACTGGCCCCGAAGTCTGGGCCGGGAGCTGACCGCCCGTGCCGCGATCACCTCCAAGGACGGCCCTCCGTCGGACATGCCGAAGTTCTTCGGCGGCGACCAGACGCTCGACTTCAGCTGGCAAGTTGCCATTGGCAACGACCCGCTGACCGAGGACGAGCTGGACCAGCTGGCCGAAGCGACTCGGCCGGTGGTGCGGCTCCGCGACCAGTGGATGCTGATCGACCCCGAGCTGGCCCGGAAGGCGCGGCAGCGCATCCTCAAACCGGTCACCGCGATCGACGCGCTGAGCGCCGCCCTCACCGGCACCACCGAGCTCGAAGGCCGGCAGATCACCGTCACGCCGACCCGCTGGCTGGACGAACTGCGCGCCAAGATCGCCGACCCCGAGCGGTCCCAGGAGGCGATCGACCCGCCCGCGGCCCTGCAGGCGACACTCCGCGACTACCAGTTGCGCGGCCTGCGCTGGCTCGCCCGGATGACCGACCTCGGCCTCGGCGGCTGCCTCGCCGACGACATGGGCCTTGGCAAGACGATCACCTTGATCTCTCTTCACCTCCACCGCCAGCTGACCGCCGAGACCAGCGGCCCCACCCTCGTCGTCTGCCCTGCTTCGCTGCTCGGCAACTGGGAGCGCGAGGTCGAGCGATTCGCGCCCGGCACCCCGGTACTGCGCTTCCACGGCTCCGGCCGGTCGCTCGACGGCGCGGACAGCGGGTTCGTGCTCACGACGTACGGGACTCTTCGCCGCGACGCCGCCCGGCTGGCCGAGCACCGCTGGGCACTGCTCGTCGCCGACGAGGCCCAGCACGTCAAGAACCCGGCCTCCGGAACGGCGAAAGCACTGCGCACGGTCCCCGCGCTCGCCCGGGTCGCCCTCACCGGCACACCGGTCGAGAACAATCTCTCCGAGCTCTGGGCCATTCTCGACTGGACCACCCCCGGCTTGCTCGGCCGGCTCAGCACCTTCCGCAACCAGTGGGCGGCGCCGATCGAGGCCGACAAGGACGAGGCCGTCGCCGAGCGGCTCGCGAAGCTGGTCAAGCCGTTCCTGCTCAGGCGCCGCAAGTCCGACCCCGGGATCGCGCCGGAGCTGCCACCGAAGACCGAGACCGACCAGACCGTCTCGCTCACCCGCGAGCAGGTGGCGCTCTACGAGGCCACCGTCCGGGAGCTGCTCGATGAAGTTGCCGTCAGCAACCAGATGGCCCGGCGCGGGCTGATCGTGAAACTGCTGACCGGCCTCAAGCAGATCTGCAACCACCCGGTGCAGTACCTCAAGGAGGGTGACGGCGCCCGTCTGACCGGCCGCTCCGGCAAGCTCGAACTGCTCGACGAACTGCTCGCCACGATCCTCGCCGAGGACGGCGCCGTCCTGGTCTTCACCCAGTACGTCGCGATGGCACGGCTCCTCGAACGCCACCTCACCGACCGGGGCATCCCCAGCCAGTTGCTGCACGGCGGCACGCCGGTGCGCAAACGCGAGGAGATGGTCGACCGGTTCCAGGCGGGCGAGGTGCCGGTGTTCCTGCTGTCGCTCAAGGCGGCGGGCACGGGACTGAACCTGACGCGTGCCGACCACGTCGTGCACTTCGACCGCTGGTGGAATCCGGCGGTCGAGGACCAGGCGACCGACCGCGCCTACCGGATCGGCCAGACCCGGCCGGTGCAGGTGCACCGACTGATTGCCGAGGGCACCATCGAGGACCGGATCGCGGCCATGCTGAGAAGCAAACGCGCGCTGGCCGACGCGGTACTGACGGCCGGCGAGGCCGCCCTGACCGAGCTGACCGACTCCGAACTGGCCGACCTGGTGGAACTGCGAGGTGCACGATGAGCGGCGAAGAGGCGCGCGGGTTCCCTGCCTTCCCGGCGCAGGGCGGCCGACGCAGTACGCGCGGAAAGTCGTGGTGGGGCCGCGCCTGGGTGCAGGCGCTGGAGGACACCTCACTGGACTCGGACCAACTGCGGAAAGGACGCCGTACGGCGAACTCGGGGCAGGTCGGCACGATCACCATCAGTCCCGGACGGCTCGCGGCGACCGTGTACGCGCCGGACGACGTCTACGAGGCCGTCGTGGAGGTCGATCGGCTCGACGATGACGAGTGGGCGCGCTTCCTGGATCAGGTCGCGGCCCGGGCCGGCCACATCGCGGCGCTGCTGGACGGTGAGATGCCGCACGACCTGGTCGAGGCGGCCGCCGACGCCGGGGTTCCGCTGCTCCCCGGGATCGGTGATCTGGACCCGAGCTGCACCTGCGACGGGTGGGAGCTGCCCTGCCAGCATGCTGCCGGACTCTGCTACCAAGCGGGTTGGCTGCTGGACGAAGATCCTTTCGTTCTGCTGCTCCTTCGAGGGCGCTCGCGGGAGACGTTGCTCGAAGATCTCCAGCGACGTTCCTCGACGGCGGCTGCCGCTGTCGTCGCTCCACCAGAACTCGAAGGGGTGGCAGCCACTGCGGCGGTTTCGGTGGCCGGTGACCTCCCAGAGCTCCCTGCGCTCCCTCCCAAGCTCAGCCTCGAAGACCTGGTCGTCACCGGTACTCAACCGCTGGCCGACCTGGAGCCGGCGACCTTGCCGCTTCTCGTCCTCGACGCTGCCAGACGAGCCCGCGCCCAACTCAACGCCCTGCTCTCCGGCGCCCCCGATCCATGGATTCTCGACGAGTGGCAAGACAGCATCCGGCTGGCCGCCGACTATCCAGTACTGCGTGACCGCGTCGCCGCAGCCTGGGATCGGCCCGCGGCCGTTGCCCTCGGCGTCCGAGCCTGGTCATACGGCGGCGCTCCCGGCCTGGACGTCCTGGAGCACACCTGGACTCCCGACCCAGGTGAGATCGCGCGAGCCCGCACCGAACTCCAGGCTGCCGTCGACGGCGACCTGCAAGTCACCGTCGACCACAACCGCCTGACCACTGCCGGGGCCGTCCAGGTCCAGACCCGCTTGGACCGCACCGGCCGCTGGCATCCCTACCAGCTGATAGCCGGTGAATGGCAACCCACCGGCCCGCCCGACCGTGACCCCACCGCAGCCCTCGCCGGCCCGGACGGTTGGTGAACCGGCCCGGAGCCATGACAACGTTGACCTGCGCCTCTGCGGCCACTACGTTCTCTGAACGTTGCGGAGGGTCCTCCGCTCCCTCGCCCGGCAGAAGAGGCACCGATGACAACCGAAAGCGCTGAGCCGAGAGGACGGCGGGCAGGACTGCTCGCGCTGGCCGCGGCCGTCCTGTTTTCAGGAGCGATCGTGGTCGTTCCCGCCAGCGCCGAGGGAAGTGCCGAAGGACCCGTCTCCGGCCAGCTCACTGAGGTCGCCGGGGACGGCGTACAGGTTGTCGAGTCGCCGGATGGGGACTTGCGGGTCGCTGTCGCGAGCGAGGGCGGGCGCCTCACCTACAGCGTGAGCAACGGCAGCAAGGTTCTCGTCGGTGCGTCCGGGCTCGGGGTCGAGTTGGCCGGACGTCCCAGCCTCACCCAGGGCATGACGATCGAGTCCGTCGAGCGGCGCGCGATCGACGAGACCTGGACGCCGGTCTGGGGTACGTCGAGCAAGATCCGCAACCACGCGAGTGAACTCACCGTCCACGCGACCCAAGCCGGTACGGACTTCAAGCTCGACCTGGTCTTCCGGGTCTTCGACGACGGAGTGGGCTTCCGTTACCGCTTCCCCGACCAGCCGGGCCTGGACTCCTACACCGTCACCGCCGAGCAGACCGAGTTCGCCCTCGCCCCGGCCGCGAGAAGCTGGTCGATCCCTGCCGGGAAGACCTGGTCCGCCGACGAGCAGCACTATCGCGACCTGCCGCTGACCGGTGTCGCGACCGCCCAGACTCCGATCACCGTCTTGCCTGCCGCGGACTCCTACCTCGTCGTGCACGAGGCGGACCTGACCGACTACCCGAGCATGACGCTGAAGTCGGTGCCCGGTAAGCCCGGCCGGTTCTTCAGCGACCTGATCGCGCTTCCGGACGGCACGAAAGCCAAGCTGAGCGGCGAGTTCTCCACCCCGTGGCGCACCTTGACCGTCGGTGAGCGCCCCGGCGACCTCGGCGAATCCCACCTGATCGAGAACCTCAACGACCCGTGCGCGATCTGCGCCGACACCTCCTGGATCAAGCCCGCGACGTACGTCGGCGTCTGGTGGGAGCTGCAGCGCCGGGCCACCACCTGGACGGCCGGGCCGAAGCACGGCGCGACCACCGCGCAGGTCAAGCAGTACATCGATCTCGCCAAGGACGCAGGCGCCGAATTCGTCCTCGCCGAAGGCTGGAACACCAATGCCGGTGGTTCGTGGGCCGGCCAGGACTTCCTCACCCCGCAGACCGACTTCGATCTGCCCGAGGTCCTCCGGTACGCCGAGGCCAACGGCGTCGGGTACATCGCGCACAACGAGACCCGGGGCGACATCGACTACTACGACCGGAACCTGGAGAAGATCTTCTCCCGGTACGAGGCGCTCGGCATCCACGCGATCAAGACCGGCTACGCCACCAAGTTCCTGCTCGGCGGGGTGAACCGCAGCCACTACGACCAGGAAGCCGTCCGGCACTACCAGCGGGTGACCGAGGCCGCGGCCCGGCACCGGATCACGGTCGACGCCCACGAGGCGATCAAGCCCACCGGCCTGGCCCGCACCTACCCGAACCTGATGACGGGTGAGGGCGTGGCCGGGATGGAGATGCAGAACTACATGGGCGCCAACGGCAACCCACCCGCCCAAGCGACAATCCTTCCCTTCACCCGGTTCATGGGCGGCCCCGCCGACTACACGCCCGGCGTCCTCGACGTCACCTGGGATCCGGCCCGGCTCGGCACCCGTGTCCAGACCACCTCGGCGGCGCAACTCGCGCTCTACCCGACCTTCTTCAGCCCGCTCCAGATGCTCGCGGACACGCCCGAGAACTACGCTGCGCATCCAGGCTTCGCGTTCCTGAAGAACCTGCCGACGACATGGGACGAGACCCGCGTCCTGGACAGCGTCATCGGTGACCACACCACGACGGCCCGGCGCAGCGGCGACACCTGGTACCTCGGCGCGGTCACGGACGAGAACAGCCGCTCCCTTCGAGTGCCGCTGTCCTTCCTCTCCCCCGGCGCCTACGTGGCCGAGAGCTATGCCGACGCGCAACAGACCAGCTGGAAAGGCGATCCGAAGCCGATCGAGATCCGCAAGACGCTGGTCCGGTCGTCCACGCTGCTGAACATGTCACTCGTCGGCGCGGGCGGCCAAGCGGTCCGGCTCAAGCCCGCAACTGCGGCGGATCTCGGCGAACTCCCTTGGTACGCGGCACCAAAGGCGCAGTACGGGACTCCGACGGCAGTGCTGAACTCCGTTACCCAGCAGCTCACCGTGAAGGCTCCACTCATCAACACCGGCAGCACAGTGGCCGAGTTCCGGACCCAGGTGTTCCTCGACGGCCGGGCCGCCGGTGCAGCGCAGCAGGTCCGTGTCGCGGGTGGCGGGACCCGGATCGCCGAGTGGGTGCTCCCCGCCTCCGAGGTATCCGACCGGGACTTCCGGGTCGCGGTGGGAGCTCCGACCGGCGAGCGTGGCGAGTCCGTTCTGGTCGAACAAACCCAGTCCCTGCTCGAGCTGGTGCGGGAGCTGCGAAGGACCAGCCGGCTGTCCCCGTCCGCGATGGCAACCCTGCAGCCCACGATCACCAAAGCCGAGACCGTACTCCGTGCCGGCGACGTGACCGGCCGTCTTCTGGCTCTGCAGGAGCTACGGCTCGCCCTCTACGGCCTTCCCCTTTCCGACGTGTCCGCGCAGGCCCGCACCGCCATCGACGACAACCTCGCCGCTCGTCTCGGTCGGCCGCTCGGCCTGTTCTCCCTCGCGCTGAAGGTACGGACGGCTACCGACTCAGGAGCGCTTGAACCGGCCTTGGCCGACCGATTGGCCACGGAGGTCAGAAGCGGGATCACCGCGGCGGTCGCCAACGATGTCGTGGGCATGAGAGCGGCCCTCAACCGCTTCACCGTACTGGTCGAGGCTGGACCGATCCCTCCCGAACTCGCGGCCGAGCTGCTGGCCGCCGGCGGCTTGTTCGCCACCGGGCCCCGCAAGCTCGAGGCGGAGTCCGCGCAGCTCATCAGCGGCGCATGCCTGCGCACCGACCATCCTGGCTACACCGGCACCGGCTTCGTGGCCTGCCTGAAGACCAAGGCCAGCGGCGTACGGTTCACCGCACCGGTCGCCGCCGACGGCCTCTTCGTCGTCCGCCTCCGCTACGCCAACGGCATGGGCGCCACCCAGACCATGACGCTCAGCAGCGGAACCCGGTCGACTCGCCTTCAGCTTCCCGCGTTGGCCAACTGGGACGTCTGGTCGGATCATCAAGTCAGCCTGCCGCTCAGCCAAGCCGCTCCGCTGGACTTCGTGTTCGGCCCGGACGACAACGGCAACGTCAACCTGGACTCCATCAGCCTCGAACCCGACCCCGGCGTGATCCACCGACAGCAGTAGCCACTTCGCCTCGACCCCTGGGAGAGTTGTTCGATGACCTTCACCACCCGGCCTACCCTGCGCGGCACGTTCGGGATGGTCTCGTCGACGCACTGGCTGGCTTCCCAGTCGGCCATGCGGATCCTGGAACTGGGTGGCAACGCGTTCGACGCGGCGGCGGCCGCCGGGTTCGTGCTGCACGTCGTGGAGCCGCACCTCAACGGTCCCGCCGGTGAGGTGCCCGCCATCATCGCGACCGCGAAGGACCCGGCGCCACGAGTGCTCTGCGGACAAGGGCCGGCTCCGGCAGGCGCCACGATCGAGCACTTCCGGGACCTCGGGTTGACGATCATTCCGGGCTCGGGACCGCTGGCAGCCGCAGTACCGGGTGCTGTTGACGCCTGGTTCCTCCTCCTGCGGGATCACGGCTCGATGCCGCTCAGGACCGTGCTGGAGCCTGCCATCGGCTATGCCCGCAACGGCCACCCGCTGGTCCCCCAGGTCGGGGAAACTGTCGACCGGGTCCGGGAGCTGTTCACTGAGCACTGGCCGACCTCGGCCGAGCTGTGGTTGCAATCGGGCCGCGCGCCCCGGCCCAACGCGCTGTTTCGCAACTCGGCCTACGCCGACACGCTGGAGCGGCTGCTGGTCAGTGCCGAAGAGGCAGGATCCGACCGAGTCGCACAGCTCGAACGGGCTCGGGAGACCTGGCGGGAAGGATTCGTCGCGGAGACGATCGATCGCTTCTCCCGGTTGCCGCATCGCGATTCCAGTGGCGCAGACCATGCCGGCCTGATCACGGGCGACGACCTGGCGGCGTACGAGGCGAGCTGGGAGCAGCCGGCGACGCTCGACTGGCACGGGCACACTGTCGCCAAGACCGCTCCTTGGGGGCAAGGGCCGGCGCTGCTGCAGTCGCTGGCGGTGCTGGCTGAGCTCGGTGACCCGAGGTCGCTCGACCTGACCGGCGCCGAGGCGGTCCACACGATCACCGAGATCACCAAGCTGTCTTACGCCGATCGTGAGGCCTGGTACGGCGATGGCGTCGACGTATCGCTCGAGACGTTGCTCTCACCGGCCTATGCGGCGCAGCGTGCCGCCCTCGTGGGGGCGAAGGCTTCCTACGATCTGCGGCCAGGCAACCCCGATGGCCGTACGCCGCGCCTGCCTACGGCCGTCGCAGGAGTGGAAGGCGACGCGAGCACCGGTGAGCCGACGGTGTCGGCCGATGGCGTCACGCGCGGCGACACCTGTCACGTCGACGTGATCGACCAGTGGGGCAACGTCATCTCCGCGACTCCGAGCGGCGGATGGTTGCAGTCGTCGCCGACGATTCCGGAGCTCGGCTTCTGTCTGGGGAGCCGGCTGCAGATGTTCTGGCTGGAGGAAGGGCTGGCGTCGTCCCTCGCACCCGGATTGCGGCCGCGGACCACGCTGACGCCCACTCTGGTACTGCGCGACGGCGTACCGGTGCTTGCGTGTGGGTCACCCGGCGGCGACCAGCAGGACCAATGGCAACTGCTCTTCCTGCTGCGGCATCTCGCGGGCGGGCAGGACCTGCAGGAGGCGATCGACGCGCCCGCGTGGCACACCACCGCGTTCCCGTCGTCCTTCTACCCCCGCGCGACCGAGCCCGGCAACCTGACCATCGAGAGCCGGCTAGGACCGGCCGTGCGAGCTGCGTTGATCGGCAAAGGCCACCGGGTCGTTGAGACCGATCCCTGGAGTCTCGGGCGGCTCTGCGCTGTCGCGCGCACTCCCGACGGCGTACTGGCTGCCGGCGCCAATCCCCGAGGAATGCAGGGCTACGCCACCGGCCGTTGAGCATCAGCTGCCGAGGGAGCGACCAAGGCGGCCGTGGCGGCAGCCACCACATGATCGCGTGCTGCCTCCGTGGCGGCGGCGGGGTCGCCGGCGGCGATCGCGTCGACCACCCGGATGTGTTCCTTCCACGAGTGCGGCGCGCGCTCGGCCGCGCCGAGGC
Source organism: Kribbella sp. CA-293567 (assembly GCF_027627575.1). Classification (NCBI taxonomy): domain Bacteria; kingdom Bacillati; phylum Actinomycetota; class Actinomycetes; order Propionibacteriales; family Kribbellaceae; genus Kribbella; species Kribbella sp. CA-293567. The sequence goes on from NZ_CP114065.1 coordinate 4,180,244, forward strand.
GGAAGACCCAGTGGACGTGGTGGTACATCGCGGCCGACAGCGACCCCAGCCACCGGTTCCCGCTGATCTCGATGACCGCGAGGTGCAGCGCACTGTTCAGCTCGGCGACCAGATCGAAGTCTCCTGCCTCGGTCGCGGCGCTCGCGTCTTCCAGCAACTGCCGCAACCGAGCAACGTCCGCCTCGGAAGCCCGCTCTGCCGCCAGCCCGGCGGCGAGCGTCTCCAACTGCTCGCGAACGGCGAAGAGATCCCGGATCGCCGGCTCGTCCAGCGTCACCACCACGGCACCGCGCCGCGGCAAGATCTGCACGAACCCTTCGGCCTCCACCACCCGCAGCGCCTCCCGGACCGGATTGCGGGAGACCCCGAAGTCGTCCGCCAGCCGGTTCTCGGTCAGCCGCTCACCCTGCGCGTACTCACCGTCGACGATCCGCCGCCGCAGCTCGACCAGCACCTGGTCCCTGAGCGCGAGGTGATCCCCTCCGATCGTTCGCGCCTGATTTCCCCCGTACCGCGTCTCCACCCCGAGCTCCCCTCCTGGCCTGCCAGCGTTCGGGCAGCACCCTACCCGCAGCCGCCGACACGTCCGGTCGATGCCCGAAAGCCACCAGGACGGCGCCGGTCGGTGAGTGGGCGAAGCCGGGCCGGTGGCTCAGGCGAGGCCGGCGTCGTGGGCCAGCAGAGCCACCTGCACCCGGTTGTTGAGATCCAGCTTCGTCAGTACGCGGGTCAGGTGCGTCTTCACCGTGGGGACGCCCATCGACAGTCCGGCCGCGATCTCCGCGTTGCTCTTGCCCTGGGCAACAGCCGCGGCGACCTCGCGTTCGCGCTCGGTGAGCTTCGCCAGTACGCCGAGAGCGCGGTCGCGCCGGCTCTGGTCATCGGGCCCGGCCACGTAGTCCATCAGCTGCCGGGTCACCGCACCGGACAGGATCGGGTCTCCCCCGGCGACCTTGACCACCGCGTCGAGAATCTCCTGTGGTGCGGCGTCCTTCAGCAGGAATCCCGCCGCTCCCGCTCGCAACGCCTGCAGCAGGTGCTCCTCGGACCCGAACGTCGTCAGAATGACCACCTCCGGCGCCTCTGCCCGCCCACGGATCAGCTCGGTCGCCGTCAGCCCGTCCATCACCGGCATCGTGATGTCCATCAGCACCACGTCCGGCCGCAACTCCAGCACCGCGTCCACAGCGGCCCGTCCGTCGCCGACGTCCCCGACGATCTCCAGTTCGGGAGCGCCGCCGAGCATGGCCCGCAGACCGGCCCGCACCAACGCGTCGTCGTCAACCACCAGCATCCGGACCACCATGCCCGGCATCGTAGCCGTCAGTCCCGGCCCGGCATCGGAGCCGTCACTCCGGCCAGGGCAGCCAGGCGTGCAACCGGAAGGAGCCGGTGCTGGTCGGGCCGTGCTCCAGCGTTCCGCCGGCCAGCTTGGCGCGTTCGGCCAGTCCGACCAGACCGACGCGAGAACCGGTCGCGGGAGGGTTGCCGCTCATCGGGTTGCGGACCTCGATCGACAGACCGTTGCCGGCGGCGCCTGACAGCACGACGGTGACCGGTTCACCGGGCGCATGCTTGCGAGCGTTGGTCAGGCCCTCCTGCACGATCCGGTAGCCGTGCCGCCCGATGGTCAGCGGGATCGACTCAGGCGGCGCCGCCAGCGGGGTGAACCTCACCGTCATGCCTGCCGCGCGAGATTCCTCCACGAGTGCTTCCAAGTCACCCAGACCCGGTTGCGGGCGTTGGCCGCCGGGCGTGCTGGAGTCCGACGTCCGCAGTACGCCGACGATCTCGCGCAGGTCCTCCAGGCACTCCCGCGCGTTCGATCGGATCACCCCGGCGGCGACCGCCAGCTCGGCCGGCGGCATCTCCGGACGGAACTCGAGGGCACCGGCGTGCACCGTCAGCAACGACAGCCGGTGGCCGAGCGCGTCATGCATCTCCCGCGCGATCCGCTCGCGCTCTCGCCGGCGTCCCAGCTCGACCCGCTGCTCCTGGTCCTCCTCGGCCCGCCGGGCCCGCTCGGTCAGCGATGCCATCAACTGCCGCCTCGTCCGTACGACGATGCCCCAGGCAACCGACGCGATACACAGCAGGCTCGCCGCGCCCACCACCAGCCAGTAGACGTAGGGCACCGTCGGCGCCGGCGGGTAGATCCAGATCTGCAGCGCGGCCGACAGGATCGCCGCCGCACAGCCGAGGCCGCTGATCAGTGGTCGCCGATGCACCGCCAGACTGAACAGCGCCAAAGCGCTCCCGCCTCCTGCGGCCGGGAGGACCACCGACACCACGGTCAGCCCCAACGCCAGAGCCAGTGGCCACTTCCGCCGGACCAGCAACAGCAGGGCGCCCAGGATGCCGATGGTCACGTTGAGCGCCAGCGGCGGATGGATCCTGGATCCGTCGGGTGTGTTCCACGCGGGCAGGCTGCCGAGCACGCCCACGACGACGAACAGCACGTCCACGATCCAGTCCCGGGGCGTGCGCCGGCCGTTGCCCGGGGCACCCCGTGACCCCGGGCTGATCAGCGCCACCAGCGGTCCTGGCCGGTCCAGCTCGATCGACATACCCCAGACGGTAGCCCCCGGAGCGTCAGCGGCCGAGGATCTTGAGCACCGCCGCGATCGTGATCGGGTGATATCCGGGTTTCGCGGCCGCGAACACCTGGTCGGCGAACTCCCGGCCGGACCCGGTTCCCGCCAGCGCCCGGTAGACGGGCAGCACCAGCTTCATCCGTCCCACCCGGGTCAGGAAGCCCGCCAGTTCGTCGTACGCCGGGGTGTAGGTGCTGGCGGCAACGATCGAGTACCAGCGCCGCGCGATCTCCCCGTTCGCCGTACCGGTCAGGGCGAACTCCCGGTCCAGCTGCTGCAACTGCTCGGCCGTCAGCCGGTCCGGCGCGGCGTCCAGGAACCGCAGCCACTCCTGCGTGGTCCAGTGCTTGGCGCCGTCCGGTACCTCGCCCGTCGCCAGCCAGCGCTCACGGCCTTCGTCGACGACCTCGAAGCGCGCAGAGACCGCTCTCTCGGCGAAGGCCGGGATACCCGGCTGGTCCAGCCAGGCGGCGATCTCCGCCTCGGTCACCACGCCCGGGTGCTCGTCCAGCAGGTGCTCGCGCAGATGCCCGGCGAAGTCCTCGGAGTTGATGCTGCGGAACGCGAAGCGGTCGAAGTAGCCGCGCAGGAAGGGATCGAAGACCTCCCGGCCGAACCGCTCCTCCAGCCAGGCCAGGAACCAGCAGCCCTTGAGCGGTCCGAGCCCGGTCGTCCCGTGGTACTGCGCCCGGTGGTTGAGCCCCGGCAGCTCGACGGCCTGTTCGGCCGCGGAGAGCGGATCCAGCTTGACCACCGTCGCGTGCTGCTTGATCGCGGTCTCCATCACGGCGAACTCGGTGCCGTAGACGGCCTCCACGATCCGGTTCTCGACGTACGAGGTGAAGCCCTCGTTGAGCCAGATGTCGTCCCAGCTGTCCTGGGTGACCAGGTTGCCGGACCAGCTGTGCGCCAGTTCGTGCGCCACCACGCTGACCAGCGACTTGTCGCCGATCACCACGGTCGGGGTGGCGAACGTCATCCGCGGGTTCTCCATCCCGCCGTACGGGAACGACGGCGGCAGCACCAGCAGGTCGTAGCGGCCCCACCGGTAGGGCCCGAAGAGCGCCTCGGTGACCCGCATCATCTCCTCGGTGTCGGAGAACTCCGCGGCGGCGCGCTTGGCCATCTCCGGCTCGGCCCAGACGCCGGAGCGCTCTCCGATCCGTTCGAAGACGAGGTCTCCGGCGGCGATGGCCAGCAGGTACGACGGGATCGGCTCCGGCATCACCACGTCGTACGACCCCGTACGCCGGGACTCGGTGCCGTTGTCGGCACTCATCAGCACCATCAGCTCGGGCGGGGCGGTCACGTGGGCCGAGTAGCTGAACCGCACCCCGGGAGTGTCCTGCACCGGCACCCAGCTCCGGGCATGGATCGCCTGGGACTGGCTGAACATGAACGGCATCATGCCGCCCGCGGTCATCGACGGCTCGAGCCACTGCAGGCCGGTGGCCGTCGGGGCCGTCCGGTAGCTGACCCGCACCTGTTCGTGCTGCCCGGTGCGGACGGTGAGCGCGGAGCCCAGCTCGTCGTCGGGTACCGAGACGCTGTACTCCAGCGGTTCCCACTCCGACCCGGCGGCGCCGTCCACCGCGAGGATGGTCAGATCCCGCGTATCGAGGACCAGCCGGTCGCCGGGGCCACTCCAGGCGAGCGTGTGCGTGGCCGTGCCCGACAGCACCTTGGCGGCGAAGTCGAGGTCGAGGTCCAGCGCGAGGTGGGTGGTGCGCACCAACGCCGGTTCGGCGTAGGAGTGGCGATCGTGGCTCACAAGGGCTCCCGAGGCAGAATGTCGTTCGCAGGACACTACCCACGCTGCGGCCCGAACACGCGGCCTATTAGGGCCACGGGCAGCACCGTGCCAAAACCGGTTCAGACGGCCGGTTCCAGCGGACTGGGGGCAAGATGTCGCAGCGGCGGCCGGAGCTCGTACTGCAGCGGAAACCATTTGGATCGTGGCTGCTCGGACCGGCCGGCCAGAGCCCGCGCCGGCTCCGCGTCCGCAGCCAACTGCTGCTCACTGTCTTCCTGCTGGCCACCAACATCATCGGCGGCTGCGTGGTCTTCGTGCTCGCGGTCTTCGTGATGCCGGGGCCGCCAGGCGAGGATCGCCTCGATCCGGTCCGGGCGATCGCCTTCCCCGCCTACCTGCTGGCGGCACTCGTGATCGGTGTCGTCTGGGGCACCCGCTACGCGCTGAAGGCCACGGCATGGGTCCTCGAGGACCGCCCGGCGACCCGGCGCGAACAGATCATCACCTTGCGCCTGCCGCTGCGGCTCACCCTGATCGAGGCCTTCCTCTGGTTGCTGGCCACGGTCGTGTTCACGGTTCTCGCGCTGGTGCTCCAGCCGGAGAGCGCTCTACGGATCGGGATCACGGTCTTCGACGGCGGCATCGTCACCTGCGTGGCGGCGTACCTGCTGAGCGAGTTCGCTCTTCGCCCGGTGGCCGCGAGAGCGCTCGCCGACGAGGCTCCGCCGAAGCGCCTGCTGGCTGCCGGGCTGAAGGCCCGGACGCTGTTCTTCTGGGCCGTCGGCTCCGGGGTGCCGGTGGTGGGCCTGATGCTGACCGCGCTCCTGGCGCTGATCGAGAAGGACGTCTCGGCCACCCGGCTGTCGGTGATCATCCTTGCCCTCGGCACCGTTGTGCTCAGCTGCGGCGGTCTGCTGACCGTGCTGTCCGCCCGCTCGGTGGTGGCCCCGGTGCGGTCGGTGCGCACCGCGCTGACGGTGATCGGCGAGGGCGAGCTGAACGTCCGGATTCCCGTCTTCGACGGCACCGAGCTCGGTTCGCTCCAGGCGGGCTTCAACCGGATGGCCGCCGGGCTGCGCGAACGCGAACGGATCCGCGACCTGTTCGGCCGGTACGTCGGTGCCGACGTCGTGCGGGAGGCCCTGGCCGGCGACGCGCTCGGTGGCGAGGAGCGGTTCGTCGCGGTGCTGTTCGTCGACCTGGTCGGCTCCACCGAGCTGGCCGCGGTCCGGCCGCCGGGTGAGGTGGTCCAGTTGCTGAACAGGTTCTTCGAGGTCGTCGTCGACGAGGTGGACCGCCAGGGCGGCTTCGTCAACAAGTTCGCCGGCGACGCCGTCCTGGCCGTCTTCGGTGCGCCGGCCGAGCTGCCGGACCCGGCAGGGAGCGCTCTCCAGGCGGGCCGCACGCTGGCGAGCCGGCTGGCCGAAGAGTTGCCCGAGGCAACGGCCGGGATCGGGATCACCGCCGGCATGGTGGTCGCGGGCACGGTCGGCGACGTCCGCAGGCACGAGTACACCGTCATCGGTGACCCGGTGAACGAGGCGGCCCGGTTGACCGAGCTGGCCAAGTCCGTCCCCGGCCGGCTGCTCGCGTCGATGACCGCGGTCGACGAAGCCACTCCGGCGGAAGCCGTGCACTGGAAGGCCGACGACGAGGTCACCGTCCGGGGCCGCAACCGTCCGACCCGGCTAGCGATCCCCAGCTAGGTACTCGTGCAGCAACGCTGATCCGTGAAGCATCGCGCGAGTACGCCGATCATGCGCCGCTCGCCTCTCCGCCACCGCGGAGCGCAGCGCCTCCGTGCTCCCCGTCTGACGCAGCCCGTCCAGTACAGGCCGAATCTGATCGAACCCGTACCGCCCCCGCCGCAGCATCGCGATGATCCGCGCATCCCGCACCTCCACCGGCCCGTACCGCCGGTACTTCGTCCCCGCCTCCCGCTCCGGCAAAAGCAGTCCCGCCGTCTCCCAGACCCGCAACGTCGAGGTGCGTACGCCGAGCTGCGCCGCCAACTCGCCCACCAGCAAAGGCGGACCGTTCACGACAGGCAGCTTGTCCAGGAACCCCTCGGCCGCCTCCCCCAGCGCTTCACTCGCCGCATCCGTCGCCAGCCGTTGCTCGTGCAGCGCCGCATGGGTCCCGTCGATCAGCCGGAACGCCAGCGCCTCGTCGCCGTCGTTCACGGCCCGCATGACCGCCGTCGCGGTCTCGTTCCCGAATCCGGGCGCGAGTGCGCGATACGTGAGCAGTGCTCGCAGATGCACCTCGCCGTACTGCCGGTAGCCCGACTCGCTGCGCGGCACGTCGGGCAGGATGCCGACCGCTTCGTAGTTGCGGACCAGTTGCGTCGAGATCCCGGCCTGCCGGGCCAGGTCGACCGGTCGCAGGGCCATCGCTCAGCGGCCGCCGGCCACGTCGACCATCGAGCCGGTCATGTAGGAAGCGCGATCCGAGGCCAGGAACGCGATCAGCTCGGCCACTTCCTCGACCTTGCCGGGACGACCCAGCGGCGGCGTACCGCCGATCCGCTCCAGCCGTCCTTCCTCGTGGATCTCGGTCTCGATCAGCCCCGGCCTGACGCCGAGGACGCGAATCCCCTCCTTGGCGACCTCGTTGGCCAGGCCGACCGTCAGGGTGTCGACCGCAGCCTTGCTGGCGGCGTAGTCGACGTACTCGCCCGCTGACCCGAGCACCGCGCCACGCGACGACACGTTGACGATCACTCCCCCGGCGCCGCCGGCCGCGGTCGACATTCGCCGGACCGCGGCGCCCGCGACCAGGAACGCGCCGATCGCATTGATCCGGAACACCCGCTCCAGCCGCCCCAGGTCGTAGCCGGCCACCCGCCCACTCGGCGACACCACGCCGGCATTGTTGACCACGGCCCCGATCGCGCCGAGCTCAGCGGTGACCGAGTCGAAGAACCGCTCGATCTGCTCAGGCTCGGCAACGTCGGCCTGGACGGCGTACGCGCGCCGCCCCAACTCCTCGCAGGCCGAGACGACCCGCTCGGCGTCGCCGGAGCGGCTCAGGTAGCTGACGCCGACATCCCATCCGTCCGCCGCCAGCGCGATCGCCGCCGCCGCGCCGATACCGCGGCTCCCGCCGGTGACCAGGGCGGTTCCCCGCCGGGTTTCGTCCGAGCTCATGCGGTCAGCCTTTCACGCCCCGTCACGACGTCGCCGGCGCCCGGCCCGTCCCCAACTGCACCTCGTTGTCGTCGAATCCCAGCGCGCGGTAGATCCGGATCGCGAGGTAGCCGGGATCGGCCACCATCACCAGCGTGTGCGCGCCCAGCTCGTCGAACCCGTACCGCGAGGCGCGATGCACCAGCGTGCTCGCGATCCCCTGGTTCCGGTCCTCCGGCCGGGTCTGGACGTTCTGGAACCGGGCCACGCCAGACCCGTCCGAGGCCAGTCCGAGCGAAGCCTGCAGCCGCTCACCGTCGAAGGCGCCGAACCAGCGCGCATGCCCGGCCCCGCAGAGCCCCCGCTCCGCTTCGATCCGGCGCCGGCTGAACTCGCGGTACTCCTCGTCGACGGTCATCGTCGCGCAGGCGAGGGACAGGTCGAGCAACTGCTCCCAGTCGTCGTCACTGCTCAGGTCCCGGTACTGCGAGGTCAGGTTCGGCCGGGCCGGTTCCCGAACCTCCCGCGCGGTCATCACTGTGTTGCGGTCGATCTCGAGCCCCAGCGCCTTCACCTCGTCCTCGCTGCCGACCACGCCGTCGACGGTGTCGAGACCGAGCGCGAGATGCTTCGCCGCCGGGAACTCCTGCCGGAAGATCGCCTCTCGCGCCACCGCGTCACCCGGCGCGAACGGCGTACGGAAGAGCAGGTAGTTGCCCCACCAGAACGTCGGATTGGCAGGCGTCCGGACGACCACGTAGTCGCCTTGGTCCGTCAGCACGGAGCCGCTCAGCTGCAGCAGCATCAAGTCGGTTCGGTAGCCGAGGCTGGTGAAGTTCACCCCTCTATCGTCACGTTCGCGTCAAGACGATTTGTGCGACGGCCGCCACTTCGGGGCGTCGTCCCCGGTCCGGGCGGCCGCGGCCGCGATGTTGCGTTGCATCCCGCCGAAGACGATGCCGTGGAAGGGCTTGATCGCGTACCAGTACAGGTGGCCGGGCAGGCCGTGCGGGTGGAAGAGCGCTCGCTGGCGGAAGACCGTCCGCTGCTGGTCGTCGGTGTCGACGATCAGTTCCAGCCAGGCGAGACCGGGCAGCCGCATCTCGGCCCGCAGCCTCAGCAGCTTCAGATCCTCGATGTCCTCGACCCGCCACCAGTCGAGCGGATCACCGATGGACAGGTCGTTCGGATTGCGCCGTCCTCTGCGCAGACCGGGACCGCCGAAGACCCGGTCGAGCACCCCTCGGGCCCACCAGCCGAGGCGCCAGGAGTACCAGCCGTTACCACCGCCGATGCCTTCGATCACCGACCACAGCTGCTCCGGCGTCGTCGCGATCGCGCTCTCCCGCTCGTCGACGTACAGCGAACCGCCCGACCAGTCCGGATCGCCCGGCAGCGGGTCGCTCGGCGCACCCGGCATCGACGCCGAGGCCCAGGTGGTGGAGACGTCGAACTCCTGGACGCGCTTGAGCGCCAGCTCGACGGCCCGGTCGAAGTCGATGAACCCCGGCTCCGGATCGGGCACGTACTGCTCGATGTCGTGTTCCTTGCAGACGACCTCGTGGATCAGGCTGTCGACCAGCGGGCGGGCGATGCTGTTCGGCACCGGGGTGACCAGGCCGACCCAGTGGCTCGACAGCGACGGGGTCAGCAGCGGAAGGGTGACGATCCGCCGGCTGCTGAGGTGAGCGACGGCGGCGTACCGCTGCATCATGTCGCGGTAGGTCAGCACGTCGGGGCCGCCGATGTCGAAGCCGCGGTTGACCGTGCTCGGCATCGAGGCGCTGCCGACCAGGTAGTGCAGGACGTCGCGGACGGCGATCGGCTGGATCCGCGTGTGCAGCCAGCGCGGCGTGACCATCACCGGCAGCCGGTCGGTCAGATAGCGGAGCATCTCGAACGAGGCCGAACCCGACCCGAGGATGACCGCGGCACGCAGCACGGTCGTCGGTACTCCGGACGCGAGCAGGATCTCGCCGACCTCGCGGCGCGAGTCCAGGTGCGGCGAGAGCACTTCGTCCTGAGGGTAGAGGCCACCGAGGTAGACGATCCTGCCGACTCCGGCCTCCCGCGCGGCCGTGCCGAAGGTCAGCGCGGTGTGGCGATCGCGCGACTCGAAGCGCTTGCCGGTCCCGAGCGCGTGGATCAGGTAGTACGCGACGTCGACTCCTTCGAGCGCGGCGTCGAGCTGGTGCCGGTCACCGGCATCGGCCTCGACCACCTCGACATCGTCGTACCACTCGCGGTCCTGCAGCCGGCGCGGATTGCGCGCCATCGCCCGGACCCGGTAGCCGGCCTTGAGCAGCTCAGGCACCAGCCGCCCGCCGATGTATCCAGTGACGCCTGTGACGAGAACCAGCTTGTTCTTATCCATGTGGCCCATCTTGTGCCCGATCCGCGCTCGATCATGCTCCCGGCCTGCTCGCGACCGGATTGACATGCAGCCAACTGGCTGCCTATCGTGATCAGGCAGCCCGGCAGCTGCCTGAGGAGTGGTGATGGACGACGAGGTGTTCCGGGCGCTGGCGGATCCCAGCCGGCGGCAACTGCTCGACAGCTTGAACCAGCGCGACGGGCAGACGCTCGGCGAACTGTGCGCCGGACTCCGGATGGCCCGCCAGTCCGTCAGCAAACACCTCGCCGTCCTCGAAGGCGCGAATCTCGTCACCGCCGTCCGGCGCGGCCGCGAGAAGTTGCACCACCTCAACGCCGAACCGATCAACGCCATCGCCGACCGCTGGATCAGCCGGTACGACCGGCGGCGCGTGCAGCTCCTCGCCGACCTCAAGACAGCATTGGAGCAGGAACCAGTGAGCGACCAGGACTTCGTCTACACGACCTACATCAGGACCACGCCCGAGCGGCTCTGGCAGGCGCTGACCGACCCGGCTTTCACCCAGCAGTACTGGGGACTCCAGCACGACACCGACTGGAAGGTCGGCTCCAGGATCGACTGGGTCATGGGTGACGTCACCATGTCGGGGCCCGGCCAGGAGGTGCTCGAGTACGACCCGTACCGGCGGCTGGCCTACACCTGGCACCACATCACCCCGGAGTTCGCGAAGGCGGTCGAGTTGGGTGACGAGGTGGCCGCCCGGGCCGGCGCCGAACCGCTCTCCCGCGTGAGTTTCGAGCTGGAGGTCGAGGACGAGCAGGTGAAGCTGACCGTCGTCCACACCGGCTTCGAACCCGGCAGCACGATCCGCTCGATGGTCCAGAACGGCTGGCCCCGCCTGCTCTCCGACCTCAAGTCCCTCACCGAAGGCACCGCATCGATCTGATTCAGGGGCGGCGATGAATGAGCAAAGGAAGCACCGCGGCTGCACCTGACTCGCGAAGCTTGGCGGCGGCGACGGTGACCGGCCATTGAGAGGACGACGCGTCGACGACCAGCAGGACCGATCGCCCGCTGATCGCCTGAGCCGTGGCCGGCTCGATCGACACCCCGTCGCGCCACACCTTCGCCTCCTCGGCCGACGAGAGCTCGTCACTGAAGGCAGCGCCGTTCACGGTCAGCTCGGCGCGCTCGAGGCGGCCGATCTCCGCCAGGTGGTTGGCGACCTCGGTCACCAGCTCCCGATGGCCGGCGGCCGGAAGCGTGACGACCACCTCAGGCCGACGGGACCAGGCGTCGCGCCAGCGCGACAGCGCGGCGACGCAGCCGGCCTTCAAGGCCTCCAAGGCGTCCGGAGCCGGCGTCGAACTGAACACCGCCCGGATGACTTCCCGCCATTCGGGAGCGTCGGCATAGACGATGCTGCGACCGGGCTCGGCCATCAACCCCGGCGGGATCTTCCCCTTCGCGCCGAACGCACCACCCGGCCACATCTTGCGAGGCTCCAGCACGTGCGTCTCGCCACGCAGCAGTCGCGTGATCGCCTGCACGGTCTCCGGATCCGGCCGCGCGGTCAGCGGATCGGGCAGCAGTCCCAGGCAGACCGAGCACCGGCCGCACGGTTCGGCGGACGGATCGTCCAGCGACTCCTGAAGTAGTTGCATCAGGCAACGTTCACCACGGGTGTAGGCGCGCATGATGTCGGCCTCGCGCCGGCGGACCGAGACGATGCCGTCGTAGTGGGCCGCGTCGAAACTCCAGTCGGCAGCCGTCCGCACCCAGCCGCGGTCGACCCGCTCGACCGCGCCGTCGACCGCCAGCTGCTTGAGCATCAGCTCGACCCGCCCGCGGCGCAGGCCGGTCTCCGCCTCCAGGGCCGGCACGGTCGCGGGTTGATCCGGCTCGTAGGCCTCCAGCCCGCGCAGCAACCTGTTCACCTGGTCCGGCACCGGGATCGTCGCGGTGGCGAAGTAGTCCCAGACCCCGGCATCGGCGTCCGACGGCAGCAACGCGACCACCGCGTGGTCGATGCCACGCCCGGCACGCCCGACCTGCTGGTAGTACGACACCGGCGACGGCGGCGATCCGACGTGTACGACGAATCCGAGGTCGGGCTTGTCGTACCCCATTCCCAGCGCGGACGTCGCGATCAGCGCCTTGAACTCGTTGTTTCGCAAGGCGTCTTCGAGCCGCTCCCGCTCTCCCGCCTCCAGCCCGCCCGTGTACGCCGCGACCGGAACCGCTGGGCCGTGCACCTCCTGGATCGCGGCAGCCAGCCGTTGAGCATCGGAGACAGTCAGCGTGTAGACGATGCCGGAGCCCGGAAGCTTCGGCAGGTGATCGACGACCCAGGCGAAGCGGTCCAGCGGCGACAGCGCGTCGACGACCGCCAGTTGCAGACTCGACCGGGCCAGCGGACCTCGCAGTACGAGCGTCGACGCACCCAGCTGGTGCGCGACGTCGTCGGTCACTCGCGCGTTGGCGGTCGCGGTGGTCGCGAGCACCGGCGTCTGCGGATTGAGCTTCTGCAGGACGTCGGACACCCGGCGGTAGTCCGGCCGGAAGTCGTGTCCCCAGTCGGAGACGGCGTGAGCCTCGTCGATCACCAGCAGACCGATCTGCCCGGCGAGCCCGTCCAGCACCCGCCGGCCGAAGCCAGGGTTGGCCAGCCGCTCGGGAGACACCAGCAGTACGTCGATCGCGCCGGAACGCAGGTCGTTCTCGATTCCGGACCAGTTGTCGACGTTCGAGGAGTTCAGCGTGGCGGCCCGCAGGCCGGCTCGACCGGCCGCGGCCACCTGGTCTCGCATCAACGACAACAGCGGTGACACCACCAGCGTCGGCCCGGCGCCTTCGGAGCGGCGGATCGCCGTGGCGGCCCAGTACACCGCGGACTTGCCCCATCCGGTGGCTTGGACCACCAGCACTCGGGCGTTCGGCTCGCACAGCGCGGCAACCGCGGTCTCCTGGTCGGCGCGCAGGCTCGCGCCGGCCCCGGCGATCGCGTGGATCACTTCCGCGGCGGTCTTCGCCCGATCATCCGACAGCTTGATGTCACCCATGCCCGCGACCTTAGACGCCGCCACCCCCAGCCCGCGCCCCGCACCGGCGACCTGTGGACAACTCACCTGTCCCGGCCCCCGCATCAACCTGCCCCGTCAGCTTTCGCGGGGCAATCAGCGGCAATTACCTGGGTGGCAGGGGTTTCCGGCCGGGTCGAGCAGGCGTTGGGGACCGGGACCCTTGGCGGCCAGGACGTCGTGGAGGTTGGCGAGGCCGCAGCGGTCCAGCGAGAGGCAGCCGCAGCCGACGCAGTCCTTGAAGTCGTCCCGGAGTTGCTCCAACTGCACGATCCGCCGGTCCAGCTCAGCTTGCCAGCACTGCGAGATGTGCTCCCAGTCCTGCCTGGTCGGCGTCCGGTTGCCGGGCAGCAGGGCGAGGATCGCGGCCACTTCGCCGAGCGGGATACCGACCCGCTGCGCGATCCGGATCATCGCCACCCGGCGCAGGGTGTCACGCTTGTACCGGCGCTGGTTGCCCGACGTCCGGCGGCTGACGATCAGCTTCTGCCGCTCGTAGAAGTGCAGCGCGGAGATGGCCACCCCACTCCGTTCGGCCAGTTGCCCCACCGTCAGCTCGCCCGGCTCGATGTCCACGCCCTCGTCCTCCCGCCACTGAACCTCAACCATTGTCGAGGCTAGCGGAGCGGCTCAGACCACGGGGATCCGGCGTCCGATGCAGGCCGACATCAACGCCGCGGCCGCGCAGAGTCCTCCCGCGAGGTACCAGGCCAGGTTGTAGCTGCCCTGCAGATCCCGGATCGCGCCGGCTCCGGTGGCCGCCGCGGCGGCACCGATCTGATGGGAGGCGAAGACCCAGCCGAACACGATCGGCCCGTCCACGCCGAACCATTCCCGGCACAGCGCGACGGTCGGCGGCACGGTCGCCACCCAGTCGAGCCCGTAGAAGATGATGAACACCCACATGCTCGGCTCGGCGGTCGGCCCGAGCAACGACGGCAGCACCAACAGGGACAGCCCGCGCAGCGAGTAGTAGGCGATCAGCAGGTACCGCGGATCCCAGCGGTCCGTCAGCCAGCCCGACAGGATGGTGCCGCCCACGTCGAAGATGCCGACCAGGGCGAGCAGTGACGCGGCAGTGGTCACCGGCATCCCGTGGTCGTGCGCGGCGGTCACGAAGTGCGTACCGATCAACCCGTTCGTCGACGCTCCACAGATCGCGAAGCCACCGGCAAGCATCCAGAACGCCGGCCGGTGCATGGCCGTCCACAGAGCAGTCAGCGCCCGTACGCCGCTGTTCCCGGTCGCCTCGACCCGCTGCCCTGCGGCGCTCCCCTCCGGAGCGCCGTACGCCCGGAGCCCGACGTCGCTCGGGTAGTCGCGCAGGAACAGCAACACCAGCGGCACCACGGCCAGCGCCGCGCCGGCCGCGACCAACGCCGGCACCCGCCACCCGTACGACGTGGCCAGCAGCGCGATCAGCGGAAGGAAAACCAGCTGCCCGGTAGCGCCCGCTGCCGTCAGGATGCCCGTGACCAGCCCGCGACGCTCGAAGAACCAGCGGCCGGTGATGGTCGCGACGAACGTCATCGACATCGAGCCCGTACCGACTCCGACCAGCAACCCCCAGCACAGCAGCAGTTGCCAGGACGAGTCCATGAAGATCGTCAGCCCGCTCCCGAGCGCGATCAGCACCAGCGCGCCACTGACCACCTTGCGCAGGCCGAGCCGGTCCATCAGCGCCGCGGCGAACGGCGAGATCAGGCCGTACAGCAGCAGGTTGATCGAGACGGCGCCCGAGATCGTGGCGTGCGACCAGCCGAACTCCTCGTGCAGCGGGTCGAGCAGCACGCTCGGCACGGAGCGGAAACCGGCGGCGCCGATCAGGGTGATGAAGCCGACCGCGGCGACGGGCCAGGCGCGGTGCAACCGCCGCCGGGCCGTCTTCTGCTCGAGAATTTCTGTCACCAGGCGAGTCTGCGGGAGGTTTCTCCGGCGAACCAGTGGCCAGACCGCCACCATCTGTCAAGATATGGCCATGACTGGTTCCGTCGTTCCGCATCGGGTCGCCGTCCTCGCCCTGGAGCCGGTGGTCGGCTTCGACCTGACCATTCCGCCGACCGTGCTCGGCGAAGCCACCACCGCCGACGGCACCAGGCTGTACGACGTGAAGGTCTGCGGCCTCACGACCGCGCCGATCCGGGCCGGTCTGGGTTTCTCGCTGACCCCCGACCACGGCTCCGAGATCCTCGCCGAGGCGGACACGGTGATCATCCCGGGCACCTACATCTCACAGCCTCGTCACGAAGGCACCCTGCCCGACGACCTGGCCGCGGCGCTGGCGACGATCCGGCCCGGCACCCGGATCGCCTCGATCTGCACCGGCGCGTTCGTGCTCGCGGCAGCCGGCCTGCTCGACGGCAGGCCGGCGACCACGCACTGGCAGCGAGCCGACCTGTTCCGCGCGCTGTATCCAAAGGTCCTGCTCGACGAGGACCTGCTGTTCATCGACGACGGCGACATCATCACGTCGGCCGGGCTCGCGGCCGGCGTCGATCTGTGCCTGCACCTGATTCGCCGGGACTTCGGCAGCGAGGTAGCCAACCGCTCGGCCCGGCACTGTGTCGTCGCGCCCTGGCGGGACGGCGGGCAGTCGCAGTTCATCGAGCGCGTCGTCCCGGACGAAGGCAGCGACGGTACGGCGCCGACCCGCGCCTGGGTGCTGCAGCGGCTGAGCGACGAGATCACTCTCGGCGCGATGGCCGCCCACTCCAAGATGAGCGTGCGGACGTTCAGTCGCCGCTTCAAGGCGGAGACCGGTCAGTCCCCCGGCAACTGGCTGCTGCAGCAGCGCGTCCGGCACGCCTGCCATCTGCTGGAGACGACCGGCCTGTCGGTCGACCGGATCGCCGAAGCAGCCGGCCTCGGCACCGCCGCTTCGCTCCGTCACCACCTGCGCACCGAGGTCGGCATCCCGCCGCTCGCCTACCGCAAGACCTTCCGCGCGGGCTAGACGATCACCAGCTCGTGCGGTCGCCGGTTGAGCGACTCCACGCCGTCGGCCGTGACCACCACGATGTCCTCGATCCGCGCACCCCAGCGACCCGGCTGGTAGATCCCCGGCTCGATGCTGAACGCCATCCCTGGTTCGAGGACCAACTGGTTCCCGCCGACGATGTACGGCTCCTCGTGGACGTCGAGACCGATGCCGTGGCCGGTCCGGTGAATGAAGAACTCGCCGAAACCCGCCGCCGCGATGACCTCGCGAGCAGCCGCGTCGATCGACTCCGCGCTCACTCCCGGCCGGACGGCGTCCACCGCTGCCTGCTGCGCCGACCGCAGCACCTCGTACGTCGCCGCGACGTCGGAGTCCCGCGGCTCACCGACCGCATAGGTCCGGGTCGAGTCCGAGTTGTAGCCCTCGGGGATCGGCCCGCCGATGTCGACCACCACCACGTCCCCCGCCTCGATCACCCGCTCCGACAGCGAGTGATGCGGACTGGCGCCGTTCGGGCCACTGGCGACGATCACGAAGTCCGCCACGGCGTGCCCTTCCTCCACGATGGCTGCCGCGATGTCGGCGCCGACCTCCGCTTCGGTCCGTCCGGCCCACAGCCACTCGCCGACTCGCGCGTGCACGCGGTCGATCGCGGCCCCCGCCGTGCGCAACGCCTCGACCTCGGCCGCGTCCTTGCGCATCCTCAGCTCCCGCACGATCGGCCCGGCGAGCACCTGCTCCACGCCCGGCAGCGCAGCCCGCATCGCGAGCACGTGCAGCGCCGGAGTGAAGTCGCTGACCGCCACGCGACCGGGCTTACCGAGCCGCTCGGCGCTCACGGCGTACGGGTCGTCGCCGTCGACCCAGGTGACCACCTCGATGCCGAGGTCGGCGGTCGGCACGTCGGCGAAACCGGGCGCCTCCAGCTTCGGTACGACGAGCGCGGGCGGCCCGTCGGCGGGGATCACCAGCACGGTGAGGCGCTCGTGCGAACCACCCGCGCGGCCGAGCAGGTACCGCAGGTCGGAGCCTGGTGCGATCAGCAGGCCCGTGCCTGCGGCCGCTTCCCTGGCCCGCGCCAGGCGGGCGCGGAGTACGGCGGAGTCTGTCGGTGGCTGGTGCGAGGATCGGCGAGGCATGGCTCCGACGGTACTGCGCCCGGCGCCGATCGACGACTGGCTGGAGAGCATCGCCAGCAGGCCTACCAGCCGGTAATGTCGAGCCATGGCGACTGGTATGGGATCTGGCATGAGGTCTGGGAAGCGTCCGTTCGGCTGGCCGCTGCTGGTCGCGCTGACCAACGGGCGGTCCAGGATCCCCGACGACCGGCTGGCCTTCGCCGTGCGCGGCAAGGTCGTGCTGGTGACCGGTTCGTCGTTCGGCATCGGCGAGGCGACGGCCAAGCGGCTCGCGCGGGCCGGCGCGACGGTGCTGCTGCTCGCGCGGACGGCCGAGCAACTGGAGATCGTGGCCGGCGAGATCCGGGCCGAAGGCGGCAAGGCGTTCGCCTACCCGGCGAACCTGGCCGATCCGGCGGCGATCGAGACCGTGGTCGCGAAGGTGCTGGCCGAGCACGGGCGCGTCGACGTCCTGGTCAGCAACGCCGGCAAGTCGATCCGGCGCTCGGTCGCGGACTCCTACCAGCGGTTCCACGACATCGAGCGGACCAACGCGGTCAACTATCTCGGCCCGGCCAAGCTCGTCCTCGAACTGCTGCCGTCGATGCGCGAGCGCGGCTCCGGTCACATCGTGAACGTGTCGACCGCCGGAGTACGGACGCCGCCGATGGCGCGCTGGTCGGCGTACCTGGCATCGAAGAGCGCTTTCGACATATGGCTGCGCTGCGTCTCCCAGGAGATCCGTGACGACGGGGTGACCACCTCGACCGTCTACATGGGTCTGGTGCACACCCGGATGAGTTCACCGACCCCGCTGCTGAACAGCCTGCCCGGGCTCAGTCCGGAGCAGGCGGCCGATCAGGTCTGCACCGCGGTGGCGGAGAGACCGCACAACATCACCCCGCCGCTGGTCCGCCCGGCCGATGCCTTGGGCAACCTTCTGCGGGTACCGACCGACCGGTTGCTGGAGCAGTACTACCGGCTGTCGAACCGGCCCCGCAAGGATGACGAGTGAGCTGATGACGCCACTGCGACCGATCCCCCGACCGAGGTCCGGCAGCCTGGCCCGGCCTCGCCCGATCGGGCCGATGCGACCGCCCGAGTGGCTGGTGAACGCCGCCGGTGAGCTCAGCGGGGTGTCGGTCGCCCTGATCAGGTCAGGCGTCTGGCGATCGGCACGGCCTGCCCACCTGGTTCCGATCGAGCGCGCACTGCGGCAGTGGGGGCAGTCGATGGCAGCGCTCGGCGCGATCGCCGCCGTCCGGTTCCCCGATCAGCCCGCGGTGTTCGACGAGCGCGGCACCATCACGTACGGCGAACTCGACCAGCGCTGTTCCCGCCAGGCGGCGGCCTTGCACGCGCGGTACGGGATTGTTGCCGGAAGCAAGGTCGCGGTGCTGTGCCGCAATCACCGGTACTTCCTGGAGGCGACGCTGGCTGCTTCCCGGCTCGGCGCCGACGTGCTGTTCGTCAACACGGAGTTCGCTCCGCCGCAACTCAGGAGTGTGCTGGAGCGTCAGCGACCCGACCTGCTGATCCATGACGAAGAGTTCACCGACGCCTCCGAAGGTCTGCCCGGCGTGGTCGCCTGGCAAGAGACGGCGGCTGATCGAGCGGATGGATCGGCCACGCTGGACCAGTTGGCGCAGAGCCGGGAACCGGAGCCACCGAAGCCCGAGCATCCCGGCCACATCACCATCCTCACCTCCGGCACCACAGGCGCGCCCAAGGCGGCGCCCCGGTCTCCGACCGCGTGGGGACTCGCCGGACTGACCGCGAGCACACTCCACCGGATCGGGCTGCGGGCCGGCGAACCGATGGTCATCTGTCCCCCGCTCTTCCATGGGCTGGGACTGCTGAACTCGATGCTCGCACTCTTCCTCGGCTCGCCGCTGGTGCTGTCCCGCCGGTACGACGCCGGCGCCGTGCTCGCGTCGGTCGACCGGACCAGGGCCGGCGCGATCGTCGCCGTACCGGTGATGCTGCAGCGGATGCTCGACCTCGGTCCGGCCGCGATCGCCGCACCCGACCTGAGCTCAGTGCGGGCCGTCATCTCCGGCGCGTCGGCCTTGGGTCCCGCGCTCGCCGAGCGGTTCGTCGCCCAGTTCGGACCGGTCCTGTGCGACGCCTACGGGTCCAGCGAGATCGGCATCGCGACGATCGCCACCTCCGCCGACCTGCTCGACGCGCCAGGCACCGTCGGGCGGCCCTGCCTCGGCAGTTCGGTCCGGATCCTGGGCGACGACGACCGGCCCGTTGCGGCGGGAGTCACCGGCCGCATCTTCGCGGGCGGCGGACTGGTCTTCGGCGGCTACTCCGACGGCAGCAGCAAGACGGTGGTCGACGGCCGGATGAGTACCGGCGATCTCGGTCACCTCGACGACGACGGCCGTTTGTTCGTCGACGGCCGGGAGGACGACATGATCGTCTCCGGCGGCGAGAACGTGTACCCGGTCGAGGTCGAGGACTGCCTGATGAGCCACCCAGGAGTCGTCGAGGCGGTCGTCGTGGGCGTGCCGGACGAGGAGTTCGGCCAGCGGCTGGTCGGGTACGTCGTACCGGCCGGTGAGGTGACCGAGGACGAGTTGCTCGACCACGTGCGCGCGAACCTCGCGCGGTACAAGACGCCTCGCACGATCGTGCTGCTGGAGGAGCTTCCCCGCAACGCGACCGGGAAGGTCCCCCGCACGAAGCTCAGTGAGAGTTGAGCTCCTGGTGTGCCGCGGAGTTCCACGGGGTCGACCGAACGACGTGTTCGCGCAACAGGCGAGCCTGCCGTGGGAGGTTCCAGGCGAGCGCGCCGACCACCTGCTCGCCGTCGCCGTACAGTGCGGCGAATCGACCTTCGGCCGGATCACCCGCGACGATCCGGAAGTCGAACTCGGCCCCCGAGCGGCCGTAGACCTGGAGCTTCACGTCGTACTGGTCGGTCCAGAAGTAGGGCACCGGCTCGAACGGGACGCCTTGACCCAGCAGGTTCCTGGCCGCGTTGGTCGCCTGCTCGGTGGCGTTCATCCGGTGCTCGAGCCGGCGGCGGCCGATTCCCGGGTGGTGCCAGGACGCGACATCGCCCGCGGCCACGACGCCCGGCGCGGCAACGCAGTACTGATCGCACTCGACGCCGTCACCGATCGGGAGGCCACTGCCCGCCAGCCAGCCGGTGGCGGGGCTGGCTCCCACCGCGACCAGGACGACGTCGGCGGCAACCTGTGAGCCGTCGGCCAACTCGACTCCCTCGACTCGACCGTCGCCTTGCAACGCGGTGACGCCGACACCGCAGCGCACGTCGACGCCATGCCCTTCGTGCAACCGCCTGAGCAACTCTCCCGGCTCCGGACCGAACTGGCGGATCATCGGCGCGGGCAGCGGATCGATCATCGTGACCGTCAAGCCCAGTTCGCGAACCACCGCCGCCACCTCGGCACCGAGGAAGCCGGCACCCACGATCGCGACCGAGCAGGCGGTCTTCAGCTCTTCCCGCAGCCGCAACGTGTCGTCGAGGGTGCGGAGCACGTGAACACCTGCCAGGTGATGGCCGAACGGCAGCCTCCGCGCCGCCGCGCCGGTCGCGATGACGAGTCCGTCGTAGCCGAGGACGCGGCCGTCGGCGAGAGTCACCTCGCGAGCCGGCAGGTCCAGCGCCGTGGCCGCGGTACCGAGGATCCAGGTCGCTCCCAGGCCGGCGAGCAGGGCGTCGGAGCGCAGTACGGTCCGGTCGTCCTCCCAGGTGCCGCGGAGAATCTGCTTCGACAGCGGTGGCCGGTCGTACGGCGCGTGCGGCTCGTCGCCGACGATCGTCAACTCCTCGGTGAAGCCTTCGCGCCGTAGCGCTTCGGCCGCGGTGAGTCCCGCGGCCGAAGCACCGACGACGAGTATCCGGTTCAGCACGCGCGACTACTCCGCCACCGTGATCGCCAGCGCCGGACAGATCCGCGCGGCCTCCCGGGTGCCTTCCTCGGTGCCGGCATCGGCCGGCTGCGCCAGCAGTACGGCGATGCCGTCGTCGTCACGCTGGTCGAACACCTCCGGCGCGGACAGCACACACTGTCCCGAACCGATGCACTTGTCCTGATCGAGAACCACCTTCATCGTGAGACCCCTTTCACCAGGTGACCGGCAGCGCGTGCACGCCGTAGATGGACATGTCGTGTTTGAACGGCACCTGGTCGAGCGGCACCGCCAGCGCGAGGGTCGGGATGCGCCGGTAGAGGGTGCGGTAGACGACCTGCAGCTCGACCCGGGCAAGTGGTTGCCCAAGGCACTGATGTACGCCGTACCCGAAGGCGACGTGGTGCCGGGCCGACCGGTGGATGTCGAGCTTGTCCGGCTCCGGGAAGGCCTCCTCGTCGCGGTTGGCGATCTCGGTCGCGACGATCACGCCCTCGCCCTTGCGGATCAGCTGCCCGCCCACCTCCAGGTCCGCCAGGGCGACCCGGCGGCGGCCGTTGTGCACGATGGTCAGGTAGCGCAGCAGTTCCTCGACGGCGTGCGCCACCACCTTCGGGTCGTCGGCGGCGCGGAGCGCGTCGAGCTGATCGGGGTGTTCCAGCAGCGCGACCGTGCCGAGCGCGATCATGTTGGCGGTCGTCTCGTGGCCGGCGATCAGCAGCAACAGGGCCATGTCGACGACGTCGTCGATCGTCATCCGGCCCGGACGCAACTGCTCGACGATCAGCCGGCTCAGCAGATCGTCGGCGGGCCCCTCGTTCTTGCGGTTCACCAGGTCCCGCAGGTAGTCCCGCAGTTCCTGGCTCGCGGCCTGCGACTGCTCGGCCGTGTTCTCACGCCGGAGCAGCAGCTTGCCCAGGCGGTGGAAGAGCGCGCGGTCGTCGTACGGGACGCCGAGCAGTTCGCAGATCACCAGTGACGGCAACGGCAGGGCGAGCGCCTCGACCAGGTCGACCGGCTTCGGGCCGGCCAGGATGTCGTCGATCAGGCCGTCGGTGAGCTGCTGGATCCGTGGCCGCATCGCCTCCACCCGCTTGATCATGAAGTCCGCGGTGACGAGGCGGCGCTGGGCGGCGTGCTCGGGATCGTCACGGACGATGAACGCGGTGAACTGGCCCCGGTTGCGCGACTGCGCCTCGGTGCTGAACGGGAAGCCGTCGTTGCGCGGGTCGGAGCTGATCCTCGGGTCGGCGAGCACCTGGCGGGAGTGGTCGTACCGGGTCACCAGCCACGGCGTACTGCCGTCCCAGAGCGTCGTCCGCGACAGCGGCTCCTCGGCCTGCAGGCGATCCAGCTCGGGCGGCGGATCGAACGGGCACCTGCCGCGGGTCATCGGATAGGCGGGTGCTGCTTCCACAAGCTCGGACATCGCGGCTCCCCAGAGTTACCGAACGAATGTTTTCTTACTGAACAAACGTTAGGTAACTCGGCATCGTGCCACCACAGAGTGAGATTCAAGTCACAATTGGTGAGGAGTCAGGCGAAGACGAGCGAGACGAGATCGTCGAGGAAGTCCTCGCTCGGGTGGGCCGGCTGGACGCCGTCCAGCAGCGCTGCCCGGCCGTAGACGCTGACGAAGACCAGCGACGCGGCCCGGCGACTGGGCAGGCGCAGGACGTGTCCCGCGTCGGCACAGCGTTCGAAGGCGGTGATCAGACTGGTGAAAACCTCCACCAGCGGGCCGCTCACCGGACGCTCGCCGCTGATCGCCCGGCGGGTGGCCTTGCCGAACAACAGCCGGTAGTGCCCTGGCTTGGCGTCGGCGAAGTCACGATGCGCGTGGACCTGGGCCCGCAGCCGGCCCATCACGTCACCGGGTTCCAGGCTTTCGTCGGCCGCGGCCATCGCCTTCACCAGCAGGCCGAACTCGTAGTCGACCAGACCCTCGATCAGCGCGGCCCGGTCGGCGAAGTGCTGGTAGATGCTGGCCGGGGCGATCCCCACCTCGCGGGCGACGCCGCGAATGGTCAGGCCATCCTCGCCGCCCAGCTCCGACAGCAGCCGGCCGGCGCCCTCCAGGATCTCGAAGCGGAGCCGGTCGCCCTCGCCCCAGCGGTTGCGGACCCGCTGCTCGGTGATGGTCTCGTCGTCCGGCATTGCGTCATTCTGCCTCAGGGATGGCCGTCCGTCGGTGAGGTGTGCGGCACGCTTCGCGGCGGCGTACCGGTGTAGGTGGCGGGGATGCTCTTCGGCAACGGGCCCTTGATGCGGGTCGGTTCGAGCTGCTGCTCGCGAGCATGGGCGAGCAGGCCGACGGATCGCGAGAGGACGAAGAGACCGCGAGCCAGCTCGGGTGCCAGGCCCAGTTCGGCGTAGATGGTCGCGGTGGCGCCGTCGATGTTCATCGGGATCGGCCTGGAGCCTTCGGCCAGCACCGATTCGAGGGCCAGCGCGACCTCCAGGTAGTGGCCCTCGACGACGCCGTCGCGCGCGGCACGCTCGACGGCATGCATCAACGGGTCGCGGCGCGGATCGAGTGGGTGGAAGCGGTGGCCGAAGCCGGGCAGGAAGGTCCCCCGATCCTTGTACGCCGCAACCAGCGCGCGCGCCGCCGTGGTCGGCGACTCCCCTTGGTCGACCGCCGTCTTGAGCTCCTGCAGGATCCCCATGCACTGCTGACCGGCGCCGCCGTGGACATCGCCCAGCAGGTTCACGCCGGTCGCCATCGCGTTGTTGAGAGCCAGACCGCAGGACACGGCCATCCTGGCCGCGGCGATCGACGGCGCCTGCGGTCCGTGGTCGACGGCAGCGACCAGGGTCAGTTCGAGCAGCCTGGCTTCGTCTTCGGAAGGCAGCTCACCGCGCACCATCAGCCAGATCATCTGCGGGAAGCTGACAGCACCGATCAGTTCCTCGATCGGGTAGCCGCGCAGGCGGATCTCCCCGGGCTCGATGTCGGTGATCGACGTTGCCCACCAGTCCGCCGCTTCCTGGGCCCTGTCGCTCATACCGCTCCCTGCTCGTGAAGGCCGCTGATCTCCTCGCTGCTGTAGCCGAGCTCAGCGAGAATTTCGTCCGTGTGCTCACCCAACCCCGGCGGCCGCTTCCCCGGCCCGACCGACGCGCCGTCCACCTGAACGCTGCTGCCCAGAACTCGCAGCGAACGTGTCCCTCCGGGCAGGTCGACCTCGTGCAGCAACTCGCGGACCGAGATCTGCTCCAGCGACAACGCCTCCGCCACGGTCAGCACCGGCGCGACCGGTACGCCGCTTCCTGCCAGCAGCTCGTCCCACTCCGCGGCAGAGCGCTCTCTGAGCGTCTTCTCCAGCTCCGCCTTGAGAGCCGTCCGATTTTGCTTGCGTGAGTCGCGAGTGGTGAACCGGGGGTCCTCGATCAGTTCCGGGCGGCCGAGCGCGGCGCACAGTTCGACGTACTGCTCCTGCTTGTTGGCGGCGATGTTCAGCGCGCCGGCCGCCGTCTCGAACGTGCCCGACGGCGCCGACGTGACGTTTTCGTTGCCCATGGCCCGCGGTTCTCGGCCGCCGATCACCAGGTCGGAGACCACCCAGCCCATCGCCGCGATCGCGGTCTCCAGCATCGACACGTCGAGGAAGCTGCCGGCCCCGGTCCGGGCGCGCTTGACCAGCGCCGCCGAGATGGCGAACGCCGCCGCGTAGCCACCCAGTGTGTCGGCGACCGGGAACCCCGTCCGGGTCGGCGCGGTCTCCGGCGTACCTGTCACGCTCATGATCCCGGACAGTCCCTGAATGATTTGGTCATACGCCGGCCGCCCACGCATCGGCCCGGTCTGGCCGAATCCCGACACGGCGCAGTACACCAGTGCGGGATTGAGCTCCTGCAGAGTGGCCCAGGAGAAGCCCAGCCGCTCGAGTACGCCGGGCCTGAAGTTCTCCAGCAGCACATCGGCGTCGCGCACCAGCCGCTCGAAGACCTCCTTGCCGGCCGGCGACTTCAGGTCCAGCGTCAGAGAGCGCTTCCCGGCGTTCTGCGCCAGAAACGAAACGCCCAGGCCGGCCTGGCTCAGCTCAGGATCGGCCCCGAGATTGCGGGCCAGGTCGCCGGACCCCGGCACCTCCACCTTGACCACCTCGGCCCCCATCAACGCGAGCTGGTATCCCGCGAACGGTCCGGCCAGCACGTTCGTGAGATCCAGTACTCGCACGCCGTCGAGCAGGTCAGGATGCACTGAAACCGCTCCAGCCACTCGCGCTCACGGTGGCGGCGCAGCGGCGTACGGCAGCGACGTATCCCGGGAGGCGCTCGTCGTTGAAGCGGGTCGTCGGCCCGCCGACCCCCACCGCGGCGACCACCCGCCCGTCGGAGCGGAGTACCGGGGCGGAGATACCTGATGCCCCGAGTTCGCGCTCTCCGTGAGTCACGGCGTACCCACGCTCGCCGGCCCGTATTGCGGCAAGGCGAAGCTGCTTGGGGCTGAACTCCTTCGACCCGGCCTCACCCTGCGGATACTCAGCGGCCACAGCCTCGATCACCGAAGGGTCCGCCGCCAGCAGCGGCGGGTCGCTCAGCAACACCCGCGACGCCGCACCGCCCCACAACGGCAGCGCGGAGCCGACCGCGATCGTGTGCCGAACGCTCAACGTCCCTTGAGCCTGCGCGAGACACACCCGAGTCCGCCCGACCCTGATGTAGAGGTTGGCCGTCTCGCCGGTCTCGGTCGCCAGCCGGTTCAGAGCCGCCCGTACCGCCGGCGGAACCTCCATGCCGGCGCTGCTCAAGCGGGACCAGCGCAGAAAGCCGGGCCCGATCGCGTAACGACCCGGCCCTGTCGAGGCAACCAGTCCGCGCTGCTCCAGGGTCGTCACCAGCCGCAGCACGGTCGTCTTCGGCAGACCGCTCGCTGCCGTCAGCTCGGCCAGCGTCCAGAGCGGATGCTCGTCGTCGAAGCGCTCCAGCAGATCCAGCGCCCGGTGCACGCTTCGCACCCCGGGCAGCTCCCCGTCACCGTCCATCCGGCACCCCTTCCGCTGCGGCGCGCCTGCACTGCGCACGCCTTCCCGACGATAACCCGCCGATCCGCAGAACGGAATCTCTGTACCTCCTGATGGAATGCTGCTAGTTTCCGGTCAGGCCTGTTCCCGAGGAGGTACCCACATGCCGCGATCCGTGATCGTTGCCGCCGGGGTGAGCGTCAGCCTGCTGCTCAGCGGTTGTTCGGCCCTGGAGGGCGGCAGCGTCGCCGGCGACTTCCCGTCCCGCAACGTCGAGATCATGGTCCCCGCCGCCCCCGGTGGTGGCTGGGACCTGACCGCTCGCCAGCTCCAGCACGTGATCCAGGAGGACGACTTCCTTCCCGGCCGATCGGTCTCGGTGGTCAACGTGACCGGCGCCGGCGGTGCCGTCGGCATCTCGAAGCTGGTCACCAAGAACCGCAAGGATCCGCACACGCTGATGATCACCGGCCTGGTGATGGTCGGCGCGCTGACCCTGAACCAGTCGAAGATCACCATCTCCGACACCACCCCGATCGCGACCATCACCGCCGAGCAGGAGGTGCTCGTGGTGAAGGCGGACTCGCCGCTGAAGTCCCTCGACGACCTGGTCGAGAAGTACCGCGCGGACCCGAGTTCGGTCAGCTGGGGCGGCGGCACCATCGGCGGCACCGACCACATCACCGCGGGCACCCTGGTGAAGACCGCGGGCGCCGACCCGTCGAAGGTCAAGTACATCTCGTACTCCGGTGGCGGCGAGGCGACGGCCGCGATCCTGTCCGGCGACGTCACGGTCGGCATCTCCGGCCTGAGTGAGTTCGAGGAGCAGATCGCGGCCGGCAAGATGCGCGTGCTGGCCACCTCGGGCACCGACCCGATGACCGTCGGCGGCAAGCAGCTGCCGACGATGAAGTCCGAGGGGTACGACGCCGAAGTACTGAACTGGCGCGCGATCGTGGCTCCACCCGACATTCCCGAGGCGGATCGCCAACGCCTGATCGACTTCGTCCAGAAGACCAACGACTCCCCCGAATGGGCCGAGATCCGCAAGAAGCAGGGCTGGACCGACTTCTTCCGGACCGGCGACGACGCGAAGAAGTTCATCGCCGACGAGACCACCCGAGTCGAGGCACTGCTGAAAGAACTGGGGATCGTGTGAGCACGACAGAGGAACCGGTGAAGGTGTCGGACGCCGAGGTCGAGGCGTCGCGGCCGGTGCGGATCATCGCGGCCGTGGTGCTGGTCGTCCTGAGCGCGACGTTCCTGGTGGGCGTCTTCGACATCCGCAGTCCCAAAGGGCTCGATCCGGCGGGACCGCGGTTCTTCCCGCTGCTCGTCACGGTCGCGTGGCTCCTGCTGTCGATCGGCTACCTGGTCGAAGGACTGCGCTCGCCGCGGACCGCGAACAAGGGTGACCGGAGCTGGTTCGAGCCGCTGGCCGTGTCGGCGCTGCTGGTCCTCTACGCCTTCCTCGTCGTGCCGCTCGGCTACATGATCGCCACCGCGCTGCTGTTCTTCTGCGCGGCCCGCGTGCTCGGCAGCCGGCAGGTGGTGCGGGACGCGATCGTCGCCGTGGTGATCTCCGTACTGGTCTACATCGCGTTCACCCAGTTCCTCGACATCTCGCTGCCCGAGGGGGTGCTGGGACTGTGATCTCACTGGCCGTCTTCGGCGACCTGCTGCACGGGTTCGGCACGGTGCTGCACCCGATGAACCTGCTCTGGGCCGTGCTCGGCGTCACCCTCGGCATGCTGGTCGGCATCCTGCCCGGTATCGGCCCGGCGCTGACGATCGCGCTGCTGCTGCCGATCACCTTCAACTTCTCCGACCCGATCGGCGCCTTCATCATGTTCGCCGGCATCTACTACGGCGCCATGTACGGCGGGTCCACCACCTCGATCCTGATCAACACCCCCGGCGAGTCGGCCTCGGTGGCGACCGCGATCGAGGGCCACAAGATGGCGCTCAAGGGCCGGGCCCGGGCCGCCCTCGCGACCGCGGCGATCGGCTCCTTCATCGCCGGCACCATCTCGACCGTGCTGCTGACCTTCGTCGCCAAGCCGATCGGCAACCTGGCCGGCGAGTTCCAGTCGACCGACTACTTCGCGATCACCCTGCTGGCGATGGTCGCGGTGACCGCGCTGGTCGGCCACTCGCTGATCCGTGGGCTGCTGTCGCTGACGGTCGGTCTGTTCATCGGGCTGATCGGGCTGGACAGTCTGTCGGGCGCCCAGCGCTACACCTTCGGCACCCTGCGGCTGCTGGACGGCGTCGACGTGGTGATCGTCATCGTCGGTCTGTTCGCGATCGGCGAGACGTTGCACGTGGCATCGAAGTTGCGCAGTACGCCGGACCGGCCGGCGGTGCTGGAGAAGGGCCGGCTACGCACCGGGTACCTGAGCAAGAACGACTGGAAGCGCTCGTGGGCACCCTGGCTCCGAGGTACGGCGCTCGGCTTCCCGTTCGGGGCGATCCCGTCGGGCGGAGCCGAGGTACCGACCTTCCTGAGCTACACGATCGAGCGGCGGCGCGCGAAGAAGGCAGGCCGCAAGCATCCCGACGAGTTCGGCGACGGCGCGATCGAGGGGGTCGCCGGCCCGGAGGCGGCCAACAACGCGTCGTTCTCCGGCGTCCTGGTGCCGCTGCTCACCCTCGGCCTGCCGACCTCGGCGACCGCCGCGGTGATGCTGGCCGCGTTCCAGATCTTCAACGTGCAGCCCGGCCCGCAGCTGTTCGAGGACCAGGGCACCCTGGTCTGGACGCTGATCGCCTCGCTCTACGTCGGCAACCTGATCCTGCTGATCATGAACCTGCCGCTGATCGCGATCTGGGTGCAGGTGCTGAAGGTGCCGCGGCCGCTGCTGTACGCCGGCATCCTGGTCTTCGCCTGCCTCGGCGTCTACTCGCTGTCCGGCTCGGGGTACGAGGTCCTGATGGCGCTGCTGATCGGCGTCGCCGGATTCTTCATGCGCAAACTCGACTTCCCGATCGCGCCGGTCATCCTCGGCGTCATCCTCGGTCCCACCATGGAGGAGCAGTTCCGCCGCTCGCTGGTGATCTCCAACGGCGACGCGAGCGTGTTCTTCACCCGGCCGCTCAGCCTGGTCATCATCATCCTGACCGTGCTGGCCCTGTTCGTGCCGTACCTGCCGCGGATCGTCGCCCGGCTCCGTGGCCGGGAAGCCACCCGCGACCGGCTCACCTTCGGTGAGGACGACTGATGAGTTCGGTGACCGGCGGTGATGAGAGAGTGGGCCCCGTGAAGATCCTGGTGGGCTACGTACCGACGCCCGAAGGCGAGGCCGCTCTCGAAGCCGCCGCCGCCGAAGCCGAGCTGCGCGGCGCCGCCGTCCTGCTGCTCAACACGAGCCGCGGCGACGCCTACATCGACTCCCGCTACGCGAACCAGGCCGAGCTCGACGCGGCCGAGGCCCGGCTGCGGGAGCGCGGCGTCGAGGTGACGATCCAGCAGGCGGTCGGCACCGGCGACGTGGCCGCCGAACTCCTCAAGGCGGCCGAGGCCAACGACGTCACGCTGATCGTCCTCGGCCTCCGCCGCCGCAGCCCGGTCGGCAAGCTCATCCTCGGCAGCACCGCCCAGCGCGTGCTGCTCGAATCCCCCGTTCCGGTGCTCGCCGTCAAGGTCGCCGGCTCCCGCGACGACTGACTTTTCGTAAATCGGGATGAGCGGCTGGAGCCGGCCGCCTAAACTGGTTCCGACATGCCTGAAGCCCGGACCGAATCGCAGAGTCCCACCCCAGCTACCGGTCCTTCCCAGGATCCCGGTCGGCCCCGCCGTCCTCGCCGCCGCCGCAAGAAGCCCGCGGGCGGTTCTGCCGTCGGCACCGGCGACACCGCACCACCGGAGAGCGGTGAGTCGCGCGCCGGAAGTGGTGGGAGTGAGGTTGCGGCGCTGGCGGCCCGGCTGGAAGGGCTGATCGGTGTCGACCGGGATCAACTCGGTCGGCGGCTGGAGCGGTTGCGCGGACTGCGGGAAGACGGCAAGCGGGAGAACGCGCTCTCCGACATCACCGCGCGGATCGAGCAGGCCGAGCAGCGGGTGGAGCAGCGGCGGCTCGGCGTACCGGAGATCAGGTATCCCGAGGAGCTGCCGGTCAGTCAGCTCAAGGACGAGATCGCGGCGATGATCCGGGACCATCAGGTGGTGGTGATCGCGGGTGAGACCGGGTCCGGCAAGACCACCCAGATCCCCAAGATCTGCCTGGAACTGGGCCGCGGCGTCCGCGGCATGATCGGGCACACCCAGCCCCGGCGGCTGGCCGCGCGGACGGTGGCCGAGCGGATCGCGGAGGAGCTGGACACCGAGCTCGGCGACGCCATCGGGTACGCCGTCCGCTTCACCGACAAGGTCAGCGACCGCTCTCTGGTGAAGCTGATGACCGACGGCATCCTGCTGGCCGAGCTGCAGCGCGACCGGGAGCTGAGCCGCTACGACACCCTCATCATCGACGAGGCACACGAGCGCAGCCTCAACATCGACTTCATCCTCGGCTACCTCAAGCAACTGCTGCCCCGGCGTCCCGACCTCAAGGTGATCATCACCTCGGCGACCATCGACCCGGAGCGGTTCGCCGAGCACTTCGCCGACGCCGCCGGCCGGCCCGCGCCGATCGTCGAGGTCTCCGGCCGCACCTATCCGGTCGAGACCCGCTACCGCCCGATCAACGATCCGGACGACCCGAGCACGATCGACCGGGACCAGACCCAGGCGATCCTGGACGCGGTCGACGAGCTGGCCGGCGAGGCACCGGGCGACGTGCTGGTCTTCCTCAGCGGCGAGCGGGAGATCCGCGACACCGCCGACGCGCTGGCCGACCACAACCTGCGCAACACCGAGATCCTGCCGCTCTACGCCCGGCTGTCGAACGCCGAGCAGCACCGTGTCTTCCAGTCGCACGGGTCCAGCCGGCGGATCGTGCTCGCCACCAACGTCGCCGAGACCTCGCTGACCGTGCCCGGCATCAAGTACGTGATCGATCCCGGCACCGCCCGGATCAGCCGCTACTCGCACCGCACCAAGGTGCAGCACCTGCCGATCGAGCCGGTTTCGCAGGCCAGCGCCAACCAGCGCATGGGCCGCTGCGGCCGGACCAGCGACGGCATCTGCATCCGGCTGTACTCCGAGGAGCACTTCGACAGCCGCCCGGAGTTCACCGACCCCGAGATCCTGCGCACCAACCTGGCCTCCGTCATCCTGCAGATGACCGCGATCGGCCTCGGCGACATCGCCGCGTTCCCGTTCATCGACGAACCCGACCGGCGCAGCATCACCGACGGCCTGCAACTGCTGACCGAACTCGGCGCGATCGACTCGGCCAAGGCGGCCGAGCGCACCCGGCAGCTGACCCCGGTCGGCCGGCAGCTGGCGCAGATCCCGCTCGACCCGCGGCTGGCCCGGATGATCGTCGAGGCGGGCAAGCACGGCTGCGTCCGCGAGGTGATGGTGATCGCCTCCGCGCTGTCGATCCAGGACCCGCGCGAGCGCCCGACCGACGCCGAGGCCCAGGCCACCCAGGCGCACGCGCGGTTCCGCGACCCGACCTCCGACTTCCTCGGCTTCCTCAACCTGTGGAACTACCTCAAGAAGCAGCAGAAGGAGCTGTCCGGCAACCAGTTCCGCCGGATGTGCAAGAGCGAGTACCTCAACTACCTCCGCGTCCGCGAGTGGCAGGACATCTTCGCGCAGCTGCGCCAGGTCGCCACCCAGATCGGCGTCACGCTCAACTCCGGTGAGGCCGCCGATCCGCAGGCCGTGCACGTCTCGCTGATGTCCGGTCTGCTGTCCCACCTCGGGCTCAAGGATCCCGCCAACCAGCACCAGTACATCGGTGCCCGCGGCGCCAAGTTCGCGATCTTCCCCGGCTCGGCCCTGTTCAAGAAGCCACCGCAGTTCGTGATGGCCGCCGAGCTGGTCGAGACCTCGCGGCTGTGGGCCCGGGTCAACGCCAGGATCGAGCCGGAGTGGGCCGAGGACCTGGCCCAGCACCTGGTCAAGCGCTCCTACTCCGAACCGCACTGGGAACGCAAGGCCGGTGCGGTGATGGCCTACGAGAAGGTCACCCTGTACGGCGTACCGATCGTTGCCCACCGCAAGATCAACTACGGCGCGGTGGACCCGGAGGTGTCGCGCGAGCTGTTCATCCGGCACGCGCTGGTCGAGGGCGACTGGGACACCCACCACAAGTTCTTCCACGAGAACCGCAAGCTGATCGAGGAGGTCGAGGAGCTGGAGGAACGCACCCGGCGCCGCGACCTGCTGGTCGACGACGAGACGCTGTTCGCCTTCTACGACGAGCGGATCGGCGCCGAGGTGGTCACCGGCCGGCACTTCGACACCTGGTGGAAGACGGCCCGGCAGCGCGACCACGACCTGCTCGACTTCGAGCGGTCGCTGGTGGTTCGCGAAGGCGCCGAGGTCAAGGAGGAGGAGTTCCCGCTCACCTGGTCGCAGAACGGGATGACCTTCGACCTGACCTACGCCTTCGAGCCCGGCACGGACGCCGACGGCGTCACCGTGCACCTGCCGCTGCTGGTCCTCAACCAGGTCGGCGCGGACGGTTTCGAGTGGAGCGTGCCGGGGTTCCGGGAGGAACTCGTCACCACCTTGATCAAGTCGTTGCCGAAGGCGATCCGCCGCAACATCGTGCCGGCCCCCGACCACGCCCGGCAGATCCTCCCCCAGCTCGACCCGGCCTCGGGTCCGCTGGTCGAGGCGATGGCGCGCGAGCTGCGGCAGTTGCGCGACGTGATCATCGACGAGGACGACTGGGACTGGTCGCGGGTGCCGGAGCACCTGCGGATGACCTTCCGGGTGGTCGACGACCACGGCAAGACGGTGGCCGAGGGCAAGGATCTCGCGGCGCTGAAGGAGCGGCTCAAGCCGAAGACGAAGGCCGCGATCTCCCAGGTCGCCTCGAAGGCGGTCAGCGGGCTGGAGAAGAGCGGCCTGACCGACTGGACCTTCGGCGACCTGCCACGTAGCTTCTCCGAGCACCGCAACGGACTCACCGTGGCCGGCTATCCGGCCCTGGTGGACGACGGCAAGAGCGTCGCCATCCGGCTGCAGGAGACCGAGCGCGACCAGGCCGCCGCGATGTGGACCGGCACCCGCCGGTTGCTGCTGCTCACCATGCCGTCGGTGATCGACGTGGTCCAGCGGCACCTGACCAACCAGCAGAAGATGACGCTGCTGGCAGGCCCGCACCGCAGTGTCGGCGACCTGCTGGACGACGCGATCTCGGCCGCCGTCGACCAGTTGATGGCGGCGGCCGGCGGCCCGGTCTGGAATCTCACCGCCTTCTCGTTCCTTCGCGACGCCGTCCGGTCCGACCTCGCCGACACCGTGCTGACGATCCTCCAGCAGGTCGAGCAGGTGCTGGCGAACGCGCGAACGGTCGACAAGCTGATCTCCCGCTCCTCCAGCCCGGCCCTGCTCGCGGCGCTGTCCGACGTCCGGGGGCAACTGGAGGGGCTGGTCCATCGCGGCTTCATCACCGAGGCCGGAGCCCAACGGCTGCCCGATCTCGCCCGCTACCTGCGCGGGATCGAACAGCGGCTGGACAAGATCGGCGCCAACGCGATGCGCGACCGCTCCGGGATGGCGATCGTGCAGACGCTGACCGACGAGTACCAGAAGCGCCTACGCGCCGTACCGACCGGGAAGTACCCGAGTCCGGAACTCCTCGAGGTCCGGTGGATGCTCGAGGAACTCCGGATCAGCCTGTTCGCGCAGACGCTCGGCACGCCGTACCCGGTCTCCGACAAGCGGATCCGGAAGGCGCTCACCACCGCCTAGTGCGGCTCAGGCCTCGGGCATCGGCGCGTCGAGGAAGGTCAGCACGACGTCCTGGACCAGGTTGGTGCGGGCCAGGCCGTTGAAGTGGGTGGTGCCCGGGAAGACCGCGAGCTGCGAGGCGGGCACGCCCACGAAGTCGCCGTTGACGTCACCGCCGCGCAACTGCAGGAACTTGACCATGTGGTCGAGCTTGAACATGTCGCAGTCGCCGACCGTGATCAGGGTCGGCGCGGCGATGCCGCGGATGTCGTCGTCGGACCAGACGGTGGCCGCGGCGTCGAAGCCGCCGATCTTGTCGAGCAGGACCTGCAGGTGCTCCAGATCCGGGTGCGGCGATTTGGCCAGGTACTCCGCTTCCATCGGCGTACCGGCGATCATCTCGACCTTGAAGTCCGCCATCGCGCCGTCGTTCTCCTCCCGGTTGCCCTCGGGGGCGAACGAGACCGAGGAGAAGACCGCCTTGCGGACCAGCTCGGGATTGCGGATCGCCAGCTCGACGGCCACTGCGCCACCGATGCTGAAGCCGAAGACGTCGACCTGCTCGAGGCCGAGGTGCTCGAGCAGCCCGACCACGTCGGAGGCCAGGGCGGCAGTACCGAGCGGCCGGTCGATGTCGTTCGTCCGGCCGTGGCCCTGGAAGTCGGTCGCGATCACCTGCCGGTTCTCCGACAGCGCCGGCAGCAGCGGGCCGAACTGCAGGTCGATGTTGAACAACCCGCCGTGCAGCAGCAACAGCGGCGTACCGCCCTCGCCGTGGATCTCGTAGTACATCTGCAGGCCGTTCACCGGGGCGTAGCCGGTCTGCGGTGCGGCGGTCTGGTCGGTCACAGCTTTCGTCTCCCCTTGGTCGGATGCCCCCTGAGTATCAGATTCAGGGGGCACCCGACTCAGGTCAGGGGTAGTTCACCACGTAGCGCTGCTGGGTGGCCGTGTTGGCCGCCCCGCCGGTGTTGTTGATGACGTTGGCGATCGTGCCGACGCCACCGAGAGAAACCGACACCAGGCTGTGGAAGCGCACTCCTGGCGTGTCGGGCACCTCGAAGCCCCGGTCGGCCACGATCGACGGGTTCGTCTGGAAGAACGAGTAGGCGCCGACGCCCCAGGCCTCATGACTGGTGACACTGTTCGCGACCTTGTACGCCGCCCAGCCGCGGGTCCCGCCACCGCTGGACCAGGAAGCCTGGTCGGGCACGTCGTACGGCATTTCGTTCTGATAGAAGTACGTCCTGCCGCCGTTGCCGTTCCAGATCGTCTGGTACTTCTGGTAGTGCTCGACGAACAGGCCGTACATCGTCACGTCGGTGCCGTTGACGACCAGGCCGGTGTCCGCGGTGTTGAGGTTCCAGGCGACCTGGTCACCGTGGTCCGCGCGCCACAGCCACAGGTGGTCGCCGATCACGTTGTTGCTGTTGACCTGCAGGCTGACCGTGGCCCGGCCCAGGTGTACGCCGCCGCCGACGCGGACGAACACGTCGTGCAGCGAGGTGGGGTTGGCCGCGTGGTTGGCGGCCGACCCGGCCGGACCGACCTCGACCAGGACCGGCGAGTTCACCGGGCCGGCGTCGATCAGCAGACCGGCGAGCTTGACGCCGTCCACGTCCGCGACCTGGATCACCGACTTGCCGGTGTCCGGGGTCAGGGTGGCCATGCCGATGCCGAGCACGACGGTGTTCGGCCTGGTCACCTTGATGGTGTCGTTGAGGTGGTAGATGCCGGGCGTGAAGAGCAGGTGCTTGCCCTGGTCGAGCGCGGCGTTGATGGTCGCGACCGGAGTGCTGGGCTTGGCGACCAGGAACTGGCTCAGCGAGATCGACGAGCCGGCTGCCGGGCCGTTGGACCAGCTGGTACCGGAGGTGTTCTGCCGCAACGCCGGGACGAAGACGTTGTAGCTGCCGGCGCCGTCGACGTACAGGAAGGGCTTCTCGCGGATCTGCGGGGTGCTGCCGACGACCGTGTGGGACGGGTTCGGGAAGTTGTTCGCCGGTGCGCCCTTGGTGCCGACGAAGACCATGTTCCAGACCGAGCCGGCCCAGCTGCCGAACTCGGAGTTCCGCGACAGCCACTGCTGCTGCGAACCCGACACGACCCGGCCGTCGATCTTGGTGTCGGCGAACAGGCCGCCGCTGGCCCATCCGTCGCCACCGCTCCAGAGCTGGATCTCGGGTGCGCCCTTGAGGTGCATCCGCCGGTACGGCGCCGCCTGCGCGACCGCCCAGCGCTCGATCTGGCCGTTCGGAGGTGTGACGGCCAGGTTCTCGGCGGAGCGCCAGAAGTTCTGGGTGGCGTTCTGCTTGTTGTCGGGGTTGTCACCCTGCTGCAGCCAGTCCGCCTCGACCCGGACGTGACCGTTGATGTTGACGTCGTCCGGCGAGAGGCCGAGACCGGCCACCTGGGTGTTGAAGCCGAGGTTCACGTCGGCGGTGTAGGTGCCGGGCTTGAACAGCAGCGCGTTGCGCTCGGTGCCGAACTGGTTGGTGTGCTGCACTGCCGCGACCTGGTCGAGCCGCGCCTGCATCTGCGCCTGCGGGGTGGCGGGGGTGAAGACGTCGACGTTCGGGCCGAGGTCGGGGTTCATCGGGTCGGTCGGCGGAATCACCGGGCCGGTTCCTCCATCGGTGGTGTGGACGGCGAGCTCCCACAGCGAGTACCCGTACCCCGTGCCGCGCTGGGTTCCGTTGACCCGGAGGTAGCGGCCGGTGCCGGTCACCTCGAGGGACTGGTTGCCGCCGGTGCCTGTCGTCGTGGTGTAGATCGTGCTCCAGGGCCCGCCCGCGTTGGCGGAGGTCTGGAGCTGGAAAGCCTTGCCGTACGCCGCTTCCCAGTTCAGGCCGACCTTGCAGATCGTCTGGCTGGTGCCCAGATCGACCTGGATCCACTGCGGATCAGCCGCGGCGCTGGACCAGCGGGTGCCCGGGTTGCCGTCGACCGCTGCCGACGCCGGCGTACCGCCGTTCTCCGTACTCGATGCGGTGGCGGTCTTGCCCTGTGCGGCGTTGGTGGTGCTGCAAGCGGCCGGACCGTCGTCCGTTCCGCCGTACACCTGGAACTCCCAGAGCGAGTAGCCGAAGCCGGTACCGCGCTCGGTACCGAGCAGTCGGACGTAGCGGCCGCTCCCGGTCACGTTGATCGTCTGGTTGCCGCCGGTACCGGTGGTGGTCGTGTGGATGGTGGTCCAGGGGCCGCCTGCGTTGGCGGAGACCTGCAGCTGGAAGGACTTCGCGTACGCCGCTTCCCAGTTGAGCACCACCTGACTGATCGCCGAGGTCGCCCCCAGGTCGACCTGGAGCCACTGCGGATCTGCGAACGCACTGGCCCACCGGGTGGCGGGGTTGCCGTCGACGGCCCCCGAGGCGGGCGTGCCGCCGTTCTCGGCAGTGGAACTGGTGGCCGTCTTGCCCTGCGACAGCAGCGTGACGGCAGTCTGAGCTCTGCCGCTCGCTTGGGCGCTGTCGTGCGGGGTCACCAAGGAGGTGGCGATGAGCAGCGCGGCCGACAGCAACAGCACCGGGCGCCAAAGGAGTGCCGGAGAGCGCGCTCCGGCTCGGGATCTGAACATGGGGGAACCAATCAGGAAGGGACGGGCGGGTGTTCCTGCAGGCTAGAGAGCGCTCTCTCAGAGATTGCTGGGAGAACGGTCGACTGTCAAGGGAACGTTCCCCGAGATTGGTTCCGGAACTTTGCCAGGGGGCGGGGGGCGGGGGCGAGAGGCGGGGGGCGAGAGGCGGGGCGCCGGTGGTCAGTCGGACAGATCGAGCGCGTCCAGCGCCCCGGACAGTTTCGTGAGGGCCGCGACCGCCTCGGTCAGCTGATCCGCGCCCAGGACGGAGACCAGCTCGGCGGCGTGCCTCGCATGATGCGGGCTGATGCCGCGGATCGCCGCGCGCCCCTCGCTGGTGATCGCCACCAGCTTCGCTCGTCGATGGGCGGGGTTGTCGCGGTACTCCGCCAGTCCGCGCTCGGCCAGCACGTCCGCCGTCCGCTGCACCGCCTGGCGGGTGATGCCCATCTCGCGGGCGATCGCGGGAACCGGCAGCGGTTCACCCAGGACGGCGCCGAGCACCTGCCACCAGGCCACGGTCACCCCGGCCGGCCGAGCGAGATGCTCGGCCAGCTCGAGGAACTGACCGTTGAGCTTGAACGCCGTCAGCGCGGCGGCGGCGAGCAGTTCTTGGTCGCGATTCACAACGTCGGGTCCTTCTCAGACAGCCATGAGTTCGTAGAACCCGGCCGGGTCCTGCTTGCCGTACAGCTTGTACAAGGAGTCGAGGACCGGCGCCTCGTACACGCCGAGTTCCGCGAAGATCGCCCGGGCGAACTCGATCGGCGCGTTGGCGCCGGCGGTGACCAGGCCGCGATCGGTCACTGCCGCCTCCTCCCGGTACAGCGCCCCACCCTGGTAGCCGAGACTGTCCAGGAACGCCGCCGCGTTGCTCGTGTGCTCGCGATCGTCCAGCAGACCGGCGAGTGCCAGCGCACCCGTCGCCCCGCAGATCGCCGCGACCGGCACACCTGCCTCGAGGAACTCGCGCGCCTTGGCGACGTACGGCTCATAGGCCTCGGTCGGCCAGAGGTCGTTGCCGGGCAGGATCAGCATCGCACTGTCCTCAGGCTTCAGCTCGGCCAGCACCGAGTCCGGCAGCACTCGCAAGCCGCCCATCGTGGTGACCGGCTCCAGCCCGGCACTCACCGTCTGCATCCTGAAGCGCCCGGGCACCTGGTGCCAGGCGCCGTTGTTGAGATGGGCCGCGACGAACCCGTACTCCCAGTCGGCCAGGGTGTCGTGAACGGCGAGGTGGACGGTGACGTTCTCGTTCATGGTCATGACAACAGCTTGTCATTGTGACAAGGCATTGTCAATCGGTCTCAGGGCACGAACGCGCGCTGAGCGCGATGCCGGAAGGTCCGCGGCGAGACGCCATGAGCCGCGGTGAAGCGACGAGTGAAGTAGGACTGACTGGCGAAGCCGCACCGGCCGGCGATCGTCGCGATCGACCCGGAGGTTGCCGCCAGCAACGCAGCGGCCTGCTCGAGCCGGAGGTCGGTGACGAAGTCGGTAGGAGTCATCCCGTACGCCGCCCGCAGCGTGCGGGAGAGATGGGCGGGACTCACACCGGCCAGTTCGAGCAGGCGCGGCACTCCCCCGCGGAGATTCTCCTCGGCTCGCATCGCCGCGCAGGCACGGGTCAGCCAGTCCGGCGCCTGACTACCGGATGCACGCGCCGGAAGCTCCTCGGGCGAGATCTGCGGCAGCAGGTCGATCCAGAAACGCATCAGCTCGAAGTGCCCGGGCTCGTCGGCGAAGCTCTGGAGCGCCTGCTCGAACGTGGCCGCCACCGCCACGGCATCCCGGGACCTGAACACGATCGGGCGCTTGGCGGCATCCCAGCTGCCGGTCGGATTGGTCCGGGTCAGGGTGAGAAACCCCTGCCAGGCAGAACTCGGGAAGGCGATGTTGATGAATTCCAGCCCGTCCGGTGCGGAGCCTCTGATCGCATGCCGGTCGCGGGGCCGGACGAGGACGACATCACCGGCCACCAGCGGCGACGTACCGGTCTCGAGCAGGTGTTCGCCGGACCCGGTCAGCACGCCCATCAACTCGTGGAAGTCGGCATGGGTGTGGAGTTCGGAGTCGCGGGCCCGGGGCGCGAACCGGATCCGCGCGGCGTGGTACGGCCGGCCCCACGCGGACCACTCGAACCGCAGTACCTGATTCACCTCAACAAAGTACAAGTTCGCGTTGGTGAGCTGCTAGTTCCGCGAGCGCTGCCCGGTCAGGATTCCGGTATGACCACGGTGCTGACGGACGACCGCCTCCAGGCCTACCAGCGCGACGGCTATGTCATCTTCCGCGACGTGATCGACGCGGATCTGATCAACGAGGTGAACGACCATGTCGGCTGGCTGCAGGCCCGGCATCCCGACGTGCGACCCGAGGAACTCGGCCACGCCTTCCTGCGCGACGACCCGTTCTGGGTACGGCTGGTGAGCGATCCGAGACTGCTGGAGATCGCCGCCGCCTTCGTCGGGCCCGACGTCGCGCTGTTCGCGTCGCACTACATCTCGAAGCCGCCGTACTCCGGCCGGCCGGTGCTCTGGCACCAGGACGCGGCGTTCTGGCCGCTCGATCCGATGAGCGTGGTGACCCTGTGGCTGGCGGTCGACCACTCGACGCCGGCGAACGGCTGTGTCCGGGTGATCCCCGGCAGCCATCGCGGCACGATCGCCGAGATGCGGGCGAACACGACGGTCGACAGCGTGCTGGGCCAGGAGATCGCGGTCGAGGTGGACGAGTCGAGCGCGGTCGACATCGTGCTCGCGCCCGGCGACGTCGAGGTCCATCACCCCAACATCGTGCACGGCAGCACCGCCAACACCTCACCGGACCGGCGGTGCGGGCTGACCATCCGCTACATCCCGACCTCGACCCGGATCACCGACCCTGAGGTGCCCTATCCCAGCGCGTTCCACCTGCAGGGCTCCCCGGGGCTGAACAGCTACCAGCCGCGGCCCCGGTACGTCGAGGGCCGCGACTATCCGTTCGCGGGGCGGTCGGAGTGGATCTAGCCGATTACTCCAGGCAGATACGGAACGGGTGGCCGGCCGGGTCGGCGTAGACGCGCCAGCCGCGGGCGTTCTCGGCCGGCGGCGCGTCGACCGGGTCGAGGGGCTCGGCGCCGAGGGCGACGACCGTGGCGTGGCCACTGGCCAGGTCCTCGACGATCAGGTCCAGATGCAGTTGCTGCGCGTCCGCGCTCGGCCAGGTGGCCGGCACGTAGTCCTCCGAACGCCGGAAGCCGAGCGTCGACCCGGGGCCGGTCAGGCTCCGCCAGTCCTCGTCACCGTGCTCGTCGACCGCGAGGCCGAACAGCGTCGAGTAGAACCGGGCAAGCTCGAGCGGGTCCGGGCAGTCCAGCACCACCGAGCCGAGCCGCCCGGCACTGGTGCCCGGCTGCTCTGCCACCTGAGTCATCTGTCCTCCAGCTTCCTGTTCAGGAAAGTCTTCTTGCTTGCAGACGGGCCCGTCCTGGTCAGAAGGCCCGGCCGCAAACAATGGCAGGTCGCACCGACACTTCGCACCTTGCGACACGCCTTGTTGACCGGTCACGGACCGGTGAGTAACGCAAACAGTTTGCGGAAAGATCTTGACTCCGGCTGTGAGCAGACGAACACTACGCGTCATGACACGACTCGTCCGCCCTCGTCGTCGGGTCTCACTGGCAGGCGTCCTCACCGCCGCCCTGCTGGCGACTCCCCTCATCGCCCTGACCACGCCGGCCGCTGCCCAGCCGACCGCCACCCAGCCGACCGTCAGCCCGTCGGCCACCGCTCTGCCGGCAGCCGCTCCTGGCTCGTCGCTGATCCCCAAGCCGTCCTCCCAGCAGGCGCTGGCCGGCCAGGACTACTCCCTGAAGCCGTGGAGCGTCGTAGGTGTCGCCTCCACCTCCAAGGAGCGCCGTGCGGCTCAGAAGGTCGCTGACCAGCTCACCTCCCAGCTCCGCCGCTCGACGGGCTACCCGCTGCCCGTAGTGCCGCTGGTGCCGGGCATCACCGACATCAAGCTCTCCACCAACGGCCCGGCCTCGCTCGGCGCCGAGGGGTACCAGCTGCGGGTCGACCGCAA
Source organism: Kribbella sp. CA-293567 (assembly GCF_027627575.1). Lineage (NCBI taxonomy): Bacteria > Bacillati > Actinomycetota > Actinomycetes > Propionibacteriales > Kribbellaceae > Kribbella > Kribbella sp. CA-293567. The sequence continues at coordinate 4,221,485 of NZ_CP114065.1, forward strand.
GGGCGTCAGCGTCACCGCCGCGACTCCTGAAGGCCTCTTCCGCGGGGTCACCACGCTGCGACAGCTCCTGCCGGCCAAGGCCGACGCGCGGACCCGCCAGACAGGCCCCTGGACCCTGGCCGGTACCGCGATCGCCGACGCGCCCCGGTTCGGCTACCGCGGCGTCATGCTCGACGTCTCGCGGCACTTCTTCTCGGTGGCCGAGGTCAAGCGCTACATCGACCTCGCCTCGCTCTACAAGATCAACAAGTTCCACATGCACCTCGCGGACGACCAGGGCTGGCGGATCCAGATCGACTCCTGGCCGCGGCTGACGACGTACGGCGGCAGCCTGGAGACGACCGGCACGCCTGGCGGGTCCTACACCAAGGCCGACTTCGCCGAGATCGTCCGGTACGCCGCCGACCGCTACCTGCAGGTCATCCCCGAGATCGACACGCCTGGGCACACCAACGCCGCCCTGGCGTCCTACGCGGAGCTGAACTGCGACGGCATCGCCCCGCCGCTCTACACCGGCACCGCGGTCGGCTTCAGCTCTCTCTGCGTCGCCAAGCCGATCACCTACCAGTTCCTGGACGACGTGTTCCGGGAGGTCGCCGAGCAGTCCCCCGGCGACGTCCTCCACCTGGGTGGTGACGAGGCGCACTCCACGCCGCACTCGGACTACCTGACCTTCGTCCCGAAGGCGGCGGCGCTGGTCACCAAGCAGAACAAGCGGGTGATGGGCTGGCAGGAGATCGCCGAGACGCCGCTCCCGCCGAACAGCATCGCGCAGTACTGGGGTACTGACGACGCACGCTCGCAGGAACTCGCCCGCAAGGCGGCAGCGCAGGGCAGCAAGGTCGTGCTCTCCCCGGCGAACCGCGCCTACCTGGACATGAAGTACGACGCCAGTACGCCGTACGGGCAGGCCTGGGCCGGGCTCGTCTCGGTGCAGAAGTCCTACGACTGGAACCCGTCCACCCTGGTGCCGAACCTGCCGGAGAGCGCGATCGCCGGCGTCGAGGCGCCGCTGTGGACCGAAACGCTCGACGACCTCGACAAGCTGGAGTACATGGCGTTCCCCCGACTGCCGGGGATCGCCGAGCTCGGCTGGTCGCAGGCGTCGGCACTCGACTGGACGACGTACAAGGATCGTCTGGGCGGTCAGGGCTCGCGCTGGGACGTGTTGAGCGTCAACTTCTACCGCGCGCCGGAGATCAGCTGGCGCTGAGCACCGACCGTACCGCTCGCAGTACCGGCACCGCCTGGCTCTAGGACTGCAGGACGCGGTCCAGGAGCCAGGCGGTGTCCGCGTTCAGGTCCTGCTCGGCCATAGTCAGCTCCCTGGGCTCTGAGGCGTCCGTGTCGTGCACCTGCAGCCGGTAGACGTACCGATCCGGCTGCGGCCGACCAGAGCCCAACTGGGCGCCGTTCAGTGCGCGCACGACCTGCTCCAACCGCTCGCTGTCCGGCTGGCCCGCTGTGTCCAGCTCTGCCGTCGCCCGCAGGCCGGCGAAGCCTCCGCTGCGTACCACCTTGAGAATCACCCACTCAGCCTTTCCCGCCCGGTGCCCGATGTCCAGCGCGCACGACACGCCGAGAAAATTCGGTCCGGACCCTCGCCGATCACCCGGCGTACAGGGCGGGTTGTCCACCCTTGTCTGTCATCGGGACCGCCGTGCTGGTGGCCGGACGGGACGAATCAGCAGGTCGGCGGGGGTTTCGTTGTCTCGTCACCCCACTCGCCCGGGGTGCGGTCACGGCCGCCGGTGATTCACGCTGGGTGGCGGCCGGCAACTTTCCGCGACACGTGTTCCCGATCACCCCCCACACGAGCCCCGGGATCGGCTACAGTTATCGCGTTGCAGTTTTGGACTCCCACTGACTTTTGCTGTGCTGTACGGCCGGTTTCGTCGTCTGGGGCCTTTCGGCGACACGCGGTTCATGAGGTGTGGATCGCGTCTTGTTACAAGCCATCAAGGAGATAGACAACAATGGCTGTCGGTACCGTTAAGTGGTTCAACGCTGACAAGGGCTTCGGCTTCATCACCCCGGATGACGGTGGCGCGGACGTGTTCGCGCACTACTCCGCCATCCAGACCTCGGGCTTCCGCTCGCTGGACGAGAACCAGCGCGTCGAGTTCGAGATCACCCAGGGCCAGAAGGGCCTGCAGGCGGAGAACATCCGCCCGATCTGATCCTCGGATCAACCCTTCTTGAACTGAGCGACGAGAGGGCCGTGCACCTTCGGGTGTGCGGCCCTCTTCCGCGTTCGCCGACTGTTTCCCGGCTGTTTTCGGCGGGGTACCTTGACGGTCAGACCGTGAGGAGACACATGTCGGACGACCCCCGCGACGGTAAGTACAGTCGCGACCAAGAAGACGAACGTGAGCGTCTCGACCGTCACTGGAACGAACTGCTGCAGGAACTGCGGCTCGCCCAGACCGGGACGCAGATCTTGTTCGCCTTCCTGCTCAGCATCGCTTTCACCGACCGCTTCCAGGATGCGGACGTGTTCACCCACGACGTGTACGCAGCCACTCTGATCGCCTCGGCCCTGGCGATGGGCCTTTTCCTGGCCCCGGTGTCGTTCCACCGGATCGTCTTCCAACGGCGGCTGCGGGACCGGATGATCCCGATCGCCCATCACCTGGCCACGGCCGGCCTGGTCTTTCTGCTGATCGCGATCTGTGGTGGAGTCCTGCTCGCGATCGACGTCGTCCTGTCCCGGACGATCGCGCTCGTCACCGTCGCGGTGATCGTCACCTGGTTCATCTCCTTCTGGTATCTCCTGCCGGTCTACGTCCGGCGTACTGGCGAAGCCGAGGAATGACCTCGGCGGCGATCTGTTCGAGCACGTCCTCGGAGCCGGCGTAGACCCCAGCGGCACGGGGCCAGTGGGTGATCACGTCGGTGAAACCGAGGTCCGCGGCGCGGGTGACGACCTCTTCGAAGGCGTCGGCACTGCTCAGTGAGTAGCGGGCCGAGTCGAGGGCGAGGTACCGGTCGAAGGGACGGCCCTGGAGTACGTCGTCCAGCCGGTGGCTCAGGTCGCGGACCGAGCCGAACCAGGTCTCGAAGTCGTCCGACTTGAGACCGGTCGTCACCCAGCCGGCGCCGTACCGGGTGGCCAGGCGGAGCGAGCGGGGTCCGTTCGCGGCCATCACGAACGGCACGCGGGGTTGCTGGACGCAACCGGGCAGGGTGCGGGCGTTGCGGGTGGCGAAGTACTCGCCCTTGAAGTCGACCTGGTCGGTGGTCAGCAGCCGGTCGAGCAGATCGACGAACTCCTCCAGCCGGTCGACCTTCTGCCGGGGAGTCAGCTCGTCGCCGCCGAGGATGGTGGAGTCGATCCCGCCGCCCGAGCCGATCCCGCAGAGGAACCGGCCGGCCGAGACGTCGTCGAGCGCCAGGACGTCGCGGGTCAGCGTCAGCGGATGCCGGAAGTTCGGCGAGGTGACGAAGGTGCCGAGCTTGATCGTCGAGGTGACCATCGCCGCCGCGGTCAGCGTCGGGGTGGTGCCGTACCAGGGCGAGTCCTGCAGACCGCCCCAGGTCAGGTGGTCGTAGGTCCAGGCGTGGTCGAAGCCCAGCTGCTCCGCGCGCCGCCACTTCGGCTCCGCCTCGGACCAGCGGTACTCCGGCAGGATGGTGATTCCGAATCGCATGCTCCGCACACTAACTGCTGCCGCGGATCGCTCCGGTCCGAGGACTCGCCGGTGTGGTCGAGGCCACGATAGTTGCGTTTCGCCACGATTTTCGGAATGGTCGTCAGGCAGTCCCCCTAGCAAACAGGAAGCGGAGGCGCGCCGAAGCGAGGCGTGAAACAGCTGTGGCGATCGATTTCGACAGCCAGCAAGCGGATCCCGACCACGCCAACGAGCACCCGGCGCTCGCGGCGCCACCGCCACCGGGCAGCCGAAGTACGGGCTCCGGGCTCGACCGGATCGTCTTCGGGGTCACCGCGGTGATCGCACTGGCCTTCGTGGCCTGGGGTTTCGCCAGCGCGAACAGCCTCGGTACGGCGTCCACCTCGGCGCTGACCTGGGTGGAGACCAACACCGGCTGGCTGTTCGTCCTGCTGGCGTCCGGCTTCGTCGTGTACGTGCTCTGGCTCGCGGCCGGCCGGTACGGGAACATCCCGCTCGGTGGGGACGACGAGCAGCCGGAGTTCAAGACGGTCTCCTGGGTCGCGATGATGTTCAGCGCCGGGATGGGCATCGGCCTGATGTTCTACGGCGTGAGCGAACCGCTGTCGCACTTCATGTCACCGCCGCCGGCCACCGTGGAGGCCGGCAGCGACGCGGCCCTGCAGACGGCGATGGCGACCACCCTGTTCCACTGGACCCTGCACCCGTGGGCGATCTACGCCGTGGTCGGCATAGCGATTGCCTACGGCACCTTTCGCCGGGGCCGCTCGTCGCTGATCAGCTCGGCGTTCGCGCCGCTGCTCGGCAAGCGCACCGAGGGCCCGATCGGCAAGGTGATCGACAGCCTGGCGATCTTCGCGACACTGTTCGGTTCGGCCGCGTCGCTCGGGCTCGGCGCGCTGCAGATCGGGTCCGGCGTCCGGATCCTGGGCTGGCTGGACGAGACCGGCAACGCCGTCCTGGTCGGGGTGATCGCCGTGCTGACCGCGGCCTTCGTCGCCTCCGCCGTCTCCGGTGTTGCCAAGGGCATCCAATGGCTGTCGAACATCAACATGGTGCTCGCCGTCGTGCTGGCCGCGTTCGTCTTCGTCATCGGCCCGACCGTGCTGATCCTCAACCTGGTGCCGACCGCGATCGGGGACTACCTGCGCGACCTGGCCGAGATGGCGGCCCGGACCGAGGCCAGCGGTGGCGACGAGATGGCCACCTGGCTGTCGTCCTGGACGGTCTTCTACTGGGCCTGGTGGATCTCCTGGACGCCGTTCGTCGGCATGTTCATCGCGCGGATCAGCCGCGGCCGGACGATCCGGCAGTTCGTCACCGGCGTCCTGCTGGTGCCGTCGATGGTCAGCCTGGTCTGGTTCTGCATCTTCGGCGGCGCCGCGATCGACACCCAGCGCGACGGAGTCGACATCGCCGGCCAGTCCACCAGCGAGGGGCAGCTGTTCGGGCTGCTGAACCACTATCCGCTGGCGTCGGTGACCACGATCCTGGTCGTCGTCCTGGTCGCGATCTTCTTCGTCTCCGGCGCCGACGCGGCGTCCATCGTGATGGGCACGCTGTCCTCGCGTGGCGCGATCGAGCCGCGCAAACCGGTGGTCGTCTTCTGGGGCGTACTGACCGGCGCGGTCGCCGCGGTGATGCTGCTGGTCGGCGGAGGCGGCGCGAAGGCCTTGCAAGGCCTGCAGAACCTGACGATCGTCGCGGCACTCCCGTTCGCGATCGTGATGGTCGGCCTGGCGGTGGCGCTCGCGAAGGACCTGCGTACGGATCCGTTGATGCTGCGTAAGGCGATCGGCACCGAGGCGGTCGAGGCCGCCGTGATCGAAGGCGTCACCACCCACGGCGACGACTTCTCGCTGGTGGTCACCGGCACCGACGAACCTCCGAAGCGCCCCGAGTGACTCCTCAGCAGTAGCGAGGCCTGTCGCAGCCCGTCTCCAGTGTTGGAAGTGGTGTCAGCGCTGGAGACGGAGGCCAGCACCACAGAGTGGCAGCACGAAAGCTGGTCCATCGATCCCTTTTGTCGAGACATGGCGGTCCGGTCAGACGGTGAGAAGGACCTTGATGGCGGTGCGCTCGTCCATGGCCCGGTAGCCCTCGGCGGCACGGTCGAGGGGCAGGGTGAGGTCGAAAACCCTGCCAGGGTTGATCTTGCGGTCCCAGATGAGCTGGATCAGTTCGGGCAGGTACTGCCGGACCGGGGCGGGACCGCCGTGGAGGTGGACACCGGCCATGAACAGCTCGTCACCGGGGATCGCGACGTCGTGGGAGACGCCGACGAAACCGACGTGGCCGCCCGGTCGGGTGGAGTGGATCGCCTGCATCATCGCCTCCTGCGTGCCGACCGCCTCGATCACCGAGTGGGCTCCGAGCCCACCGGTGAGTTCCTTGACCCGGGCAACGCCTGCTGCGCCACGTTCCTCGACGATGTCGGTGGCGCCGAACTCCTTGGCCAGGGCCTGGCGGTCGGCATGCCGGCTGAAGGCGATGATCCGCTCGGCGCCGAGTTGTTCGGCGGCGAGAATGCCGAGCAGCCCGACGGCGCCGTCACCGACGACCGCGACCGTCCTGCCCGGGCCGGCCTGGGCAGCGACAGCGGCGAACCAGCCGGTGCCGAGTACGTCGGACGCTGCCATCAGCGATGGGATCAAGTCCGGATCGGGCATCCCCGGGGTGGCGACCAAGGTGCCGTCGGCCAGCGGGATCCGGGCGAGCTCCGACTGCGTACCGATGGTGCCCATCAGGACGCGGTGCACGCAGTACGCCTGATACCCGGCCTGGCAGATCTCACAGGTGTTGTCCGAGGCCCAGAACGAGCCGACGACGAAGTCACCGACCTTGACCGTCCGCACGTCCGCGCCGAGCTCCTCGACGACACCGACGTACTCGTGTCCCATCACTTGGTGGTCGACAGGCTCGGCGCCACGGTAGGGCCACAGGTCGCTGCCGCAGATGCAGGTCGCCGACAAGCGGATGATCGCGTCCGTCGGTTCGAGGATCCTCGGGTCCTGACGGTCCTCGACCTGGACGTTCCCGGGGCTGTGCATGACTACCTGGCGCATGGCGTGCTCCTTCTTCGCGACTGTCTCGACTCCGAGTCAACCGGGCCGCGGAGACCCGGAGAAGTCCCTGTCGATGGGTGTACTGGCAGGGCACCCTTCCTCGGCCCGCGAACCCTTCGCTCCGGCTACTGTCGTAGTGGTGGACAACCGTCAAGAGGTACGCGAGTTCCTCACGACTCGCCGCGCCCGCATCACTCCGGACCAGGCCGGGCTCCCCGTCACCGGTACCCGCCGCGTTCCCGGTCTGCGCCGCAGCGAGGTCGCGACGATCGCCGGTCTCAGCGTCGAGTACTACGCGCGGCTGGAGCGCGGCCAGATCGCCGGTGCCTCCACCGGCGTACTGGAAGCGCTTGCGCGGGCGCTGCAACTGGACGAGACCGAGCGAGCCCATCTGTTCGACCTCGCCCGGGCCGCCGACGGAATCCCCACGTCAGGGCGTCCCCGCCGCCGGTCGCCGGGCAAGGCAGTATCGCGGCTCAGCTTGCAGTGGGCACTGGACGCGATCAAGGACGGCGTCGCGTTCGTCCGCGACCCGCATCAGAACCTGCTCGCCACGAACACCCTGGGCCGCGCGTTCTACTCACCCGTGATCGGCGACAGCGGCCGTACGCCGAACCTGGCCCGCTTCCAGTTCCTCGATCCCGCTTCGCGGGACTTCTATCCGGACTGGGACGTGTTCGCTCAGATGTGCGTCGGCATCATGCGCGCCGAAGCCGGCCGCGATCCGCACGACCGTGGACTGCAGGACCTGGTCGGTGAACTGTCCACCCGCAGCGAGGTCTTCCGCCGCCTCTGGGCCGACCACGACGTCCGCACCCACGGAGCAGGCACCAAGCGGTTCAACCACCCCGTCGTCGGCGAACTCACCCTCGTCTACGAAGAACTCGCCGTCACCGCCGAACCAGGGCTGGTGTTGCTCGTCTACACCGCCGAACCCGGCTCACCATCCGCAGAACGACTCCGCCTGCTCGCCTCCTGGGCAGCGCCGGCACAGACCCCGACCGTCAGCAGCCAGTGAGCTCAGTTCGCGGAACCTTGGAATAAGTTGAGTGTTCAATTACATTGAGAGAGGTAAGACTCCTGAAAGGACCTCTCCGATGAGTGACGCCCTGCCTGTGCTGTACCTGAGCCACGGCGCTCCCCCGCTGGCTGACGACCGCCAGTGGACGGCGGAGCTTGCCGCGGTCTCCGCCGGAATCACCAAGCCGAAGGCGATCCTGATCGTCTCCGCGCACTGGGAGGCCGCGCCGCTCACGCTGGCGGCGACTCGGACGGTGCCGCTCCTCTACGACTTCTGGGGCTTCCCCGACCGGTACTACCAGGTCCAGTACGCCGCTCCCGGCGCGCCCGAACTCGCCGATCAGGTGCGCAAGTTGCTGCACTCCCCCGCGACGCCCGTGTACGACGACCCGGCTCGCGGGCTCGACCACGGCGCCTACGTGCCGCTCAAGGAGATGTACCCGGACGCGGACGTCCCCGTGCTCCAGGTCTCGATGCCGACGCTCGATCCGGCCGAACTCTTCGCCATCGGCCGCAAGCTCGCGCCGTTGCGCGACCAGGGTGTGCTCATCGTCGGCAGCGGTTTCACCACGCACAACCTCAGCGCGGTGAACCTCGGCGGACCGTCCGACGCGGCGGCGCCGAGCTGGTCGGTCGAGTTCGACGACTGGGCCAGGCGCGCGCTGGCGCAGCAGGACGTCGACTCGCTGATCGACTTCCTGCACAAAGCGCCGGCCGCGAGGATCGCGCATCCGCGGACCGAGCACTTCGCGCCGCTGTTCGTCTCGCTCGGTGCCTCCGAGAGCTCCCTCGGCACCGCGGAGACCGTGGTCGACGGTTTCTGGTACGGCCTGTCGAAGCGCTCCTGGCAGCTCGGCTGAGCAGGACCTACCGGGCCGGGGTCGGGAAGGTGGCCAGGTGGTTGGTGCCGATGCTGCTCAGCCACACCTTTCCGTCCCGCTCGCGCACCCCGGTCGGCATCCGGAAGTCCGGGTGCTTGCCGCGCAGATCGTGCACCAGGTTGCCGTCGTCGTCGTACGCCTGGACCTCGATGATGTCGGCGGCCTTCGGTTTGAAGGCCTCCGGCAACGCCCAGACCACCCTGCGCAGGACCGGCTGCTTGGGCAGCAGGAGGTCGAGCAACGCGTTGCGCGGTGAGCCGATCGCGACCCAGATCAAACCGTCCGACCCGCGAGCGATGTTGTCCGGCAGGCCGGGGATCATCGCGACCAGTTCCGGCTCGGCGCCGGCGGTGGTGAGGTCGAGTTTGAAGAGGCCGTAGCCGGCGGTCTCGGCGTAGAACAGCGTCTTCTGGTCGCCGCTCAGCGCGACCCCGTTGGGGAACGGCCGGTTCGTCGCCAGCCGAGTCAGCTCGCCGTCAGGGGTGAGCCGGTAGATGCTGCCGGTACTGGAGTGCTCGAGCAGGTCGGCCATCCATTCGTCGACGCCGAAGCGGGTGGACGAGTCGGTGAAGTAGACGGTGCCGTCCGGCAGGACGTCGGCGTTGTTGCAGAAGCGCATCGGCCGGCCGTCGATCTCACCCAGCAGGGTGTCGATCCGGTTGTCCTGGTCGAGGGTCAGCAGCCCGCGGTGAGCGTCGCAGATCAGCACTTTGCCGTCCGGCAGCCATTCCAGGCCGAGCGGCCGGCCACCGGTGTCGGCGAGCACCTTGATCGACGTACCGTCGGCGCTGACGCGCAGGATGCGCCCGTCGAGCAGACCGGTCAGGACGCTGCCGTCGGCGTCGATCAGCGCGTCCTCCGGACCATGCCCGGGGACCGCGACCGTCTGAACCTCGAGGTGCTCGGGTTGCCGAACCGGCGGTACGGGCGGCGGGGTCCACCGAACTGGGGAGATGCTCGACTTCGGACTCATGGGGTGACAGTAGCGGGTCAAGCGTTTTCAGCGTCGTCGAAGTATGCCCGGCCTGCCCCGAATGCTGCCGATACTCGTTGCAGGCTGGGGTTTCCAGCACACGACGAGAGGAGCACACCGTGGCATTTCGTAGCGGAAGCGCAGTAGCGGTCGCCGGTGCCGTCGCAGTCCTGGGAACAGTCGCCGGTACGACGGCGTCCGCCGCATCGGCCGTCTCGGCCGCGCCCGCGGTCACCGCCGCGAGCTGCTACGCCAGCAGCGGCAACCTGTACTGCGGCAACAAGGTCAACGCGTCTATCTGGAAGAGCCCGCGCTACGACACCCCCACCGGCAACCCGGTCGAGATCGTCGACACCCTGCGCTCCGGCTTCAGCTACTTCCAGTGCTACACGATCGGTCAGTCCCACGGAGGCGGCAACAGCATCTGGTACCGCACATACGGCGACGACCACGGCGCGTGGGGCTACGTGCCGGCGGTGGACGTGTGGACTCCGCAAGACCCGTTCCCGGGTGTCGCTTTCTGCTGATCGGCGGAGCCGGCAGCGCCTGGCTACTCCCCCGTTGAGCCGTCCAGGCGCTCGCGGAGCAGGTCGGCGTGACCGTTGTGACGGGCGTACTCCTCGATCATGTGGGTGAGCACCCAGCGCAGGGTGTACCGAGTGCCCTCGTCCTCACCCACGTGGTCAGGCTCGAGATCCGTGATCACGGCCCGGGCTCGCGCGACGGCCTCGTCGTACCGTTGCAGGTCGGCGGAGTACTGACCTGGTTCGAGGTCTTTCCAGTCCGCGCCCGGACCGCCGGGGCCGGAGTAGGGCTCGATCACCGGCTCGTCGGTGAACGTGCCGACGAACCAGCCGACCTCGACCTCGGTCAGGTGCCGGATCAGTCCGTGCAGGGTCAGCGGCGACGGGTCGATCGCGGCTGTGCCGAGTTGCTCGGGCGTCAGGCCCTCGCACTTCCAGCGGAGGGTGGCGCGCTGGAAGTCGAGGAAGGCGACCAGGGTCTCCTTCTCGCCGGCTTCGGTCGGCGGGTCAGGTCTGCCGTTGAGGTCCATCTGGCGAACCTATCGGCTGCCACCGACAGTCCGCCGAGCCCAGTCAGGAGCCGGCCGTCCGGATTAGGGTGACCTGATCCGGAGGCCCCTCCGAAACGGCGTACGCTGGTCGGCATGACTTCGACTGACTCCCCTCGTCCGTACAGCAAGTACCCGGTCCGGATCGGCCTCCAGGTGCAGCCCCAGCACGCCGAGTACGCCGCCATCCGGCGGACCGTCGCCGCCGCCGAGGAGCTCGGCGTCGACGTGGCGTTCAACTGGGACCACTTCTACCCGTTGTCGGGTGAGCCGGACGGCCTGCACTTCGAGGCCTGGACGATGCTCGCGGCCTGGGCCGAAGCGACCGAGCGGATCGAGTTCGGTGCCCTGGTGACCTGCAACTCCTACCGCAACCCCGACCTGCTGGCCGACATGGCCCGTACGGTCGACCACATCAGCGACGGTCGGCTGATCTTCGGCATCGGCTCGGGCTGGTTCGAGCGCGACTACGACGAGTACGGCTACGAGTTCGGTACGGCGGGCGGCCGGCTCGACGCGCTCGGCGAGGCGCTGCCGCGGATCGAGCAGCGCTGGGCCAAGCTCAACCCCGAGCCGACCCGGGACATCCCCGTCCTGATCGGCGGCGGCGGCGAGAAGAAGACCCTCAAGCTGGTCGCCAAGCACGCCACCATCTGGCACGGCTTCGGCGACGCGGAGACCATCGCGCACAAGCACGAGGTCCTCGACGCGCACTGCGCCACCATCGGCCGCGACCCGGGCGAGATCGAGCGCTCGGCCGCCGTCGGCGACAAGAGCCCCGAGGAGCTCGGCAAGTCGATGTTCGACATCGGCACCCGGCTCTTCACGGTCAGCACCTCCGGCCCGGACTACGACCTCGGGCTGCTCCGCGACTGGATCAGCTGGCGCGACGAGGTCAACCAGGCCTGACCCGCCGCCCGTCCGGAGTACCGGGACCGCGCCGAGGCCGGGCCGGTACTCCGGACGCGCGCGTCGGCGCGATGCCGGGCTTCGCTAGGATTTCCGCCATGTCTACGCTGCCTACTGACGGTTCGGTGCGACCCATCACCCGGTGGGGCGAGGACGTCATGCACCACGTGAACCAGCCGGTCACCGAGTTCGGTGACGACCTGCACCGGCTCGTCGCGGACATGGTCGCGACGATGAACGCCGCCGAGGGGGTCGGGCTCGCCGCCAACCAGGTCGGCGTCGACCTGCAGCTGTTCGTCTTCAGCTGCCCGGACAAGAACGGCGTCTACCAGCACGGCGTCGTCTGCAACCCGGTGCTCGACCTGCCGGAGGGCAAGGACCGCAAGCTCGACGAAGGCGACGAGGGCTGCCTGTCGCTGCCCGGCGCCTTCACCAAGTGCGCCCGGCCCGACTTCGCCCGGGTCACCGGGGTCGACCAGTTCGGCGAGCCGGTGGCCTACGAGGGCGACGGCCTGCTGGCCCGCTGCCTGCAGCACGAGACCGACCACACCCAGGGCATGGTGTTCGGGGACCGGTTGTCGCGCAAGTACAAGAAGCGCCTGTTCGCCGAGGCCGAGGAGTTCGCTCCCGACTATCCGGCCGACTGGCCGATCTCGCCGATGCTCAACCAGGACGAGCACGACCACAGCGACGAAGGGCTCAACGCCTGATCGCGGAGCTGGTCGCCGACCTGCGCGCGGGTCGGCGTACGGCGCTGTCGATGGTCGAAGAAGCTCTCGACCGGGTCGCCCACTGGGATCCGGTACTGCATTTCATCGACACCCTGGACGCCGACGGCGCGCGGGCTCGGGCTGCCCGCGTCGATCTCCGGCTGCCGCTGGCCGGCGTACCGTTCCTGATCAAGGCCCGTACGCCGGTCCGGTCGCCGATCATCACCAGATTGCTGGCAGCCGGCGCGATCCCGCTCGGTACGTCGACCCGCGCGCGACCGGGGGCGGTGTCGCAGACGTTCGGCTGGAACGGGACCGACTACACCCGCAACCCGTGGGACCTGTCGCGCTCACCGGGAGGTTCGTCAGCCGGCGCCGCGGCGGCAGTGGCCGCGGGCGTCGTACCGATTGCCACTGGTGGCGACAGTGCCGGATCGCTGCGGATTCCGGCGTCCTTCTGCGGCGTGGTCGGCTTCAAGGGAACCGCCGGCCGGGTGCCGCGACCCGATGGGCGATCGTTGGCCGGTCTCACGATCGGCGGATTCATCGGTGGCTCGCTGCGTGATGTCGTGACCGCGACCAGCGTGGTCAGTGGGCCGGACCGACTCGATCCGGGTTCCTTGCCGGCTTGGCCGGAGCCGGAATTCGGGGCCGGTCCGTGGAAGGTGGCCTATCGCAGCGCATTGAGCCCGAAACCCGCGGATTCGGCGGTCGATGCGGTGGTCCGCGCGAGCCTTGCGACGGCCGGCATCGTCGTACAGGACTCTGCTTTCGACTGGCTCCCGGTCGACGATGCTTGGCAGGCTCTCCGGGATCTCGACGCGGGACAGCCGGTTGCGCCCGCGGCGGTGAGTGCCGCGGTCGACGTCCGGAGCCGGAACAGCACGGCGTTGGCGGATCTCTTCGGTGCGGTCGACGTGCTGGTGACGCCGACGACGTTGAGCGTGGCGCACGGGTACGACCAGCACGAGGAGAACATCATCGTGGGTGATCTGTGCTGGGGCTTCAACGTCACCGGGCATCCTGCCGTGAGCGTGCCGGTCGGGTTGGTCGACGGGCTGCCGGTGGGCGCTCAGGTGGTGGCACCGCACGGCCGGGACGATCTCGCCCTTTCGGTCGCCGCGATGCTGATGAAGCCGCTTTCGCTACCAGGCCGATGAACTGAGGTCGTCGCGCAGGATCGCTTCGACCGTCTCCTCGGGGGTTTGGCCGGTGCTGTCGAGCCAAAGGCCGCGGCCCGGGATCCCTTGCAGTCCTTGCTGGAGGGCGATGACGGCGTCGGCCAGCGTCATGCCCGGACCCTGCCAGGCCCGGTAGGCGTTCGATCCGCGGCCGAGCTCGCGCTCGACGATCGACTCGACCGAAGGCACCAGGACGACGAGGTGTGGCTCGGCGATGCCGTCGAACGAGTCGAGCCAGCGGGCGACGTGTTCGCCGAGCATGATGTCGGAGCAGACGAAGTCGAACCCGGCCTGCAGATAGTGCCGGGCGACCAGCGCGCTCGCGTCGTACCGGAGCTGGAGCTGGCGGATCGCCTCAGGCTCCGGATCGGGTGTCATTCCCACAGCTCCGGAGACGATCGCGCGGTAGTAGACGTCTCCGTCGACCGTCGCCGCCGGTGGTCCGAGCCGGCTCGCGAGCAGCGGCGCGACCGTCGATTTTCCCGCGGCCTGCATCCCGGTGATCAGCACGACTTTCCGCATACCGGCCATCCCATCACGCCCGTCCAGCGGTTTTCGGCCGGCCGATTGGCGGGTTTCCGACAGCCGGCAGCTCTGTTTTCTCCAGCAGGATCACCGTTCGCGCCGATAAGCTGCGCAGGTGAACGGGATGCCGGCCGACTCGGGGATGAGGCGCCCTGTCACGCTCGACGACGTCGCGCGGGCCGCCGGCGTCTCGCAGCCGACCGCCTCCCGGGTGCTGAACGGAAGCTCCCGCAAGGTCGCCGAGAGCTATCGCGAACGCGTGATCGAAGCAGCGCGCGAACTCGGCTACACCCCCAACCTGCCGGCCCAGGCGATGGCCCGCGGCACCTCGCGGACGATCGCGCTGGTGATCAGCCTGATCTCCGATCCCTACTTCTCCGCGATGGCCGCCGAGATCATGAAGCGGGCCGAGGCGATCGGCCTGCACGTCTCGATCGCCGTCACCGACCGCCAGGCCGACCGCGAACTCGACCTGATCCGTGAGCTGCGCGGCCAGCAGCCCCGGGCGATCATCCTGGCCGGCACCGGGTACGTCGATCCGCCGTGCGAGCAGCAACTCGTCGAGGAGCTCCGCCGGTACCAGGAGACCGGCGGCCGGGTGGTGCTGATCAGCCGCTCGGATCTTCCCTTCGAGACCGTCGACTTCGACAACCACGAAGGAGCCCGGCAGCTTGCCCGCGAGCTGGCCGGTCTCGGCTACCAGCGCTGCCTCGTCCTCGGCAGCGGCACTCCCCTGCTGTCGATGAGCCAGCGCGTCGAGGGTTTCGTCGCCGGTCTGGTCGAGTCCGGTGTCGCCGATGCCGCCACCCGGGCGCACTACCCCAGCTTCAGCTGGGCCGGCGCCCGCGAGTTCGTCCTCGGCCTCAGCGACGCCGAACTCCACGACCTCCAGCTCGTCTTCGCCGTCACCGACGACATGGCCCTCGGCGCCCTGGCCGGCCTGCGCGAACGAGGCCTCCGCATCCCCGAGGACATCGGCGTCGCCGGCTTCGACGACATCTCCACCCTGCGCGATGTGGTCCCGAAACTGACCACCGTCCACGTCGCCCTGAACGCCGTGGCCCAGGAAGCCGTCTACCGGGCCACCACTACGGACACCGAGGTACTGCGGCGTACCGTCCCCGCCTATCCGGTCATCCGCGCCAGCACCCCACCGTTGTCGTCATAGCTCCCACCAGGTCAAGTGCGCCTCGGCCTCGGCCACCGGTTCGATGAGCTCCCAAGCTTCTGCGATCCGGCCGTCGGCGATCCGCAGGACGTCGACGACCGCGATCACCGGTCCGCTGCCGGGAAGGTTTCGCCGGGTGTGGACGACGACATGATCCCCGTCGGACAGCAGGTGCAGGATCTCGACCTCCAGACCCGCGAGCCGGGTCAGGGCGGTTCCGACATCGGCGAGCCACTCGGTCTTGGTCCTGATTCCGCCGTCGGGACGGTGGTGCCGAAAATCGTTGCTCAGCAAGGGGTCCAGGGCGGTGACTCCGCCGCCGCCGACGAGTTGTCCCAGCGCCTGCTGGACCAGTTGCTTGTTCTGTAAGCTCATGCTGAGCAGTGTTGCGGCGTCTCCCGCGGCTGTCGATGAAGTCGGGTTTCATGGCCTCCAAGGGCTCGAGCTGACTAGGATCGATGACCATGGCAACGGTTGGCGAACTTCTCCGGCACTGGCGGCACCGGCGACAGCTCAGCCAGCTTGATCTCGCCCTCGCCGCCGACGTCTCCGCCCGTCACGTCAGTCTGGTCGAGACCGGCAAGTCGCAGCCGAGCGCCGAGATGGTGCTGCGGCTGGCCGAGCAACTCGACGTACCGCTGCGTGAGCGCAACGCGCTGCTGCTCGCAGCCGGCTTCGCACCCCGGTACGCCGAACGCCCACTCGGCAGCACGGCGTTGGCGGCGGCGCGGGCTGCGGTCGAGCGAGTACTGCGCGCGCACGAGCCCTACCCCGCGCTCGCCTTCGACCGCCATTGGAACATCGTTCTGACGAATCGGGCCGTCGATCCGTTCCTCGCCGGCGTGGCACCCGAACTGCTGCGGCCACCGATGAACCTGCTCCGCCTCGGCCTCGACCCGCGCGGCCTGGCGGCTCTCGTCGTCAACCATGCCGACGTGCGGTCCGTGTTCCGCTCCCGGGTTCGACGTCAGCTGGCGGCAGCGCCGGACGCCCGGCTGAGTGCGCTCTACCAGGAGCTGTTGGCAGCTGGTGAGACCGGGGAGGCCGTCGAGTCCGACGTCGTGATCCCGATGATCATCCGCATCGACGGAGTGGAGCTTTGGATGTTCTCGACGATCACGACCTTCGGCACCCCGCTCGACCTCACCCTCGACGACCTCGCGGTGGAGTCCTACTACCCGGCGGACGCGGACACCGCCAAGTACTTCGAGCGTGGCTGAAGCTTGGTGCCGGCGGCCTCAGCAGCGCCCCCGCAGCGTCGGGACGCCTTCGCCTTCGAGCTCTTCGCAGCAGACGCCTCGCCCGATCATCGCCATCACCAGCGCGATCGTCGGGCCCGTCACCAGCTCCCCCGCTCCAGCACTGAACTCGGTGTCCGTGGCAACCAGTCGCAACCCGGTGATCCGGCTCTGAGCAGGCACCGTGAGATCCGTCCCGGCGTAGTACTCCGCAACGGTTGTCAGCACCTGCGCCGGATAGTCCCGCTTGATCCCCAACGGCCTGCGGATGTCCTCGGCATGCGCGACCGTCTCGGCCAACGCAAACACCGGACCACCCCGGCGGCCGAGTGGTGTGGTGGACCGGCCGGCCGCAGCACGGAAGCGCGTGAGCGTGGCGGCAGAGGAATCACCAAGCTGCTCACGGAGACGCATCAACACCTGAGCATCAAAGTCGAACCGATGCCGCAGTACTCCGGCGAACCACCGCGGAAAGGACAACGTCGCACCCGCCGTGAGATGCGCCAGCACCTCCCGCACGCTGAGCTCCGTGCACAGCGACGTGGCACGCCACTGCTCCTCGGTGAGGTCAAGCAGATCAGCGGCCAGCGCGGCACGCTCGGCATGGACCAGAGTCCAGGTGGCGGTGACGTCGTTCATTACGAGGCTCCTTGCGATGAGATGTCACAGGTAAGACCGCCACAACCGCGCAAACTCATCGGTCCGCGACCTACCCGTTCACCGCAGCGCCGACAATGAGCGTCCCCGCGGAGGTGTCCAAGGTAGCTCTGGTGCCGATCGGGGTGGCTCGCGACTCCGCGCCGTCGCCAACGGGCAGTCCACCGAGAACTGGGATTCCCAGGTTGGCGAGGCGGTCGCTCAGTACGTCGACCAGAGTCCAGTCGCGATCGGCGTACCCGTCGAAGCCGGTGAACCGCCCGAGGGCGATGCCGCGGACACCGCGCAGTACGCCGGACCGGATCAGCTGGGTGAGCGAGCGATCGATGACCCCCAGACCGATCATGCGGGTGTCCTCGAGCAACAGAATCGTGCTGTCGAGGCTGGGCAGGCCGGCGCCGATCGATCTGGTGATCGCATTGAGCGTCCCGCCGAGCAGGACGCCCTCGGCTCGGCCTTCGACCAACACCTGCGCCGAGATCTCGCCGGGATCGCTGGCCAGGGTGGTGGGCTCGGTCGTCAGCGCGTGCTCGGCGAGCGAACCATGGATGCAGGGAAGGCCGCACTCTCTCCACAACGCCAGCTGAAGGTACGTCGCTTGTCCCCGCCCGATGACGGGCTTCGGATCACGGCGGACGGCGTCGAAGTCGAGGCGGTCCGCGATCCGGTGAGCGCCGTTGCCGGGCCCGACGAAGATCGCTCTGACCGCGGGATCGCGGAAGGCGTCGTTGAGTTGGCTCTCGTCAGCCGTCGAGGTGATCGACCGCACCGGGTGGACTGGCTCGACCATCAGCGAACGCCCGGGGCGACGGTGAGAGTTCCGGCGGCGGTGTCTACGAACGCCGTCGTACCGAGCGGGACGACCAGTGGGTCCGGGTCGTGTCCCAGCGGCAAACCTCCGAGAATCGGTACGCCGAGCCGGCCGAGCCGCTCTTGGAGCAACTCGACGATCTCCGCGGGAGGGCTGTCCTCCACAGCACCGGAGATGGGCGTCAGGTGGCCGATCACGATCCCGCGGACGCCGTCGAGAGCGCCCGAAGCGGTCAACTGGAACAGCACTTGGTCGAGTGAGGCCACATCGCCGGCGAGAGATTCGAAGAACAGAATCCCACCATCCAGACTGGGCATTCCCGCACCGACCTGGCCTGCGATCGCACCCAGGTTGCCGCCGATCAGGAAGCCCGACGCGACCCCGTCCACCGCGACCGCCGCTGACCGTGCCGCCGGGTCGCGGTGCAGGACGATCGGCTCCGTCGTCATCAAGGCCCGCCGCGTCGCCTCGCCGGTGACGCCGAACACCATCCCGTGCAGCCCGACCACCCGGCTGTGCTGCCACAAAGCCAGGTGAATGTTGGTGATGTCGCTGAAACCGACCACCGGCTTGGGATCCCGGCGAGCTGCCTCGAAGTCGATACCGTCGACGATCCGATACGCGCCGGCCCCACCGCGAGTGGTGACGACCGCGCGGACCCCCGGGTCGCGCAACGCGTCGTTCAGGTCCGCGAGCCGGTCGACGTCGGTACCGGCCATGAACCCGAACTGGTCCAGCGCATGTTCACCGGCCTCCACCCGCAGCCCCCAGCTACTCAGGATCTGCCTCGCTTCCTCGATGCCCGCGACCGTCGGAAAGCTGGCCGGCGACACCAATCGCACTCGGTCCCCCGGCTGCAATCGAGGCGGCACGAGTGCGTCGTCAGAGTCCACCCCCGCATGCTTCCGCCGCAGGCGGCGGGGGTCAACCCGGCGGGCGGCGGCCGAAGGCGTCCAGGAGACGGGTCTGCGGAGGTACGTCGCTGGCGAGGCTTGCGCTCGCGCCCGTGCCGAAGGTGCCTCTGGCGCGCATCTCGTCGAGATGCGGCTCGACCATCACCCACAGCCGGTCGACGAGCCGGGTGTCCAGGGTCGGGTCGAGGCCTGCGCCGACTGCGAGGTCCCAGGCGTGAACCACCAGGTCTCCGAGCCGGAAGCGCAGGAAGGTTTCGTACGAGATGTCGCCGCTCGGGTGGTGCAACGCGGCTGACCGGTTCGCAGTGGCGAAGGCTGCCCGCTGCTCCTCGCATGAGCCGGCTATTGCTCCGAGTGGATCGTCACCGAGGTGGTCGCGGTCCAGGTCGGCGGTGGCGACTGCCGCCGAGGCGCCCGAGAGCAGGCGTACCGCGAAGACGTTGCCGGCCACGAGGTGATCGGCAACCTCGCGAATCGTGAGGTCAGCCGGTGTCGGTGCCTCCCAGTCCGTCGCCGGTATCGAGCCGACGATCCGCAGGAGTTGAGCACCTGCCGCTTCGAGAGGGTCCACGATCGATGAGGCTACCGCCCGCCGCGCCAGGCTTCCTGGGTGATGGAGTAGATGACGGCGCTGAAGGTGGTGCCGTCCTCCTCCAACTCCGCGGCGTGGTCGAAGGTCATGCCGAGGCGCTGCATCACGGCGACGCTTCTGGCGTTGGGGGCGTCGGTGATGGAGATGACCTTGGCGAGGTCGAGGTCGGTGAAGGCGTACTCGAGCCAGGAGGTCGCTGCCTCGGTGGCGTAGCCGTTTCCCCAGTACTCGCGGGCCAGCCGCCAGCCGAGCTCCATGTCGTCGGGGTACCACGGCTCGTGCTGCAGGCCGCCTGCTCCGAGGAAGGCGCCGTCGGAGCGGCGTTCGATGGCGAGGAAGCCGGTGCCGTCGAGGGCGTGCCGGCGGTTGACCGCGGTCGCGATCTCGTCGGACTGTGCGCGGGTGAGCGGGGAGCCGAGGTACTCCATCACTGCGGGGTCGGCGTTCATCGCCGCCCAGGTCGGGAGGTCCTCCTCGCGGAACGGGCGAAGGAGCAAACGTTCGGTGGTCCGCATCAGAGGTCTCCGCGAGGTGGGCGGCTAGGGGCGAGTGGCGTAGAAGGCCACCGCGGCTGAGGACGCGACGTTGAGGGAGTCGACGCCGCCCGACATCGGGATCTTCACGGTCAGGTCGGCCTGCTCGAGCACGTGCGGTTTCAGGCCGTGGCCCTCGGTACCGAAGAGCAGGGCCAGCTTCTCGTCATGGCGGGCGGTCAGCTCGTCGAGGGTGATCGAGTCGTCGGTGAGCGCCAGCGCCGCGGTGACGAAACCGTGGGCCTTCAGCACCTCCAGGGCGCCCGGCCAGGACGACAGCCGGGTCCACGGGATCTGGAAGACGGTCCCCATCGAGACCTTGATCGAGCGGCGGTAGAGCGGGTCGGCGCAGGTCGGCGTGATCAGTACCGCGTTGACGCCCATCGCCGCGGCCGCGCGGAAACCGGCGCCGACGTTCGTGTGGTCGACGATGTCGTCGAAGATCGCGATCCGCCGGCCGGTCAGCAGACCGGCCAGCTCGACCGCGGGCTGCCGCCGGTACGACGCCAGCGCGCCGCGGTGGACGTGGAAGCCGGTGACCTGCTCGGCCAGCTCCTCGGTCACCACGTAGACCGGCGCCTCGGGCCACTTCTCCAGCACGTCGGCCAGCGAGTCCAGCCACCGCGGTGCCAGCAGGAACGACCGCGGCTCGTACCCCGCGTCGGCCGCCCGCCGGATCACCTTGTCGCCCTCGGCGATGAACAGCCCGTGCTCCTCCTCGAGCATCCGCCGCAGGTTCACCTCGCGCAGCTGGACGTAGTCCCCCAGGCGCTCGTCCGCCGCGTCCTCGATCGTAACGAGCGGGCTCACGACCGGTGGTCCGCCTCGTGGCCCACGAACTGGTCCTCACCGACGACCTCGCCCGGCGCAACCCCCGCAGCGGCAGCCATCCCGGTAGCGACCTCCACGACGTTGCCCACCACAACGATCGCCGGCGCGCCGACCCCGGCCGCCGACATCGCGTCGGCGATCTCGGCCAAGGTGGACGTCACCTGGTGCTGACCGGGCAGCGTGCCGTCGGCGATCGCGGCCGCCGGTGTCGCAGGGTCCTTGCCATGGGCAATGAGAGTCGCGGCGATGACCGGTAGGTTCTCCACCGCCATCAGCAGGACCAGCGTGCCGCGCAGCTGGGCCAGTGCCTCCCAGTTGATCAACGAATCCTGATGCCCCGGCGGGATGTGGCCGGACACCACGGTGAACTCGTGCGTCACCCCGCGATGCGTCACCGGGATGCCCGCGACGGCGGGCACCGCGATCGAGCTGGTGATCCCCGGTACGACGCTCCATGCCACACCGGCCTCAGCACACGCCAGCGCCTCTTCGAAACCACGGCCGAACACATAGGGGTCACCCCCCTTGAGCCGGACGACGACCTTGCCCTGCAGCGCCCGATCGACCAGGATCCGGTTGATCTCCTCCTGCATCGCCGACCGCCCTCGCGGCAGCTTCGCGGCGTCGATCAGTTCCACCTCAGGATGCAGCTCTTCCAGCAACTGCTGCGGGGCCAGCCGATCGGCCACGACGACGTCCGCCTCGGCCAGCAACCGCCGGCCGCGGACCGTGATCAGATCCGGGTCACCAGGACCGCCGCCGACCAGATACACGCCCGGCTGCTTGGCCAGCGAGTCCCTTGCTCCGAGCGCGCCTTCGCGCAGCTCCTCCAGGATCGCGTCCCGCACAGCAGCCGACCGTCGATGATCGCCGCCACCCAGGACGCCGATCGTCACCTGGTCGTGCTGCCCGGAAGCCGGCGTCCACGCCGTCGCCGCGGACCGGTCGTCCGAGCGGACGCAGAAGATCCGTCGCGACTCGGCCTCGGCTGAGACCTGGTCGTTGACCGCGGCATCGTCCGTCGCGACGACGACGTACCAGGCGCCGTCCAGATCGCCTTCGGCGTACCCGCGCTCGACCCACCGCAGATCGGGGTTGGTCAGCAACCCCTCGATCGTCGGCGTGATTACCGGCGAGATCAGGTCGATCTGCGCGCCGGTCTCGAGCAGTCGCGGCAGTCGCCGCTGCGCGACCCCGCCACCGCCCACGACCACCACGCGCCGTCCGGTGAGCACCAGCCCGGAGAGGTACGGCGCGTTCACGCGTCGATCCCCGCCGAGTCGAAGGTCGCCATCTCGGCCAGCGCCCGCACCGCGCAGGTCAGGATCGGATAGGCCAGCACCGCGCCTGTCCCCTCCCCCAGCCGCAGGTCGAGATCCACCAACGGCTGCAGCCCCAGCGTCTTCAGCGCTACCGCGTGACCGGCCTCGGCCGAGCGGTGGCCCGCGATGCAATAGTCGATCACGGCCGGCGAGAGAGCTTGCGCGACCAGCGCCGCAGCCCCGGCGATCACGCCGTCCAGGATCACCGGCACCTTGTTGGCAGCAGCTCCGAGGATGTACCCGGCCAGCGCCGCATGCTCCAGTCCGCCGTACGCCGCGAGCGCAGCCAGCGGCGCCGAGGCCGGTACTTCGTGCAACGCCAGCGCGGCCCGGACCACCTCGGTCTTGCGTGCCAGCGTCGCGTCGTCGATGCCGGTCCCGCGACCGGTCACCTCCTCGGCAGTCCCGCCGCTGAAGGTCGCGATCAGCGCAGCGGAAGCGGTCGTGTTGGCGATGCCCATGTCGCCGGTCAGCAGGCACTGGTAGCCGTCGCGCACCAGCTGATCGGCCAGTTCGAAGCCGACCGCCAGCGCCGCACGGACCTCTTCCTCGGTGAGCGCCTTCTGCACCGAGAGATCCCGGGTCCCCGGGCGCACTTTCGCGTGCACGATATCCAGGGCGTCGACGTCGGTGGCCACGCCGATGTCGACCACTCGCACGTCCACGCCGTTGTTCACCGCGAAGGCGTTCACCGCCGCACCGCCGGCCGCGAAGTTCGCGAGCATCGCCGCGGTCACTTCCTGCGGCCAGGGCGACACACCCTGGGCGTGGACGCCGTGGTCGGCGGCGAAGACCGTCACGACGGCAGCGGCCGGAACCGGCGGTGGGCAGCTTCCGGTGATCCCGGCGACCCGGACCGACAGCTCCTCCAGCACCCCGAGGGAACCGGCCGGTTTCGTCAGCTTGAGCTGACGCTCCGTGGCCGCTCGCATCGCGGCCTCGTCGGCCGGACCGATCCTGGCCAGATACTCCTCCACCGCTGCACCCTCCACGTCGACACCCTCCACGCTTCACCGCCCCGGTCGGGACGCCGCCCGGACGCGGCCAGGTCCGATCTTCGCATCTCCGGCCGGGTGCCCCGGCCATGCACGGTGAGATGACCGGGGCGGTGGGGCGGGATAAGCGTCATTTGAGCCAGTAATGTCGGATTCACCACACGTCGCAGATCCCGGGAGGATCATCAGATGTCGCTCGACAGGCCTGTCGCACCGGACCCGTACCAGTTGCTGCCCGCGGCCGGTTCGTTCACGGTCACCAGTACCGACGTCACCGACGGCGAGCCGCTCGGCGACGACTACGCCTTCACCGGGGGCAACAAGTCACCGCAGCTCAGCTGGGAGGGCTTCCCCGAGGAGACCAAGGGCTTCGTCGTCACCTGTTTCGACCCGGACGCGCCCACCCCGTCTGGTTTCTGGCACTGGATCCTGGTCGGCCTGCCGGCCACGGTGACCGAACTGCCGACCGGCGCGGGCACCACCGAGCGCCTGGAGAGCGGCGCCTTCCACATCCGCAACGACTTCAGCACCAGGTCGTACGGCGGTGCCGCACCGCCCGCCGGTGACCAGGTGCACCGCTACTACTTCGTGGTGCACGCGATCGACGTCGAGGCCCTGGACATCGACCACGACGCGAGCGCGGCCGTGGTCAGCTTCAACCTGGCCTTCCACACCCTGGCGCGGGCCGTCATCACCCCGACGTACCAGGTGCAGTCCGACAGCTAGGCCCGAATCGGCGGGAGCCACCCTCGGCTCCCGCCGGTCAGTCCTTGATCCCGGACTGGGTGACGCCCTGGATCAGGTACCGCTGCAGGAACGCGAAGATCAGCACCAGCGGCAGGATCGACACCGCTGCCGCCATGAAGAGCTGATGGATGTTGATGGTCTGCGCGGTGACGAAGGTCGACAACGCCACCTGCACGGTCCACGAGTTCGGGTCCTGACCGATCACCAGCGGCCACAGGAACGAGTTCCAGTTGCCGATGAAGGTGATCGCCGCGATCGCCGCGAAGAACGGCAGCGAGTTCGGCACCACGATCCGCCAGAAGGTCGCGAAGTACCCGGCACCGTCGACCCGCGCGGCCTCCTCCATTTCCCTGGGGAAGCCGAGGAAGTACTGCCGGAACAGGAACGCCGCGAACCCACTGAACAGCGTCGGGATGATCAGCCCACGCAACGTGCTGACCCAGCCCAGCGACGAGACCACGACGAAGCTCGGGATGAAGCTCACCGCGGCCGGGATCATCAGCGTCGCCATCACCGCGTAGAACACCTTGCCGGCGTGCTTGTACGGGATCCTGGCCAGGCCGTAGCCGGCCATCGATGCCAGCAGCAACTGTCCGCCGGTGCCCAGGACGCCGACCACGGCGGAGTTGTAGAGCGCCCGTGCCATCGGCACGTTCTCGTCGGCGAACAGCTCCCCGAAGTTGCCCCACTGCAGCTCGGTGGGGAAGAACTTCCAGTCCACGCCGGTGATGTCGGCCTCGGTCGCCAACGCGTTGCGCAGCACCAGGTAGAACGGGATCACGAACAAGACTGTCGCGACCAGGAGCGCGATCCAGCGCAGTACGGCGCCGGCCCGGCCCAGCGGGCTGCGGCCGTAGCCGATCGGCTGGGGCGTTCCGGCGGTTCGGCCGGTGGCGGTCATCAGTCGTTCGCCTTCCCGAAGCCGAAGATCTTGTTCTGCAGCAGGGTGAGCACGATGATCACCACGGCCAGGATCATCGCGCCGGCGCTGCCCCGCCCGAGATCCTGGATCGACCCGAGCGAGATGCCGTAGAGGTAGACCAGTGGCGGCCGGGCGAAGTTCACGTTGCCGAGGAGGTTGTAGAACTCGTCGAAGGCCTGGTACGCCGCGATCAGGTTCAGCAGCAGGACCGCGACCGAGGTGGCCCGCAGTTGTGGCCAGGTGATGAACCGGAAGGTCTGCCAGCCCGGCTTCGCGCCGTCGACGTACGCCGCCTCGTACAGCGTCGGCGAGATCCGTTGCAGTCCGGCGATGAACAGGATCAGGTAGAAGCCGAGCTGCAGCCAGAGCCGCACCGTGACGATCGGGAGCCAGAACCAGGGCGGATCGACGGTCGACAGCCAGGCAATCTGGTCGGCGCCGAACCAGCCCAGCACGGTGTTGGCCAGGCCGAACCGGACGCCGTTGAAGATCGACAGCTTCCAGATCAGCGACGCCACCACGTACGAGCAGGCGGTCGGCAGGAAGAAGACCGACCGGAAGAACGCCCGGGCGATCTCGACCTGGTTCACCAGCAGCGCCAGCGCGAGCGACAGTACGAAGGTCAGCGGCACGATGAACAGCGCGAAGACGGTGAAGGTGCCCAGGCTGGAGACGAAGTTGGCGTCGGTCAGCATGTCGGCGTAGTTGCGCAGCCCGACGAACTTCGACGGCGTGACGGTGTTCTGGGCCTCGAAGAAGCTCAGCACCAGGCTCCACAGGATCGGCAGATAACTGAAGATCAGCAGGCCCAGCACGAACGGCCCGGTGAACAGCCAGAACCACAGCGCGTTGTTCCGGGTGGCGGACCGGCTGCTCACCCGAAGAGCCGCGACAGCTCGGTGGTGACGATCTTCTCGGCTTTCCCGATCTCCCCGCCCGGGTCGGCCCCCTTCCGGATGATGTTGGTCAGCATGTCACCGAACGCCGTCCCCATCTTCGGGGTCCAGGCCGGGTTGTCGGTCCGGCCGAACTCCTGGGTGAGCTTCACCGTCTCGGCGGCGGCTCCGGTCTGCAGCTTGGCGGCCTTGGCCGCGAGGCTCTTGCGGGGCGGGATGTGGAACCCGTAGTTCAGGCACCAGTCCTCCTGGAACTCGGACTGGTCCACCCACAGCCACTTGACGAACTTCTTCGCCGCGTCGACGTTCTGGCTCTTGGCCGAGACGAACTGGGTCCAGCCGCCGGAGTACACCGCGGCGGTGCCCTGCGCGTCGAGCTTGGGGAACGGGATGACGCCAAGGTCGTCGCCCAGCGCCTTCTGCATCGCGGGCAGTGCCCACATGCCGATCCACTGCATCGCGGCCAGGCCCTGCACGATCGCGCTGGGATCGGTCCAGTCGGTCGGAGCGCCGAGCAGCACGCTCTTGCTCGCATAGAGCTCGTGCAGCTTGCCGAAGGCCTGCGCTGCCCGGTCGTTGCCGAAACCCGCCTTGTTGTCCGCGGTCAGGTACGCCCCGCCGGACGACCACAACGCCGGTCCGCCGAGCGCGACGCCACCGTCGTTGCCGACGAAGATTCCCTTCATCTTGTCGGTGGTGAGCGCCTTGGCGGCGCTGATCAGGTCGTCGACGGTCTCCGGCGGCTTGATCCCGGCCTTGTCCAGCAGGCTTTTGCGGTAGTAGACGACCTGGGGGTCGACGATCATCCGGATGCCGTAGACCTTGCCGTCCACGGTGTTGGTCGCCAGGTCGCCCTCGGTGAAGTCGTCCTTGACATCGGCGATCAGCTCGTCCAGCGCGACCACCTGGCCGCTCTTCACCATCGCGATGTTGAGCTGGCTCTCGAAGACGTCCGGGCCTTTGCTGGACAGCAACCCGGCCGAGAGCTTGCTGCCGTAGTCCCCCGGCGTCCACTGCACGCCGACGGTCGCGTCCTGGTACGCCTTCGCATACTTGAGCGCGGCCTCTCTCGTGCCGGGTTCGCCGTACTGGTGGAACCACTGCGACAGAGCGGCTTTGCTGCCGCCGTCTGCCCCGCCCGTGGGTGGCCGGCCGGTGTTGCTGCCGCACGCGGCGGTGAACGCGGCCAGCGCGGCCAGTCCTCCGGTCCGCTGGAGCAGATCGCGCCGGGACAGACCGGCCGGCGGAATTCGAGCGGGCATCTGAACCACCTCCGAAAGCAGCGTTCTGTGCCAGGGCGTCACCTTCCGGTGAATCGTTGTAAACATCCTGCATCGCGTTCGCGCTGTCAACAGGCTGTGACGCCTCGGTCACACATTTCTGCACAAAAGAGCGCGGTACCGGACGGTGCCGGTACCGCGCTCCTCAGCGAAGCGTGCTGCGGTCAGACGAACTGCTCGCCGGCCTCTGCCTTGCTGACCAGCAGAGCCGGGGGCTCGAAGCGGCTGCCGTAGCGCTGTGCGAGCTCACGCGACCGGGCGACGAAACCGGCCGGCCCGCCGGCATAGGCGTTGATGTACTGCAACGCGCCACCGTGCAGCGGCGGGAAGCCGATCCCGAAGATCGAGCCGATGTTGGCGTCGGCGGTCGAGCGCAGGACGCCCTCCTCGACACACTTCACCGTCTCCAGCGACATCGCGAACGCCATCCGCTCCTGCAGGTCGATCAGCGGTACGTCGACGCCGTCGCGAACGAAGTGCTCCCACAACCCTGGCCACAGGTGCTTCGGCCCGTCCGCTGGATAGTCGTAGAAGCCGGCACCGGCCGCCTTGCCTTTCCGGTCGAACTCCGTCACCAGCCGCTCGGCCACCGCCATTCCCGGGTGGTCGTCGAAGGCGCCCGCACTGCCGCCGGCCGCCCGGGCCGCGTCGCGAATCTTCATCGGCAGCGTCAGCGTGACCTCGTCGATCATCGCCAGCGGCGGCGCCGGGAAGCCCATCTGGGTGGCGGCCCGCTCGACCGTCACCGGGTTGACGCCCTCGGCGATCATCGCGGCGCCCTCCATCACCAGCGTGCCGAACACCCGCGAGGTGAAGAAGCCGCGGCTGTCGTTCACCACGATCGGCGTCTTCTTGATCTGCCGCACCACGTCGTAGGCCTGCGCCAGCGCGCGCTCCGAGGTCTTCTCCCCCACGATCAGCTCCACCAGCGGCATCCGGTCGACCGGCGAGAAGAAGTGCATCCCGACGAAGTCGTCCGGCCGGTCGATCCCCTCGGCCAGCGAGGTGATCGGCAGGGTCGAGGTGTTCGAGCACAGCAGCGCGTCCGGCTCGACCACGCCGGCGATCTCGGCGAAGACCTTCTGCTTCAGCTCCTCGCTCTCGAACACCGCCTCGATCACCAGGTCGCAGCCGGCCAGGTCGTTCGGCTCCGCGGTCGGCGTGATCAGGCTCAGGAACGCCGCCGCCTTCTCCGGCGTACTGCGGCCCTTCTGCACCTGCTTGGCCAGCAGCTTCTCCGAGTACGCCTTGCCCTTCTCGGCCGCCTCCAGGGTGACGTCTTTGAGCACCACCTCGATGCCCACCTTGGCGCACACGTAGGCGATTCCGGCGCCCATCATGCCCGCGCCGAGCACGCCGACCTTGCGAGCCCGGTACTCCGGTACGCCGTCCGGCCGCGACGCTCCGGCGTTGATCGCCTGCAGCTCGAAGAAGAACGCGTTGATCATGTTCTTGGCGATCTGTCCGGTCGCCAGCGAGACGAAGTACCGGGACTCGATCCGGCTGGCGGTGTCGAAGTCGACCTGGCTGCCCTCGACGGCGGCGCTCATGATCGCCTTCGGCGCCGGGTACGGCGCGCCCTTGAGTTGCTTGCGCAGGTTCGCCGGGAAGGCCGGCAGGAACGCGGCCAGCTTCGGCGAGGACGGCGTACCGCCGGGGATCTTGTAGCCGTCACGGTCCCACGGCTGCTTGGCGTCGCCGTCGTACCCGTCGATCCACCGGTACGCCGCCGCGAGCAGCTCGTCGGCGGGGACCACCTCGTCGACGATACCGACCGACTGCGCGTGTGCCGGCTTCATCCGCTGCCCCTGCAGCAGCACCTTCATCAACGCGTCCTGCAGGCCGAGCATCCGGACCGTACGGGTGACACCGCCGCCGCCCGGCAGCAGGCCGAGCGTCACCTCGGGAACGCCGAGCTCAATCCGGTTGTCATCGGCAACTATCCGGTGGTGGCAGGCGAGCGCGATCTCCAGCCCGCCGCCCAACGCGGCACCGTTGATCGCGGCGACGACCGGCACGCCGAGCGTCTCCAGTACGCGGAGCTGACGCTTGACCTCCTCGATCGTCTCGAAGACCTCGGCCGCGTTCTCGGGCTGGATCCGGGACAGCATCTGCAGGTTGCCACCGGCGAAGAAGGTCGACTTCGCGCTGGTGATCACCACGCCCTTGAGCGAGTCCTTCTCGGCCTGCAACCGCTCGACCGTCGAGGCCATCGCGGCGATGTACGCGTCGTTCATCGTGTTCGCCGAGGCGGCCGGATCATCCATCGTCAGCGTGATGACGCCGTCGGTGTTCTTCCAGTCGATCATGCCGCAAACCTCTCGATGATGGTCGCGACGCCCATACCGCCGCCGACGCACAGGGTGGCCAGACCGTAGCGGAGCTCACGGCGCTCCAGCTCGTCCAGCAGGGTGCCGATCAGGATCGCGCCGGTGGCGCCGAGCGGGTGGCCGAGCGCGATCGCGCCGCCGTTCACGTTCACCTTCTCGTGCGGGATGTCCAGGTCCCTCATGAAGTGCAGTACCGCGGCCGCGAACGCCTCGTTCATCTCGAACAGATCGATGTCGGAGACCTCGAGCCCGGCCTTGGCCAGCGCCTTGCGGGCGGCCGGCGCCGGACCGGTCAGCATGATCGTCGGGTCGGTACCGCTGACCGCCGCGGCGACCACCCGGCCCCGAGGTGCCTGGCCGAGCGCCTCGCCGGCCTTCTCGTTGCCAACGGCAACCAATGCGGCGCCGTCCACGATGCCGGAGGAGTTGCCGGCGTGGTGCACGTGGTCGATCCGCTCGACCGTCACATACTTCTCCAGCGCGACCGAGTCGAAGCCGCCGTGCTCACCGATCGCGGCGAAGGAGGCCGGCAACCCGGCCAGCGTCTCCACCGTCGTACCGGGGCGGACCAACTGGTCGTGGTCGAGGATCTGCAGGCCGTTGCGATCCGTCACCGGCACGACCGAGCGGGCGAAGTACCCGTTGGCCCACGCCTTGGCGGCCCGCGCGTGCGACTCGGCGGCGTACGTGTCGACGTCGGTCCGGGAGAAGCCGTCCAGGGTGGCGATCAGGTCGGCGCTGATGCCCTGCGGGATGAAGTTGGTGTCGATCGCGGTCTCCGGGTCCATCGCCCAGGCGCCGCCGTCGGAGCCCATCTTCACCCGCGACATCGACTCGACGCCGCCGGCCAGGATGAAGTCCTCCCAGCCGGAGCGGATCCGCTGCGCTGCCTGGTTCACCGCCTCCAGGCCGGAGGCGCAGAAGCGGTTCAGCTGGACGCCGCCGGTGGTCTCCGGGTAGCCCGCCGCGAGGATCGCGGTCCGGGCGATGTCCATGCCCTGGTCGCCGATCGGCGAGACCACGCCGAGGACCAGGTCGTCGATCGCCTCCTCGTCCAGCTCCGGGTGCCGGGTGCGCAGCTCCTCGAGCAGTCCGGTGACCAGCTGGATCGGCTTCACCTCGTGCAGCGCGCCGGCCGCTTTGCCCTTGCCTCGCGGTGTCCGGATCGCATCGTAGAGAAAGGCTTCAGTGCTCATGGGGATCCCGTCGGTCGAGTCGTCGGTCCGATTGTGACAGTTCTGGTGTCATGGTCGTCAAGAGGGGGTCGTTATGATCTCGGCCATGTCGGATGCAAGGTCGGACGCAAGGTCGGATGCAGGACCGCACACAAAGCCGGACACCACCGCGGACGAGGCGACCCTCACGGTCGACGAGCTGTCCGCGCGGGTCGGGATGACCGTACGCACGCTGCGCTTCTACGCCGGCCGCGGCCTGGTCCCACCGCCGGTACGTCGCGGCCGGGTCGGGTACTACGGCCCGGAGCACATCGCCCGGCTGGACCTGGTGCGCGAGCTGCAGGCGCACGGGTTCAACCTGTCGGCGATCGAGGGCTATCTCGAGCGCATCCCCGCCGACGCGACGCCGCAGGACATCGCGCTGCACCGGACCCTGCTGACGCCGTGGATGCGGGACCTGCCCGAGACGCTCGACCGCCCGGCCCTGGTCCGGCGGACCGGCCGTGAGCTGACCGACGACGAGATCGAGATGCTGATCGCGCTCGGCGTCGTCGAGCCGACGCCGGACGAGGACGTCTTCCAGGTCGCGACGGCGCATCTCAGCCTGGGGGTCGAGTTGCTCGAGCTCGACCTGCCGGTCGACGCGGTGCTCGACGTCGGGCGGATCTTCACCGAGCACGGCCGCGCGCTGGCCGAGGAGCTGACCGAGGTGTTCCGGACCAAGGTGTGGCCGCACTACCGCGACTCGGGCGGCCCGCCGGAGCACATCCAGCAACTGGTCGAGCGGTTCAAGCCGGTCACCATCCAGGGACTGGTGATCGCCTACGAACGGGCCGTCGGCGAGACCCAGCGCGACACCGTTCGCCGTTCCCGCACCAAGCCGCCGCGACGCTGACAGACTCTCGACCTCAGCCGCACCCGCGGGCGACTCGCCGTCAGGCCGGGTTCGGCACGCGAAGGTAGGTCAGCCCGCGAAGATCGAGATAGGTGTCGGCCGGGGTGGTGACGACCCGGAGCAGCACTTCGTCGCATCCCTGGCAGCGCGCCACCAGACCGGGCGCGTCCAGGTAGACCCGCGTCTCGGCGAAGACGCCCGTCTGCCCGCAGCCCGCGCAGCGGCCGATGGCGGCGGTGATGTCGACGGCGAAGATCTCGCGGAGCACACCGGCTGCCGCATTGCCGTCCAGGTACGTCGGAACTTCCACCGTCATCGCGGTTCTCCTGTCATCCGAAGCGTTCGGTTCTGATCCGGGCCGGGTCGTGCCCGGCCGCGACGAGCAGGTCGGCGACCGTCTCCACGAAGGGAGTCGGCCCGCAGACATAGGTGGTCGGCGCGTCCTCCGGCTGGAAGGTCACCGAGGCCAGCAGGCCGGCGTCGATGCGGGCCGGGGCGCGCTGCTCCCCCGGCGGCGCCTCACGGGTGTAGGCGAAGGTGACCTCGATGTCGTCGGAGGCCGCGAGCTCCTTGAGGTCGCTCACATAGATCACCGCCTCCGGCCGGCGTACGGAGTACAGGAGACGGGCCGGGGTGGTGCTGGCCGCGGCGGCGTGCGCGCGCAGCATCGCCATCAGCGGCACCACGCCTGAACCGCCGCCGATGAGCTGGATCGGGCCTTCCTGCTCGGGCTTCCAGACGAACCAGCCGCCGACCGGACCGCGCACCTCCAGCGGGTCGCCGGGCCGGATCACGTCGACCAGGTACGGCGAGACCTCGCCGCCGGGCACCTGCTCGACGGTCAACTCGACCGTCGTCCCGATCCCGGGACCCGTGCCGGAGCCGCTCCAGGCCGAGGCGATCGAGTACGACCGGGAGGCTTGGTACCCATCCGGCGCGGTCAGCCGGACGTCGAGGTGCTGACCGGCCAGATGCCCAGGCCAGTCCGGTACGTCGAGGACCACCGTGCGGGCGCTCGCCGTCTCGGCCCGCACCTCCGTGACGGTGCCGGCCTGCCAGGTCAGTCGCCGGCGTATCGCTGTTCTTTCCATGGGTCTCCGTACTCGTGATAGCCGGCCGTCTCCCAGAAACCCAGATCCTCGGAGTCGGAGAGCACCAGACCGCGCACCCATTTGGCGCTCTTCCACAGATACAGGTGCGGCACCAGCAGCCGGGCCGGCCCACCGTGCTCCGGGTGCAGCGGCTCGCCGTCGTACTCGTAGGCGATCCAGGCCTGACCGTCGAGCAGGTCCTCGAGCGGCAGGTTGGTGGTGTAGCCGCCATAGCTGTGCACCATCACGAAGTCGGCGCCGGTCTCCACATCGGCGAGCAGGACGTCCAGCGAGACGCCCTTCCACTCCGTGCCCAGCTTCGACCACCGGGTGACACAGTGCAGATCCTTGGTGATCTTCTCGCTCGGCAGCGCGGTGAGCGCCTTCCAGTCCCAGCGAGTGACCTCGCCGGTCTCGTTGGCGACCGTCAGCTCCCAGTGCTCATGGCGGACGTGCGGAGTCGGCCCGGCCGACAGCACCGGAAACTCGTGCGTCAGGTACTGCCCCGGCGGCAGGTCGCTGCCAGCACCGCGACGGCCGGTGAACCCCGGCGACACAATCCCCATCGAAGACCCTCCTCCGCACCGAAACCGCTCCCGGCAGTCAACCACGAAACCACCGGATCACCGAGCAGCGCGCTCAGATCCCCAGGGTCCGGCCGATGATCTCCTTCATGATCTCGGTGGTGCCGCCGTAGATGGTCTGGATCCGGGTGTCGAGGTAGGCCTTGGCGATCGGGTACTCGGTCATGTAGCCGTAGCCGCCGTGCAACTGGAGGCACTTGTCGACCACCTTCTTCTGCAGTTCGGTGGTCCACCACTTGGCCATCGCGGCGTCGGAGACGGTGAGCTTGCCGGCGTTGAGTTCCTCGATGCAGCGGTCGACGAAGACGCGGGCGATCTGGGTCTCGGTGGCGAGCTCGGCCAGTACGAACCGGCTGTTCTGGAAGGAGCCGATCGGGCGGCCGAAGGCCTTGCGGTCCTTCACGTACTGCAGGGTGGTGGCGAGCACGTTCTCGCAGGCGGCGGCCGCGACCACGGCGATGGCGAGCCGTTCCTGCGGGAGCTTCTGCATCAGGTAGACGAAGCCCTGCCCCTCCTCGCCGAGCAGATTGGTGGCCGGCACCCGGACGTCGTCGAAGAACAGTTCCGCGGTGTCCTGCGCCTTCAGCCCGATCTTCTCCAGGTTGCGGCCGCGTTCGAACCCCGCCATCCCGCGCTCGACCACCAGCAGCGAGATGCCCTGGTAGCCGGCCTCCGGGTCGGTCTTCACGACCACGATCACGAGGTCGGCCAGGATGCCGTTGGAGATGAAGGTCTTCTGGCCGTTGAGGACGTAGTCGTCGCCGTCGCGGACGGCCGTGGTGGTGATGCCCTGCAGGTCGCTGCCCGCGCCCGGTTCGGTCATCGCGATCGCGGTGATCAGTTCACCCGAGCAGAATCCCGGCAGCCAGCGGTCCTTCTGCTCGTCGGTCGCGTAGTCCAGCAGGTACGCCGACACGAGGTCGGCGTGGATCGTGAAGCCGGGGCCGCTCGCGCGGGCCTTGGTCACCTCCTCGATCACCACCGCGTTGAAGCGGAAGTCGCGCGCGCCACCGCCGCCGTACTGCTCGGGAATCATGAAGCCGAGCAGCCCCGCCGCGCCGGCCGCGGTCCAGAGCTCCCGCGGGACGATGCCGGCCTCCTCCCAGCTGTCGTGGTGCGGCACGATCTCCTTCTCGCAGAACGCGCGCGCGGTCTCGCGGAAGGCATCGTGATCGGCGTCGAAGAGGTGACGTTCCACGGGCGGTCTCCTGTCGGGATCCTGGTACTGCGGGTCGTCGGCCGGGTCGCGGCCGCGAGCTCAGGTGCTGAGATCAGTCGGCCTGCACCGCGGCCCCCGAGGCCAGCAGGGCATCGACGCCGGCGACTCCCCAGTCGGCCAGGGCTTCGCGGGTGTGCTGGCCAGGGCGGGCCGGAGGCTGGTCGAGCTGCGAGGGGGTTCGCGAGAAGCGCGGCGCGGGGGCCGGCTGCCGGACCCCGTCCCGGTCGACGAAGATGCCGCGGGCAACTAGATGGGGATGCTCGGCGGCCGGCCGGAGTACCGGCGAGACGCAGGCGTCGGTGCCGTCGAAGATCCCGGTCCACTCGGCCTGGGTGCGCTGGGCGAAGGTCTCGGTGAGCAGCTTGTGCAGCGCCGGCCAGTTGGCCACGTCGTACCGGTCGGGGGCCTCGACGCCGAGCAGCTGGATCAGCTGGTGGTAGAACTGCGGTTCGATCGCGCCGACCGCCATGAACTCGCCGTCCGAGGTCTCGTAGACGTCGTAGAACGGTGCTCCGGTGTCGAGCAGGTTGGTCCCCCGCTCCAGCTTCCAGTTGCCGCCGGCCAAAGCGCCGTGAACGATCGTGGTGAGGTGCGCGGAGCCGTCGACGATCGCCGCGTCGACGACCTGGCCCCGGCCGCTCCCCCGCGCTTCGAACAACGCGGCAAGAATGCCCACCACGAGGTAGAGCGACCCACCGGCGAAGTCGCCGAGCAGGTTCACCGGGACCTGCGGCGGGCCGCCCGCGCGACCGATCAGGTGCAGCGCGCCGGACAGCGCGAGATAGTCGATGTCGTGTCCGGCGGACTGGGCCAGCGGACCGTCCTGCCCCCAGCCCGTCATCCGGCCGTAGACGAGGCGGGGATTCACCGCCTGGCAGTCGTCGGGACCGAGCCCGAGCCGCTCGGCGACCCCCGGCCGGAAGCCCTCGATCAGCACGTCGGCTCCCGCCACCAACTGCAGAACGGTCTTGACCGCCGCCGGGTTTTTCAGATCGAGCGCGACGTTGCGGCGGCCACGATTGAGCAGCTCCAGCTCGGGCGGGCCCATCGCGAGCCCGCCGCCCGGCCGCTCGATCCGCAACACCTCGGCGCCCAGCTCGGCCAGCATCATGCAGCCGAACGGCGCCGGCCCGATCCCGGCCAGCTCGACGACCTTGACCCCACTCAGTGGCCCCATGCCGTCCATTGTGACAGCAGTACTGTCACAGTCGTCAAGTCACCCTGATCCTCAGTGCGGCCGGCAGCAGGGCGGCCGGGATCAGCACCGACAGGATCGTGAACGCCAGCAGCAGTCCCGAGAGCCCGGGCGAGTCGCTGTTCAGATGATGCGCATGGAAGGCGAAGTGGGTCACCGAGTAGCTCAGGTAGGCGAGTAGCGCGACGATCACCAGCCGCCGCTCCAGCCAGATCGCGGCGGCGGCCACCACGATCCCGATCCCCAATGTGGTGCTGCCGAAGTCACGGAACAGATGCTCGCTGTACGGCGGAGTCCAGTCCACCGTCGGCACGTCGTTGTAGAAGCTGGCCGGGAAGAACAACGTCCAGGTTCCGACGACGAGCTGGATGACTCCCAGGACGATCAGCCCGGGGCGTAGCAGCCGGCTCACTGCTTCCCCTCCACCGCGAAGCGCTCACCGAGATGATCGGCGAAGGTCTTCTGCCCGTACGGCGTGGTACCGGCCAGCGCGGCGCCGGAGGCGAAGGCCCGAAAAGTCTTGCCTGGCAGCCGGACGGAGATCACCGGCCGGCCGGAGCCGGCGGCCTGCTTCCAGACTCGCGCCAGGCCGGGAACCGGTCGTTGCTCCGGGCCCCCGATGTCGGCGGCCCGGCCTGCTGGTGGGCCGGCGGCCAAGGCGGCGAGCCGGGCGGCGACGTCTTCGATCGCGATGGGCTGGAGGCGGATCGCGGGGGCGAGCAGGAACGGCAGGAAGCGCTGGGCGCTGAACAGCCGGTCGACGAGATGGTGGAACTGGGTGGCGCGCAGTACGGAGTACGGGATCGAGGACTCGGCGACCAGGCGCTCGGACTCGAGTTTGTGCCGGTAGTAGGGCAAGGGGATGCGGTCGATGCCGACGATCGAGACGAAGATCAGGTGTTCGACGCCGGTGGGGCGGAGGCTCTCGACCAGGTTCCGGGTCTGGGTGACGTCGGCGCGGCCGAGGCTGGTGGCCAGGTGAAGGACCGTGTCGACGCCGTTCACCGCCTCCCGCAGGCCGGTGCCTTCGGTCAGGTTGCCGGTGGTCAGGCCGGCTCCGCGGCGCCGGCTCAGAACACGGACGTCGTGGCCGGCAGCTCGCAGGGCGGCCACCGTCGGACGGCCCAGAGTGCCGGTGCCGCCGGTGACGAGGATGGTTCGCATGGGTGAGGTCCTTTCGGTCACCAGCCCAGACCGGACACCCCGCCGATTCGTGACAACTGCGCTTCGGCCCGGGCGAGTTTGTCCGGATTCAGCGCGAGTTCGAGGCTGCTGACCTGCTCGCCGTCGAAGCCGAGGAAGATCACCGCGCGCAGACCTTCGGGGCCGACGGCAACGAGCACGGGCTCGCCGTTCGCCTGGCCGAAGTACGGCGTGATCCCGGCGCCGAACCGTTCCAGTACGCCGATCAGATAGCGCGCGACGCGCTCGCGACCCAGCACCGGCCTGCGAGCCGCGTTGACCTTGCCGCCACCGTCGGCCCGGGAGACCACGTCGGCGGCCAGCATCGACTCGAGTCCGGCCAGGTCGCCCAGCTGAGCGGCCGCGAGGAAGCGCTCGACCAGCGTGCGCCAGTGACCGGGATCCACCCGTTCCGGCTGCCGACCGCGAACAGCCTGATCCGGCTCGGGGTCCGGCCGGTCGGCCGCAACGCGCTTCCGGGCCCGGGCGTGGAGCTGGCGCGCGTTGGCCTCCGTCGTACCGATCAGCTCGGCGACCTCACGATGCGAGTACGCGAACGCCTCACGCAGCACGTACGCCGCCCGCTCGGCCGGGCTGAGCTTCTCGAGCACCGTCAGCAACGCGAACGAGACCGACTCCCGCTGCGCGACCTCGTCGAGCGGCCCGAGGTCGTCGAGGCCCGCACCGGTGAGAACCGGCTCGGGCAGCCACTCACCGACGTACGTCTCCCGCCGCGACCGGGCCGAGGTCAGCTGGTTGAGACAGAGGTTGGTGACGGTCTTCGCGAGGAAGGCCGCGGGCTCCCGGACAGCGCGATGGTCGACCGACTGCCACCGCAACCACGCATCCTGCAACACCTCGTCAGCCTCGGCCGCGGACCCGAGCAGCCGATAGGCGATCCCGAACATCCGCCCCCGCTGCTGCTGGAACACCTCCAGCTGTTCACTCACCCACCCATCCTCACAGATCCACCAACCGGCCTTCGACCAGGCTGTACCTCGCGTTGGTACCGTGCGGTCGTGACTGATGCCGGCATCACCTCGCTCGAAGGCAGCCTCGCCCACCTCGCAACGCTCGCCGCGGATGATCGCGACGGCCACAAGGCGGTGTCGGAGGCATGGGGCCTGCTCGTCAAGGCGGATCGCGGCAACCTCACCCGCTTGTACGACCTGTACTTCGCCAGCGTCGCGCGGCTGCTCGGCCGGCCGGCGCCGGAGTCGGCTCTGGAGGGGCTCGACGCCTACCGCTTCATCCTGACGTTCGCGACCGGACGCTACCTCGGTGCGGCCCGGCGAGATGCCTGGAACCTGTTGCAGCAGCGCCACTCCGAGCATCGCGCGCTCATCGAAGCAGCGCAGCAGCATCCCGACGACCGCTTCACCCAGACTCCGATGCGCCTCGACACCGGCACCTGGGGTGACATCGCGGGCGCCATGCTGGAGCTCTACAGCTGGCACGCCTCCTACACCGGGGAGACCGAGCAGTACCAAGCCGAGATCGCGGGCCTCGTACCAGCACACTTCCGGGCCTTTCCGGCGCAGGATCGGTTCGTGCTCCTGAGGTTGCTCGCGGCTCATCCTGAGGTGGTGCGCGAGACCGGTGAGCTGATCCGCTTCTACCTCATCGATCGCGGCCAGGCCGACGGCGGGCCGATGAAGAGCCTCGCACTCGACATGCTCGGATTCTCCGCGCGCAAGGGTGCTGTCCTGCACACACGCAGCGCGGAGATCTTCGCCCAGGTACTACGCGATGTCGGCGAGTGGCCGGAGGCGACGACGAGTGCGTTCGTCGAAAGGTTTGTCTACTACCCACTGAGAATCGAGGACGTCACCCAGGCCGATGCCGCCGAGGCGGAGCGTCGAACGGCCGCAGTGCAGCGGATCGCCGTCTCACCCAGCACGCGCAAGACCCTCACCACCGCGGCGCGGCAGCTTCCCGAGGCCCAAGGCGCGCGAGTCAAGGCGCTCCTGGAGGAGGCGGCCGACTATCGATCACGCCCCAAGCGCTTCCCCCTGCCGGCTCCCCGGGAGAACCGGTTCAAGGACTTCGGTCTCAAGCTCCTGGTGATCGAGGAACTCATGTATCGGCAGCGCGTGCTCGAACCCCGCTTCGACGTCCATGAGTTCGCGCAGGAGTACGACAAGCGCGAGATCTCGGTCGAGCAGGACGGCTACGCGATCATCCCCGAGGTTCAGCGCTATTTCCGCAATCTCGCCATCCCCGACGAGCTGCTGGCCCGGGTCGAGACGTTGCATCAGTCGAGCGGGCTGGACGGCGGTTCAGAGTTCTTCAGGCACCTGTTCCCGTTCTGGGATCCGGGCAGCGGCGACGAGGCGATCCCGGTGACCACCAAGGCCGTCGCCGACCTGGATCTGCTGCCCAACCTCACCCGGATCAGCGGCCTGGAGAACAGCGAACCCAGCACGAAACTCCGCAAGATCCTCACCACCCGCGGTATCGAACTCACCCCCGAAGACCCCACTGCCCCCTAGTCCGCCGTACGCCGGCTTGTGCACGGGCCAGGTGGGGCTACTTGAAGGCTTCCGCGGCGCGTTGGAGGGTGCTGAAGTACTTCGTCCACCCGGCTTCGTCCAGTACGTCGGCATCCGGCCCGCCGGTGCCGTCGATGAGTTCGCGGATGATGTCGGCGTGGCCGGAGTGGTGGGCCGTCTCGCCGACCATCCGGATCAGCAGGACACCGAGGGTGGTGGCGCGGCGGTCCTCGGGCCAGTGCGCGACCGAGCCGGGCGCATCGAGGTCGAGCGTCGTGATGGTCTCGTCGGCGAAGGCGCAGGCGCGCTGGTACAGGCCGATCAGGTACTCGCTGGACTCCGACGGCAGCGCCCACATGTCGGCGCCCTCCCAGATCGTCTCGTCCTCGACCCAGGCGAGCTTCTCCGGCGGGAGCCGCCCGAAGCACTCGCCGAGATAGCTGTACTCCAACCCGGCCAGGTGCTTGACCAGGCCGAGCAGGTTGGTGGCCGAGGGCACCAGCGGCCGGCGCCGATCGTATTCGCTCAGGCCGTCGAGCTTGGCCAGCATCACGGCGCGCGACTGCTGCAGCTGCCGATGTAGTTCTGCTTTGAGGTCCACCCGGCAGACGCTAGATCAGGGCGTCGACAGTTTCGGCGCACCCGGCGGGACGAACGGCACCTCGGCGCCGGCCCCCGCCTCGATCAGGCTCAGCAGCGCCGCGGTGTCGAGGTGCTCGTCGATGGCGTCGGCGAGCAGCTCCAACCGCGCCTCCCGCTGAGCCGCGAAGGACACCGTCCCGTCGGGAGCAGGCTTTCCGGTCAGCGCCGCGATCTCGCTCAGGAAGGCCTGTCTGGCCACGTCGTCGTCGAACAGCCCGTGCCAGATCGTCCCCCAGACCACCCCGGCGCGGCACCCACCCGGAAACTCCGCCGCCGTCCCGGTCACGCTCACCACCCCGTGATGAATCTCGTACGCCGTCGGCGCCGGCCGGGCCAGCACCTTCGCCACCTGGAACTCAGTTGCTATTGGCAACAATTCCAGCCCGGTGGCCGACCCGCCACCCTCGACCCCCGCCGGGTCCGAGATCGCTCCACCGAGCAACTGGTATCCACCGCAGATCCCCAGCACCGGCCGCCCGGCAGCCACTCGGGCGGAGACCGCGTCGGCCAGACCGGTCGAGCGAAGCCAGGCGAGGTCCGCGGTGGTCGCGCGCGAGCCCGGCAGCACGACCAGATCGGCATCCCGGACCTCGGCCGGGCTCGCGGTGAAGAAGACACTCGTGGTCGGCTCGATGGCGAGCGCGTCGAGATCGGTGAAGTTGCTGATCCGCGGGAACCGCACCACGGCGATGGTCAGCACCGACGAGTCCTCCGACAGGCGGCGAGCCGGTACGTCGAGCGCGTCCTCCGAATCGAGCCACAGCCCCGGCAGCCACGGCAGTACGCCGTACGTCGGCCGCCCGGTCACGGCGCCGAGCATGTCGATCCCGGGCTGTAGCAAGGACACGTCGCCGCGGAACTTGTTGATCACGAACCCGCTGATCAGCCGTTGATCGGCAGCGTCGAGCAGCGCGACGGTGCCGAACATCGACGCGAACACTCCACCGCGGTCGATGTCACCGACCACCACCACCGGCGACCGGGTGTGCTGGGCGAGCCCCATGTTCACGTAGTCCGACTGCCGCAGGTTGATCTCGGTCGGGCTGCCGGCGCCCTCGCTGATCACCACGTCGTAGCGGGCGGCCAGGTCGTCGTACGCCGCGAAA